>SYMJ01000182.1 GCA_005805505.1 Verrucomicrobiales bacterium | reverse complement strand
GCGACGATCGCGCCGGCGCCTCCGGAGCTGCCGGCGGGCGAGTGGGCCAGATTGTAGGGGTTGTAGGTCTGTCCGAACACGAGGTTCGACGTCCCCTTGGTGCCCCCGCCCATGGTGAACTCCGGCGTGTTGGACTTGCCGATGAGGATCGCCCCGGCGGCCCGCACCCGTGCCACCACCGTGGCGTCCTTGGTCGGAATAAACGAGGCGCGACCCAGTGTGCCGGAGGTGCTCCGGACCCCGGCAGTTTCCAGGGAATCCTTGATGGTGAAGGGCACCCCGTGGAGGGGGCCCAGCTTCGCGCCGCGGGCTACCGCCTCGTCGGCCGCACGGGCCTCGGCCAGGGCGCGTTCCTCGCAAAGTGTCACCACGGCGTTGATCTTCGGGTTCACGACCGAGATGCGCCGGAAGTAGGCGGTGGTCGACTCGACGCAGGAGACCTTGCGGGTCCGGATCGCCTCGGCCAGGCGTGTGACGGACATTTGCACGAGGTCGTTGCCCACGGCGGGCCCCGGAGGCGTGGCCGCCCGGAGGCCGCGGACCCCGGTGGCAATGGCTCCCAGCGTAAGTCCGCCGGCGGTGATGAATTGGCGGCGCCCGAGGGAGGCGTCTGCGTTCTTGGGAGGTGAGGAGGTCTTGGCACTCATGGTTTTCTGGAGAGGGCGCTGGGTTCTTTCAGGAGGCGAGGCCGGCCGGTGTCTTCCAACCTCCGGTCATCGCTTCGATGGCAGTGAGCACGGCGAACACCACGTCTTCTCTCCAGGGGCGTCCGATCACCTGAATGCCCATTGGGAGGCCCTCGGGCGAGGTGCCTGCGCGGACGACGCCCGCCGGCCAGCCGTTAAGGTTGTAGATCGTGCGGTAACTCGCGTGGGTGGGGTTAGGCGCATCGTGAAGCGGTGCGGCGTGGGCGTGCACCGGGCAGAGGATGACATCGTAGTCCTTGAACCAGCCGAGTTGCAGCTTGCGGATGCGATCCTCCTCCTCGAGCAGGAAGGTGAACTCGGAGGCCGGTTTCAGTGTCCCGGTCACCCGCTCCTGCACCTTCGGGAAAAGCTTCGTGGTCCCCGACTTGCGCGCAGTCCGTGTGATGTGGCTGCCGCCCCCGGCGTCACGGGCCCGCTGCATGATCGCCAAGCCCTCGGCGACGGCGGGAGGTGCACTCTCGATCACAGAGCCGACTGAGTCGGCCAGCGAGCGGACCACCCGGCCGACCATCTCGACGGTCTCCGAGGCCGGTTGATGGTAGCCCTCGGCATCGGTGTAGAAGGCGACCCGCAGATCTTTGAGCCGCACGTCGTCGACCGGTCCCAGAGGCACGTCGTTGACATGGCTGTCGATGAGGTCCGATCCCATGATGATCCTCAGGATCAGGTCCAGATCCTCCACGCGCCGGGCGATGGGACCGAGTTGGGTGCGGGTGTTGAAGATCCCGTGGAGGTCGACGATGTGGCCGGTCCGGGGAACCCGGCACTGGGTGGGCTTGATGCCGGCCACCCCGTTGAAGTGGCAGGGCGAGCGGATGCTCCCGCCGGTGTCGGAACCGATGTCGAAGGGGGTTCCCTCGGCCGCCACGAGTGCGCCGGATCCACCGCTGCTCCCGCCGGGTATCCTTTTCAGGTCGTAGGGGTTGTTGGTCCGGCCGTAGACGAGGTTGTCCGTGAAGGAACCCATGGTGAACTCTGGCGTGTTCGTCTTGCCCATCAGGATTGCGCCGGCGGCCCTCAGGCGTGCCGCCACGGTCGCATCAGCCTTGGGCACGAACTCCTTGCGTCCGAGGGTGCAACCGGTGCTGACAACGCCCTCGGCATCGATCGAGTCCTTGAGCGTCATCGGCACGCCATGCAGTGGGCCGCGCACCTCCCCGCGGGCTAGGAGCGCGTCGGCCTTCGTCGCCTCGTCGAGCGCGCGCTCGGCGCACAACGCCACGGCGGCATTGAGTTTCGGGTTCACCACCTCGATGCGTTTTAGGAATGCCGTCACCACCTCCACCGACGAGGTCTTCTTCGCTCGAATCATCGCCGCGAGGCGGGTGGCCGAGAGGTGGGTCAGCCCGGTGGCCTTCGCCTCCGCAGGCTCGGCAGCTTCCGCGACCGACACTCGTCCCACGCTCAGGAGCGCTGCGGTGACGACACCAGTCCCGCCGGCGGCCTGCTTGAGGAACACCCGACGGTCCAGTCGGCCCGGACCCTTTGCTTCGGCCGCCGTCCGTCGGGAGGCCCCGGTTGAGGTGGTGCTCATGGGGATCCTTAGAAGGCCCGGGCGATGGTGAACTCGACGTTGAAGGGCTGTCGCACACCCACGATCATCCCGTTGTTCGCACCTCGGACGAAGAACAGCTCGTCGGTGATGTTGTTGAAGTCGAGCTTGGTGCTCCACTGGCCCCGCGAATAGAAAAGGGACGCGTTGAGCACCGTCGCCGCAGGCAAAACCCAAAGCAGCGTCCGGTCGGCTGAGAACCCACCCTGATGGGTCACCCCGAAGGACGTGCCGACGCCGCTGTCATGCGTGTAGGTGGCGAACAGGTTGACGACCTTGTCGGGGTTGCCGGGAACCTCCGGGTAGACATCGCCCCCGAGGATTCGGACTTGCGGAATACCGCCCCATCCGAAGGCCTCGGCCGGGACAAGCACCTGACCCGTGGCGGGGTCCACCACGTCGGAGAACCCGGCGTAGCGGCCGTTGATGCGGACCGTCTGGTCGGAACCGTCGAGGAACCGCGCCTTGCTGAACACCACCGAGCCGACGAGGCTAAAGCTGCGGGTGGGTGCCCATCGGACCTCCGTCTCGATGCCCTGGGACTCCGTCTTGTCGACCGAGGCCTCGGCATCCCCCTGCGAGAAGGCGATGCGCGACTGCCTAAAGGCTGCGACCGTCAGGAACAATTTGTCCTTGAAGAGGGAAGTCTTGATGCCGGCTTCCTGCAGTTCGGAGCTGCCGAAGGCACCATTCAGCCAGGTGTTCCGGGCTACCGAGGCGTCTGAGGCGTCGACGATGAGCGCGGCCTGCTGGGCGACCGTGAAGTAGGGGCGGATGTTGTAGGGGAGCCCGTAGCTCACGCTGCCGTTCCAGCTCATGGCGCTGTCGCGGCCCGAGGTGTAGGTGCCTGTCGAGGTCAGGCGCTGGTCGAGGCCTGCCGTGGTGCCGATATTGCCGGCATTCTTGCCGCGGAAGACGCCGGCCGGCTCGTAGTGGTCGCCCGCCACGTGGTCGAAACGCCCCCCAGCCACGAGGTTGAGCTTGTCGAGGAAGGTCTGGTCGGTGAGCAGACCGACGCCGGACTCCCAGTATTTGGAGCTGTTGATCTGGGTGATCGCGCTCCCGTCGAGGCCCGGGCGGTCGAGGAAACTGTAGAAGGTGTCGTTGGGCCGGTACCCGCCGGCCGGGCCCGACATCAGGTCGCGCCGCTGGTCGAAGTCGGAGTTCGTGGTGTTCTCGCGGTAAGTGTCGGTGAACCGCACGTTGGGCGAGGCGAGGAACTTCGCGTCCCACCACGAGGGCATCCAGTCCGCATCGTGGGTGATGACGAACTTCTCCTCGAACACCGAAGGCTCCTGGATCTGGGAGAACGGATTCCGCCCGTCCTTGATTTGGTTGTAGAAGTGGTAGAAGAGCTGGTTGCGCATCGTCAGCCGCTCGTTCCCGTCGTTGATCGTATCGAGGAAGAAGTCGTAGACGTCGGCTTGGTAGAAGTCCTCACCAAGGGTCTTGGAGTAGTCGACGTCCACCAGCTTGAAGCTGTTGTAATCGAGCTGCCAGGGTTCCGGCAGCTTGGTCAGCGCGGCCGCCCCGGTGCCGATGGGTTTTCCGGTCACGATGTCCACGAGTGCACCGTTGGGCTTGCCAGTGGCGTCCACCGCCTGCTTCTTGAGACTGGCGAGCTGGTTCGGGGTGGAGATGGTCCCGAAATTGACGAAGATCGGGTTGTAGGTGGCCGTGGCCGGTCGCGACGCGAAGAGCTCGCGCTCGGAGATTTTGCCGTTGCCGTCTCCGTCCAAGGGCACAGCCAGGTTGCCGCGCCAGTACTTGCCTTGGGTGAACAGCTCCTGGGTCACGCGGTTGATGCCGCCGTTGAGTCCGCCCTTCGATAGCTGGGCCACCGCCCCGGTCTCCAGACGCCACTGGTCGTTGATGTCTGCCGAGAAGGCGAACTGGTTGATGAAGTGCTTCTCGAAGGAGGTCTCGTAGAACGAGCCGGAATCCTCGAAATAGCCGAAGTAATAGAACCCGCCTTTGCGGTCTCCGGGCAATCCGTTCACCGGGCCGCCGTAGTCGAGGGTGGCCACGCGTCGATCCCAGGAGCCGACGCTCAGCGACACCTTGCCCTCAGACTTCTCCAGGTACTTGCCCGTGGTGCTGCGCGCGGTCTTGGGGTTGAAGTTCAGGTAGCCGCCGATCCGGCCGCCGCCGAAGATCGGTGAGGCGGGTCCGCGCACGATGTCGATGCTGTCGGAGGCCGTGAAGATCGTGCGGTAATTGCCCTGCGGGTCCGGCTTCTTGATGCCGCGGAAATAGTAGTCGCCCGCCTGGGTGCGCACACTGATGCCGCCCTGTAGGCCGAAGCGGAAGTTGGTGTAGGTGCTGGGAGCGATCCGGTACAAGTCCTCGACATTCTCGATGCCGGCCGAGTTGAGGAGTTCGGCAGAGATCACCGTGACCGACCTGGGAGTCTCGACCAACGTCTTGCCGAAGCCGACGACACTCTGGATCGGCTCAGTGGGAATTACCTCGGTGTAGTTGCCCTTCACAATCACCTCCGACATCTGGTTGGTCGGCCCCGATCCTCCCGGAGCTTTTGACGTGGTCGTGCCTGGGGCTTGGCCGAGCACGGCTAACGCGCAGTGCGCGCTTGCGGCGGCCAGAATCGCCAGTCTCCACTGCGAGGATCGCCTGTTGTTGCGGAAGCCGGTGGTGAAACGGTTGAGTGGCGCGATGTTCATCATGGGATTGCTGGGTTCCTTCAGAGCTTCGATTGCTTCGGGTTGTGGACGGTCGTTGATGGAGGCTTGTGAGCGCGGATTTAAAGCCGACTTTGGATCGTGACCGGCTTCCCTGGCCGTCGGCTTCTTTTTGGCTTTCAGCGAAAGACCGCAAGCATCGGATGTGCCAATGAGAGCGGACTCGCCGGCCAAATCGCCGGCCCCTGTTGATCGACCAGTCCACCGTATCGAATCTATGACTGAGGTTGCATGGTCGCCGGTCGGAGCGGGGCGTGGCGCGGTGAGCCGGGGTCGGTGCGCGACCAGTGTCCCGCCGCCCGGATCCCGTTCTGTCTCTCTGAGTCCATGCGCGGCGAGGGACTGGCCGTCAGGTGCTCAATTCGAGACAATTGCTCCCGGAGAACCATCTGCTGCGGGCATCGTTTCCATGTCGTCCGCGCATGATTCGATCCCGGGATGCGATATGTATCCCGGACGAAATGATATATCACGTCCGCCTGGTCCGGATTCGATTAACGTCTGCGGAATCCCCGCACGGATGCGCCCGCTTCCAATAACGCAGTAAAGACGGGGCATCGAATTCAGTCCGCTGGTCCATGCTGGGATGATCCCGCCCCTGGGGGGGCATGAAATCGCCGGATCTCGCCCTTGCGAGTTACCTCATTCGCTCGGGGTCGGGGCTTTGGCATGTCGGATGCTCGGGGAAGGCGTCCGCCGGTATCGGGTGACCAAAAATCTGCCGATCCACAAATCTCAGGCATGCATCCGGCGGGACGCCCCGAACTATTCAACCGACTCAGGCAATCCACATGAATGTCGCCGTCTCGACAACCGATCCATCGGCACCGACCCCGGTCGAAGAAACCGTGTCGGACCTTAGCCTGATGTGTCTGCCGGTCACTGTGAATGATGAGACGCGCGTCTGCACCTGGTCTTCCACAGTCGCGGGCTTCCTACTCTTTGTTGGGACTTTCGGGTTCTTCCGCGAGCCGCTCACCTTCGCGATGAGTTTGGGGCAAGAACCGGAGCCGGTTCCCGTGATGATGGAGACGCCCCCGCAGCAACCCTCCGAGGCCGAGCAGCCCCCGGAGACTAGCCAGTCCTCCGATTCCAATGCCGAACCGGCTCCGACGGTGACCATTGTCGCCGCCAACCCGTCGGAGGTTTCCTTCGCCGTGCCGGTGGTCGGGGCCACGATGGTCGGTCCTGCCAAGATGGCCACCGCTCCCCCGATCAACAATATCGCGGTCGCCCGGCCGCAGGCGCCGCCGGCGCCGAAGGTCACCCTCTTTACTGGCGAGGAGAACCGTTCCGACTATCCCCATCCCAGCTACCCCCTCGAGGCACGTAAGCGGGGGATGACGGGCAACCTCCTCCTGGTCGCTCACGTCGACGCCGCCGGAGCCTGTATGCGGGTGGAGGTCAAGCAGAGCTGCGGGCATTCCTTCCTCGATTCCTACTCAGCCGACTGGGTCAGGAAGCGCTGGGTCTGGCCAGCCGGTCCGGCCCGCATCTTAGAGATCCCCATCACCTTCAGTCTTAACCGCTAAACAGTGGCCCATCGTTCGCCATTTTCCCGAACAACAACCCCAATACCGACCAAAATATGATTGAACCCATGTTCGCCAACGCGTTGATCGACCTGTTTGTTAAAGGAGGACCGATCATGTGGCCCATCCTCTTCGCCGCGCTTGCCGCCATCGCTGTGGTGGGAGAGCGTATCCGGTGGTGGACCCTTCATTCCAAACACCGTGCGCCGAAGGTGCTGGCCCAGGTGTTTTCCACCCTTGAGGGCGGTGACTTGGCCCGGGCCATCGTCGTCTCCGGGGGATCGTCAGACCCGGCGTTGAAGATGATTCACCATGGGCTGAAGAACTACCCGACCTCCATGCCGGAGGCCATGCAGGTGGTGGCGATCGACGAGTTGGAGAAGTCCGGCAGGTTCATCCCCGTCATGGACACTCTCATTACCCTCTCACCGCTGCTAGGGTTGCTGGGCACTGTTACCGGCATCATGGGCGCATTCTCCTCGATGGGCGGTTCAGAATTGGCTGTCGAGAAAGTCACCGGCGGTATCGGCGAGGCCCTGATCGCCACCGCGGCCGGCCTCGGGATCGCGATCCTGTGCCTCCTCCCTTACAACTGGAGCAACCGCAAGTCATCGAGCCTGGCCGCCGAGCTCCAGAAGGTGGCCGCCCATCTCGAGGGCCTGATGAAGCGCCTGAATGCGGCACCCGCCTCGAATGTCAAGGGTGCGGCTTCCGCCTTCGAGGCGAAGGCCTGATTCCACAGTCCCTTTCCTCCCTTCGGAACCAACCTAGAACCCATCCCTCCCGATGAAAAACATCATGGCCGGCCATGGCGCCCCGCACGCTCGGATCGAGATCGTCCCGCTCATCGACATCATGTTCTTCCTGCTCGCGTCCTTCATGCTTGTGAGCATCACCATGTCCAAGCAGCAGACCATCAAGGTAGACCTGCCCTCGGCGGTGGCCGCTCGCCAAGAATTCAAGCCAGAGATCATCAACCTCGCGGTCGATCGGAGCGGGTCCTATTTCCTGGAGAAGCAGCGGATCACGATGCCCGACCTCCAGAAGGAACTCACCCGCCGCATCCAGTCTAACACCAACCTCCCCGTGTACATCAGCGGAGACCTCGAGACCTCCCACGGGGCTATGGTCGGTCTGCTGGACCTCGTGCGCGGATCTGGATTCCAGCGGGTTGCCTTTAATGTGAAGGCTGGCCAGGTGGCCAAGTAATTGCCGGATCGGAAATCAAAACCTCCCACCCCGTGCCATGAAACTCTCCCCCGTCAAGACCGTGCTGGTCTTCAACATCGCCTTGTCGATCCTCTGCTTTGTGCAGTGGTCGAGAGAAACACGTCTGCATGCCGACTTGGCCCGGGTCGGTGCCGAAGACAACAAGAAGGCCGAGTCCATCCAAAAGCTCGAGGGAACAGTAGGGAAGTGGGAAAAGGAGATCGCCCGCCTCGACACCCGCGTCCTAGAGCTCCAAGCTCAGGACACGACCAACACGGCCCAGATTGGTAACCTCAACCGCGATTTGAAGCGCTCTGATAACGCCAAGTACGCACTCGACAAGCAGGTCACCGCCTACAAGGACGCCGTCGCCAACCAGAATGAAAACATCAAGGCGCAGAATGAGAGCATCGCCAAGCAGAACCAGATCATCCGTGACCAGAACGAGTCGCTGAAGAAGGTCGCCGAGGAGCGGAACCAGCTGGTCACCGTCGTCAACGAGAGGACCACCGCCCTCAACGACACCATCAATAAGTTTAACACCTTCGTCGCTCAGGTCGAGCAGTCCCAGGCTGCTGCTAAGGCGGCAGCCGAGAAGAAGTGAATCTGCGACCGGCCATTGTCAGTGACGATGACGAGGCCCAGGGGCAGCGCTCAGAGTTCTTTGCCGAGGCGCTCCAGCCCAAGTCCAAATCCGGGGTGCGCCAGCTGTACAACTCACGGCACCTCGAGATCTTCCGCATCCTCGCCTGGAATAAGAACTTCACCCAAACGGCGCTGACGGCCCGGATCAGCCAGTCGGCGGTGAGCAACATCATCCAGTCACTGGAGAAGGAGACTGGATGTCGGCTGGTCGAGAGGAACAGTCGGAACGTGACGCTCACGCCCTCGGGGGAGCAATTCCTTCACCACGTCGAGCGCATCCTCAAGGAGATGGTGTCGGCGGGCTTCGTCCTGGAGCGCCTGCGGACCTGGGGTCAGGTCCAGCTCCGGGCGGCGGCCCCGGCTTCGTTGTGCGAGAAGGTGATGCCCCAATGTCTGCAACAGGTCCGCCGTCAATATCCGGTTTGCTCCATCACGTTGCTTTCAGCGGATCGTGACGACGCCCTTGAACACCTCCTGGACGGACGCATCGAGCTGACCCTCACAACGGGTTCCGAGCCGGACGAGCGCTTCGAATGCTACCCTCTGTTTTACGACGAGTTGGGCTTCGTGATGCCTCCCGATCATGCGTGGGCATCCGCGCTTCCAATGCACCCCGGCGACATCACTGCCGAGCCCATGATCGCGGCTCCCCGTGACTCACACACCCGCAACCTCGTACTGCATCACCTGCGGCCCGACCAGATCGAACCCAACGTCCTGATCGAGTCCAACAGCGTCCCGGCCATCCGGGACATGATCCAGCGGGGAATGGGGGTGGGCATCCTTCCTAAATGGTGCATCGCGCTGGAGTTGGCCCGTGGGGAAC
This sequence comes from Verrucomicrobiales bacterium, assembly GCA_005805505.1. GTDB lineage: Bacteria > Verrucomicrobiota > Verrucomicrobiia > Limisphaerales > UBA9464 > SXXZ01. The sequence continues at coordinate 8,124 of SYMJ01000182.1, read as the reverse complement.
TGGTCTTCCAAACCCTGGGAAAGCGTCCGCTCCGCCGGAAATGGAGCGCCATCAGCCTCCGGGCCAAGAGGCTCTCCCTGCCTCAGACCATGCTGGTGGCCGAGGTCCGGAGGCTGTGCCTCGAGACTCTGCCGGGGGTGCTGCCGACGGACCATCCCGTCTCCAACAACGGGGGTTGAAGCGAAGGATCCGCCCAGGTCATTGGCCCAGTGCGGGGTTGGCAGGCGGGTTGGTGGAAGTCTTCGGCGTCGTCGGGGCCGAGGTTCTGGACGGCCGCTTTGGCAGGAGTCCGTAGCGCTTCATTAGTTCCTGACTCATCATCGGCATTGGGGCCGGGGTCGGGGCCGCCGATTCCGGCGATGCGGGATTGGTTGATGGCGTCGGGGACACCGGAGATGTTTGTCGGGTCTGAAGCCCGTACCGTCGGGCTAACACTGGATCCATCAGGAAGCGCGGATTGGCATCCACTACGGGCGCTCGTTGGAGATACATTGCGAAATCCCGAGACAGCCATTGGAAGCCCTGATGCCGGATGAGGTCATCCACCAATTCTTCGGGGGACGGTCGGTTTGTGATCCCGAACTGGCGGAGATACTCGGGGGTGAACTTGCCTTCCTTCTCGGCTTGGGTCGCGAATTGGATGAACCCCTCGCGATGCATTCGAAACGATGAGAGGTAATCGAATTCGGCGCGCTTTTGGCTCAGGCCGACGTACAGCAGGCCGCCCAGAAGCAATGCCGCCATCAATCTTCCGCCAAGCCGTCCCCACTGGCGCGACACGGTGGACCACCCCATCCGCAGGCGTTGAGCATTGAACCGTGCGGATCGGACGACAAACCCGAGCCAAATCGCTGCCAAGATCATGGCTCCGATCGTGAAGAGTTGTTGGAGAGTCCCCAAAGGCGGAAGCCACTGGGGCGGCGTCCGGTTCAGTATCTCCGGGTCCGTCACATGGTCCAGGTCCGGCAAAACATATTCGTGATGCGTTATGCTGATCATAGTTGCGACCATAGGCCAGACCGTCAGGGCGCCGACCGCCCAGAGGCTGCCCAACAGCAGGGGAGTCAAGGCCAAGGCCTTGCTGCTGCTGTGGCTGACGGAGGACGCGTAGAGGCTAGTTGCGAAGAGGGCGGCGAAGGCTACGGCATACGTGGCGATGGGCAGCCACTCCGGCTGCTCGAAGGTGGTATCCAAGGCCTCCGCGTCGAAGCCCAGCCAGACCAAGGCGGTCGGCAAGATCAGACCCAGCGTCAGGGCCAACGCCCCGGCAACGCCCAGCTTAATCCTCCACTGGTGTGCCATGGAGATCGGTTGGGTCCATTGCCACTCCAAGGTGCCCAAGACCCGTTCCTCGGCGATGGCACTGGCTCCTGTGACGAGTAAAACGAAGGTGCCGAGGATTCCGGCGTATAGGGTCACCGTGGAAGGATTGGCCGCGGCCACTCCCAACTCGCTTCCGGGAGCCCACTTGCGAACGAGGAGGCTCAGGACCCAGAGCCCCACCAGGATACCTGCGATCAGCCACGGCACGACATGCAGGCGAAGCTCCTTGCGGATGAGTTGTGCGGTTGCGGCCTGTCCGAGCCACCGACGGCCAATCCATCGATCCCAGGCCCCGGTGAGGGCATGGAGGCCCGGTGCCGAGCCTCCTCCGGCTCCGCCCTCGCGCCATTCCAGTCGTTTAAACACCCGCCAGCTCGCAAGAGCCATCGCACCGAAGTAGATTGAGCTGCAGGCCCAGAGCAGTGACTCCTCCTCGCGGCGCCGATCTGAGGTCGGATGGAGCCCGGCAAGGTAAACTGACAGCAGGGTTTGAAGGATCAGGTAGAGTGCCATGCCCACCGCCAGGGTGAAGACGAAGCCCGCGAGGGTGCTGCGGCTGATCAAGGTGAAGAATGGGCCGGAACCTAGTCCGAGGATCAGAGAGCCCAATATCAATGGCAACATAGGCAGGTCACCCCCCATGGATCGATTCGTGGTGAGGAAAAAGATCACGGCAGCTGTTCCGGCAATCCCACCGGCGACCCCGAGTTTCTCACAATAGAGATCGCCACGGCTCCGGGGTTGGACCAGCCATTGCCCCGCAGTCCGGTGTTCGAACTCGCTGCCGAAGGCGTTGGCGCAGATCCAGAGGCAGGCGAGGGCGAACGCCAGGGCCGCAAAGACGGAGGGACTTTCGAACACCGTCAGTTGCGCGGACATGGCATTCACGGCTGCGGCCAGGAATGCGAGGCTTGCTCCCGGCATCTGAGCCCAAATCTCCATCTGGAGACTCGGGTTTGTCAGCAATCCACTCCATTTCACCAGCAGGACCAGCACCGTTCCGATCACCGCCCAAGAGGCTAGACTGGGCTGCAGGAAATTCGGCTCCAAGGTCTCGGGGGCCATCATCCAGCCCAGCCATTGACCGGCCGCTGGAGCCATCACCAATAGCATCAGCGGTATCAGCCGGGCCCAGGGGCTGCGCCAAGGAATCCTTGCGGCGATCATTGCCGACCTCCCGATTTTGCCACTTCCATGAAGATCTCCTCCAAGGTCAGCGAAGTTACCGTGAGGTCGCGGCCGCCCAAGTCCTCTAGGCGCTGGCGGATTGGGCCTGGGTCGCCTTCGAGTAGTACTTCTAGGGTCCGTCCCCGGCGTCGAAGGGTACGCGCCCCGGGCAGGGCCGAGTCGGGCGGTGGGTCTTGGGCGAACTCGGCGCGCACGCGCAGGAACCGCGACCGGGCCTCGTCGGCGTCGGCGGTCATGACGGCCTTCCCGGCATCCAAGATGGTGAAGCGGTCGATGAGCCCTTCGAACTCGCTGATCAGGTGGGTGGAAACGAGCACGGTGCGTTTTCCGGGATCGGCGTCTTGATAGGCGCCGATGACCGTTTGGATGAACTCCCGGCGGATCAAGGGGTCGAGGCCCGAGGTCGGCTCGTCGAGCACCAGTAGTTCTGGCTCGGCGGCGATGGCTCCGATCAGGGCCAACTGCGTGCGCTGGCCTTTGCTCAGCCCGCTGGTGGGCGCGGCGGGATCGAGTTGGAAGCGCTCCAGCAGGCGTTTCTCGAGATCCGGGTTCCAGCGCGGCCGGAAGCTCGCCAAGTAATCGAGCGCCTCGCCCACGCGCATCCACGGATAGAACGCCACGAAGTCGGGCACATAGGCCAGGCGGGCCTTCACGGCTTCTTCTTCGTGCACCGGATCCAGCCCGAAGACCCGGATGGTTCCCTGCTGAGGGCGCAGCAAGTTGAGCAGGCACTTGAGGGTGGTAGTTTTGCCGGCGCCGTTGCGGCCGAAGAAGCCGTAGCAGCGGCCCCGTTCCACGGTCAGGGACAGGCCGTGGACCGCCTCGGTGCGGTCATAGCGGAGGCTCAGCTCGCGGATCTCGATGGCAGGAGTGCTCATAGGGGGCGTCGGTTCGAAGGTTGAGGGATTCAGTGGCGGGCAATGGTGCTGGCGATGGGGGCGGGAGAACTCAATCCCGCGGGGCTTGATGGTCTTTCTGGCGCAGGTGGAAGGCTTCCAGACGCTCGATTAAGAGCGACTGGAGTTCGGGATCTGGAATTTGCAGGTGATGGGCTTGTATGATCACCGCATCGAGCGCCTCGGCGAGTCGGCCTGAGCGCACTGATTTGCGCAGCGGTGAGGCCCCGCCGTCTTTCAGGAAGCAGCCCGAACCCTGACGGGTTTCGATCACCGACTCGGACTCCAGCTCGGCATAAGCCCGGGCCACGGTGTTGCGGTTGATGCGCAAGTCTTCGGCTAGGGCCCGAACCGAGGGCAGGGGGTCGCCGGGGCGGATCAACCCGGTGGCTGCCGCCGCCTTCACCTGCTGGACGATTTGCAGGTAGACCGGGACACCGGATTGGAAGTCGATTCGGGCAATCATCGGGGGGCGTAGTGATAAAGTGTCCTATGACACTAGGACAGTCAAACTAAAATCGTTCGAATGCCGCGCACGGGGAACAGCGTCGGACACAGACATGCGTTGGATTGCCCTTTTGTCGTCGCTCCCTGCTTGGGTTCTACCCTTGTCGGCGGCCTTCCTGGTGGTCCGACCGGACGCTAATATCGGAGGCAATGGCGCACCTCATCACCCGTTTCGAACCTTGCCCGAGGCGTTGAAGGCGGGTGCAGCGGCGCGTGCGGCCAATCCGGATGAGCCAGTGACGTTGCTATTGCAGCGCGGGCGCTATGAACTGAAGGAGACGCTCAAGATCGGTGCGGCCCATTCGGGAATCACGCTGCGGTCCGCGGTCCCCGGTCAGGCCGTGGTGAGCGGTGGCCGTCGCATCACCGGTTGGAAAGAGGCGCCTGGAGGTCAAGGCCTCTGGGAGGTTCGCCTTCCGGAATTCACCAATGGCCAGCCGGCGTTTCATCATCTCTTCGTCAACGGCCAGCGGGCGCAGCGGGCGCGGACGCCGAACAGTGGTTTTTTCCAAACCCGTGCTGCTCTGGGAACTCAATCTCCCATCGACCTCCCGTTTCGCTCCGAAGACCTGAAGCCCGAATGGGCCCGATATCCGGATGCTCAGGTAGTACTGCTCATGAAGTGGACCGACTGGCACTTGCCCCTGGTGGCTGTGGATACCGACAAGGGAGTCGCGGAACTGCTGGGTGGCCCCCGAGCCTCGTGGATGGATGAGCCGGACGCCCGCTACTGGGTGGAGAACGTGCCCGATGCCCTCGACCAACCCGGTGAATGGTATCTCGACACCCAGACAGGCTGGCTGAGGTATCTGGCTCCCCGGGGAGTCAACCTGAACCGGGTGCCGGTCGTTGCCGCTCGCCTCACCGAATTGGTTCGGATCGAGGGAGATGAAGAATTGGGAAGCCAGGTTCAAGGGGTGACGTTTTCGGGAATCACCTTCGCCGAAACCGATGACGGCATCCCGAGTGAAGGAATCCAATCGCCCCAGTCGGCGGTGCCCATCCGGGGCACTTTCCGGGCTACCCACGCGACGGACTGCGTCATTGAGGACTGCACCTTCGCCAACCTCGGTGGGTATGCGCTGGAACTGGGCCGGGGAGCTCAACGGTGGCGAGTGGCGGGCAATGTGGTGCGCGACATCGGGGCAGGTGGACTGCGCATCGGAGAGCCGGGCGATACTGAGCCTAGTGCTCGGGATGCGTGTCATTCCCACCAAATTACCGACAACGAGATCCTTCGGCTGGGCCGAGTCTTCGCGGCCGGTTGCGGGGTAATTGTCTTCCAGTCAGGCACCAACACCATCGCCCATAACCACATCGCAGATTTGTATTATACGGGCATCTCAGTGGGTTGGAACTGGGGTTACCAAGAGACCCCGTGTCGGGCCAACGTGATCGAGTACAACTTGGTCGAGCGAGTGGGACAGGGTCGGCTCAGTGACATGGGCGGATTTTACACCCTCGGGCCCCAGCCCGGCACGGTGATCCGCAACAACATCTTCCGTGACATCCAGAGTTACCGCTACGGCGGATGGGCGCTGTACACCGATGAAGGCAGCTCTGGCATTGTCGTTGAGAACAACATCGCCACCCGTTGCACCGATGCCGGATTCCACCAGCACTACGGCCGCGACAACCTCATCCGCAATAACTTGCTGGCCTGGAATACCAACCACTCGGTCATGCGCACCCGGTCGGAGCCGCACCGGTCCTTCTGGTTCACCAACAATGTGATCCTCACCCAGTCGGGAACTTTGCTCGGGAGCGACTGGAGCGGTGGCACGAACCAATTCACGAGTGACGGCAACCTATGGTTCGATCGTCGCCAGGGCACCAACGTCGCAGCCTATCGATTTGCTGGTCAGACGTGGGACCAACGGCGGCAACGCGGGCAAGAGGTCCATTCGCGGATTGCTGACCCGCTGCTGGTCGATAATGAGCACCCAGAAAAAGGGCTTCGGAAAAACTCGCCGGCTTATGCGGTGGGATTCAAACCCATCGATGTTAGTACGGTGGGTCCGCGTCCCAAGGATCGTCGTCAGCGACCTGTGTCTGTGCCTTGAGAGGAGTCTGAATCTTGGACTGCGCAGCGAATGCTGGAAATCGCAAGCGATGAGGTTCAGATCGCAGCGGCCGCCAATTCACTGAGGTCGATGACGACTGAAAGAACTCCGGAGTGGAAGGCTTCTCGGATGACTCGATCCATGAGCTCTTTGGGTGTCTTTTTGCTCAGGAGCCCGATCGTCTCGGACACCCGTTGGCGCAGTTTCCGCAGTGGTCGGAGGAACGGTGCCGCGGAGAGGCAATGCCCGAGCAAGGTGTGTGCTTGGATGATGCTGCGAATGTGGTCTGCATTACCCGGCAGAGACGGTGTGGCTGCGACAGGACGGTCGGTTTTTCGGAGCACGGCCGTGACATTTCCTCCGTCAGCCGAGGTAAAGGTTCGAACGACTTCAAACCCGGCCTGGCGCCCCAGGGCGGCCAACGTGGCGTCGTTGAAGTTGTAGAGGTGAGCCCGATGGAATCGGTGGGACGGGGCCTGACAGACCGCCTCCACATTCGGGACTTCGATCCACAGCAGCCCGCCCGTGCGGAGCCATCCCTGGATGAGTCGCATCGCTTGCAAAGGACAGTCCAAATGCTCCATCACGTGAAAGAGCGTCACGGCCGAGAGGGAGCCCGGATCAATCGATGCCTCCTGCCAACTGCCCGAGGTCACCGGAACGTGCAGACGCTCTCGAGCGAATCGCGCATAGCCGGCGTTGGGCTCGATGCCGCTTGCTGGGAATCCTAACTGACGAAGCACATACACAACCTCCCCTCCACCCGCTCCCAGATCGAGAACGGCTTCTCCGGGGGGCAAATCTCCCCGAAGTTGGCGGCATCGCTCCACGGCGACGCGAGCGGCCCGCAAGGTATGACGGGGTTTGGGTTCCAGGGTTCCCTTGTAGTCTTGGCGGCACTCTTCGCGGTAGTAGGCTGCCAAGGCATCAGCGCTGGGCCGCGGGTCATTCCAAACCAGTCCGCAGTGGGGGCATATCACCACTTGCAGGGGAGATGCGTCACGGTCGTGAGTGGAAACGACTTCCACGTCGTGGTTTCCACACAACTCACAAGGAACTGTGGCGATCAGCTGAGGTGGGACCATGTATTGGATAGCCTGACTTGAACTCAACAACTGTCAAAGTTCTGACGTGCTCAAACTCCTATCAGGACGCGGGGGGTGAGGGACAGGCTTGTCGGTTTGAGTCGGCGACGATTTTCCGGAAGGCTTCGTCGCAATGGAACGTTTCGAATATCTCCACCGGGTCACCTATGCCGACTGTACGGTGGGAAACCACATTTACTACGGCCGCTACCTCGAATTCCTCGAGGCGGCCCGGGGTGAGTGGTTTCGCTCGACGGGCAAATCCTTCGCCGACTGGCAGGCGGCAGGGCTGATTTTCCCGGTCCTCGAAGTTCAGATCAACTACCGGAGTCCCGCCCGCTACGATGAGGTGCTGACAATTGAAGTGTGGGTGCTCGAGGCTCGGGGCGTGCGGTTGAACCTGGGTTACCGTGTCGTGGGTTCGGAGCGGCAGGTGCGCGTCGAAGGGCACACCTACCACGTGTGCACCAATCTGGAAGACAAACCCCGTCGGCTGCCCGCGGAATTGATGTCGGCACTCGGAGTCCCAGGGGGAGGCCTTCGCAGCCCGGAATCAGAGAAGGAAACTACCAAAACCCAGTTGCAGTCACCGGGGTGAGCGTCTGGAGGCCAAGTTTCTTTGATCTCCTGACCGGAGGGCTTGATGAGCGTGCCCGAAAATCGCTCGCTGGACGGTCCTGCTCAGTTGACCGACTGGGCCAAGACTTCTTCGAAATCTACCAACTCCTGGATTTGGATCAGGAACCAGCGGTCGATCTTGGTGAGGTGGAAGACCTCCTCGATGCTGAATCCGGCCCGGAACGCGTGCCGGATGAAGAAAATACGCTCGGCATTCGGGGCGCTGAGCTTCCGAGAGATCAGGTCCTTGGGCAGGATTTCCCGATCGCCATAGCTGTGGGTGCCAATGCGCCACGGCTTGCCGTCGCCGCCGAGGCCACTGCGGCCAATTTCCAAGGAACGCAGGCACTTCTGCAGCGATTCTTTGAAGGTACGCCCGATGGCCATGGCCTCGCCGACGCTCTTCATCTGAGTGGTCAGCGTCGGATCCGCTTGCGGGAACTT
>SYMJ01000181.1 GCA_005805505.1 Verrucomicrobiales bacterium | reverse complement strand
GCGGTGAATGCGGCGCGAGTGGATCCGCATTGGAAAATGGACCCAGCCCAGACTATAGTTAAACGCAATGCTCTCAGATCGGGACTACATGCGGGAAGAGGACCAGGGAACCCGTCTCTCTTGGACGGTGATGCTCCTCATCGCTTTGGTGGTGGTCTTCGCCGCGGACGAAATTGCCAAAGCCTACCTGGGCCTGTCGCTGCAGCAGCACGGGGCCCTGTCCAGCAGCGTTTGGCAATCGGGTTGGGTCTGGCAGCTGGTGACCTTCCAATTCTTGCATGGCGGTTTCGCTCACCTGTTCTTCAACGGGTTGGGTATTTGGATGTTCGGACGCCCCATTGAGGCGGCGTTTGGCGGCCGACGAATGCTGGGCCTTTGGATAGCCGGCGGTCTGGTGGGTGGTTTGCTGCAGTTGGGAATTAGCGCGGCCTTTCCGAACCAATTTTCCCCGGATGTGGTGGGCGCATCGGCTGGGCTCATGACCTTCTTGGCGATTTTTTGTCGGCTGGAGCCCGATGCCCGAATCCTGCTGGCCCTCATTGTTCCGGTTCCGGCCCGTTTCTTGTTTTACTTCTCGGTCGGTGTCGCCGTGTTCTTCATCGTGGTCCCATCGCGGGACGGAGTGGCTCACGCTGCACACTTGGGTGGTTTGCTCTTCGGGTGGTTCTGGGTCCAGGCTGGATATCATCGGGGCGAGAGTTTGTGGGATCGTCTCTCCGAAGCCTGGCATCGTTGGAATCAACAGCGGCAGACCTCCCGCCCCGTCTCTCGAGCGGCCGAGGGGAAGATCATCAAGCCGTCGTTCCGTTCGGACTCAGCTCCGACCCCAGCAAAAGAACTCTCTGACGCTGAGTTCATGGCCCGTGAGGTGGATCCCATTCTCGATAAGATCGCCCGGGATGGGATTAGCAGCCTGACCGAGGCCGAACGTCAAACGCTCGAGGCAGCTCGTAAGAAAGTGACCCGCCGATGACGGCTCTTCCGTTGGATCCACCGATGAGCGCATCAGTTCTTAGCAGCCATTGAGGGAAACCCCAGACAGCGCGATGTCATCCCAGTGGCTTGCTCAATGCCCTAGTGCAGTGTCTTGCTCTAAGACACTGCCTCGGAAGTGGGTGGGTGAGGATGGTTTTTCGGCCACCCAGATGTAGCCCGAGGACTTCCTAGGTAGGGACCGATCTCCGAGCGGTCCGGTCTGCGGCGGTCCGGCTCTGTGGTATTGGATCGGGAGAGTGGCGCTCTTTGTCATGTTCGCCGACGTGGCGCTTTCGGAAAAATCGCCCTACCTCAGAAGTGCTTGGGTGAGGATGGTTTCTCGGCCACCCGGTACCGGCTAGTCCGCCAAGATCTTGTCGGCCGCTCTTTCGGTGGCGCCTGGAGGCCCCAGAAGTTGGCGAACCAGGACGAGTTCTTTCCGGGCCTCCGAGAGTGCTCCGGGGGTGGTTAGCAGTCTCAGGGTCGCCTCAGCCAGGGCGTCGGAAGTCGCCGCGTCTTGGACGAACTCCGGCAGGACCGCCTTGCCGGCCAAGAGATTCGGCATGGCCAGAAAAGGAACTTGGATGATCCGCTTTCCAATTTGGTAAGTGCTCCACGAGGTCTTGTAGAGGGCGATCGTGGGTACCGCGAACCAAGCACATTCTAGGGTGACGGTTCCGGTCGAGGCGATGGCCACGTCGGCGTCAGCGAGGGTTGCGGCGAGTTTGCCGATCTGGATAGACATGCCTTTGGGATGAGGAATCCCCGGAGGCAGAGCCGACCGGGCGGCTTCCTGTGGCAACACCAGTGTGCATCGGGCCCCGGTTTTCTCGATGACATTCTGGGCCGCGGCCGCCACCACTGGCCAGTGGCGTCGCAGTTCTCCAGAGCGACTTCCCGGGAGCAGCACCAGATGGGGTTGCTGCCCTGCTGATCGGAAGGGGGGCGCCGGCGGTAGACCATGCCGATCGACCAAAGGGTGACCCACAAAGTCGACCTGCACACCCGGTGCATTCTGGGCATACCACTCTTTCTCGAAGGGAAGGATTGAAAGTAATCGGTCCAGAATTCGAGGCATCTCCCGGGCTCGTCCGGCCCGCGATGCCCACACCTGCGGCGACACGAATTGCACCCGTCGCGGCCGCCAGTTCTGGAAAGTTCCAGAGCTCTCGGAAGTCATTGCGGTGATGGCCTTGAGGAAGCGCAAATTGAAGGCCCCGAAATCGACTCCGATCACCACGTCTGGAGTTCGTTCGCGGGCCGCCTCCAACAACTCTCGGAACGCGCGGCGGAACTGGCCCAACTGCCGCAGGGCATCGGCGGGACCGATGACCGAATGCGCGGTCAAGTCGCAGAGAATTTCCACTCCGGCCCCCGCCATGGCCGGCCCCCCCGCCCCGAAAAACTGGGGTTCCAGAGGACCCGTCCTTCGGCGCAGAGCGCGAACTAACTCGGCGGCGAGTTGGTCGCCACTGGGCTCACCGGCGATTAGCAGGATGGACGAAGGCTTCACCGTGGGGCCGTTAGCTTACGAGGATCAGCCCGATTGTGGAAGCGCTCCCCAAACACCATTTTGCCCCAGAAACAATTTCTCGGTGAACCCGGTTTCTAGGCCCCGTGCTTCCCTCCTGAGCTTCGCACGCATGGGCCGGCTCGGACCGAGCTTGGGTGCGGTGATCTTCCCTCTCGGTCGAAAGATCGCTTCGCCGAGTAACCCGCCGGGTCTTTTTACCCTTCGGCGTCCTGCGTTTTCCCCGCATCAGGGCCTCTTCCAGTCTGGCTTTTGGAAGGAGTCTCCGAGAAAATGCAGAAATACCAGAGCCCATGAAGATCCCCCTGCTTCCCGAGGCAATCGCCCTGTTCACCGGAACCCTCCTGGTTTCCCAGACGATGGCGGCGACCGACTTCACGGCCGAGATTGAGCCGCTATTAATTCGGCGTTGCTTCGAATGCCATGGCCCGGACAAGCAAAAGTCTAATCTTCGCCTAGATTCCCGGGCGGCGGCCTTTCAGGCGGCCGAATCTGGCAAGGTGGTCCTGGAGGTTGGAAAACCCGAGACCAGCGAACTCATCCGTCGCGTCACCGCCACCGATCCAGATGAGGTCATGCCACCCAAAGGGCCTCGATTAACACCGGCCGAAGTTGCCAGCCTCACCCGCTGGATCCGCGAGGGTGCTATTTGGCCTGATAGCAATATCCAGAAGCATTGGTCCTTCCAGGCGCCGATCCGACCCAATCCTCCAGAAAATCTGCCCAAGACGGCCACTCTTCAAAATCCCATCGACCGCTTCATTGTGGCTCGATTGGCCAAAGAAGGGCTGCAGCAACAGCCTGAAGCCGATCGGGCCAATTTGATTCGTCGCGTCTCCCTCGACCTCACCGGCCTGCCTCCGGAACCGTCCGAGATCAGCGCCTTTCTCGCCGACAAGTCGCCGCGCGCGTTTGAGACTCTCGTCGACCGCCTGCTCGCCTCGTCCCACTACGGGGAGCACATGGCTCGGGGCTGGCTCGACCTCGCGCGCTACGCCGATTCCAATGGTTACCAGGTAGATTTGGCTCGTTCCATTTGGCCCTACCGCCAATGGGTGATCGAGGCCTTCAACAAAAACCAACCGTTTGACCAGTTTACCATCGATCAGCTGGCCGGTGATCTTTTGCCCCAACCTACCTTGGCTCAGCGCATCGCCACGGGGTTCAACCGCAACACCAAGGTCAACGACGAAGGGGGTGGCGACGCCGAGGAGTACCGCACCAAGGCGGTCAAGGACCGGGTAGCAACCGTGGGCACGGCCTGGTTGGGACTCAGCCTGAACTGTGCCGAATGCCACACGCACAAGTACGACCCGATCACCCATGAGGAGTACTACCGGTTTTACTCCTTCTTCAACAACAGTTCGGACTCGGGCAATTACAGTCTCGGCCCTTCGGTCGAGGTGCCCAAGCCAGACCTGACTGACATCGACGCGCACCTTTCTCGGCGGTTGCAGGAGACCCGGGATGAGCTTTCTCGCATCGAGAAGGAACTTCAGAAATCTCAGGCCGTTTGGGAGAAGTCGGTGGCTCGGAAGGCCGACCCGTGGCGCACTCTCCAACTCGTCAACCCCCAGTCCACCGGCGGTTCCAGCTACACGAACTTGCCGGACGGATCCCTCCTCGGAACTGGGGTCAACGCCATCTACGACACCATTACCGTCGAAGCCGAGACGGACCTAACAGGCATCACGGCTGTCCTGCTCGAAGTGCTGCCCGATCCTAGCCTCCCGAAGAATGGTCCGGGTCGTTGGGGCGCCAGTGGCAATTTCATCCTCGACGAATTTTCCTTCGCCGCCGCTCCCATGAAGGGCGTCGCTCCGGCCAACACCAACCTCTTCTTCAGCAGCGCCACGGCCGATTGGGAACAGCAGTATTACAAGGCCGAGCACGCGATCGATCGTAATTCCAAGACGGGTTGGTCCATTGGTCCTCGCTTTGGACAGCGTCACTTTCTCATCGCTCGGTTGCAGGATCCGACCGGATACCGCGGGGGCAGCCGGCTCACCTTTCGCTTCGACCATTACCATGGGAACAGCCATTGCATCGGCCGATTCCGCATCTCGGTGACCACAGAGAAAGATCCCCAACGCCAATGGCCCCTGCCTGAAGACGTGCGGGTGGCCGCCTCCCGGTCCTCGCAGGAACGGTCGACCGAGCAGTCGGCGCTCTTGGCAGCCAGCCAGCGCTCCGCCTCGGAGAAGGTCCGTACCCTTGAGCGTGAACTCTTCGTTCTTGAGCAGAATCGTCGGCAGCGCGCCGGTCAGAAGTTCACCACGCTGGTGATGCAGGAACGAACCGATCCGCAGCCGCGCGAGACTTACATTCATCTCCGTGGCGACTTCCTGACCAAGGGGAAGGTTGTCCAGCCGGGCATCCCAGCGGTGTTCCCATCCCTGCCAGCGGGACTCCCGGCCAATCGCCTGACCCTCGCCCGTTGGTTAGTCGATCCAGCCAATCCCCTCACGGCTCGGGTCACGGTGAACCGGTTCTGGGAGCGCTGCTTTGGAACGGGTCTGGTAAAGACCAGCGAAGACTTCGGCCGCCAGGGTGAATTGCCTTCGCATCCCGAACTCCTCGATTGGCTGGCCACCGAATTCATCGCCAGCGGATGGGACGTCAAGGCCCTGCAGAAGCTCATCGTGATGTCGGCGACCTACCGACAAAGTGCCGCAACCGATGCCACTCGTCAGGAGAAGGATTTCTACAACCGTTTCCTCTCGCGCGGACCTCGCTTCCGCATGGATGCCGAGATGATTCGCGATCATGCCCTGGCGGTCAGCGGCCTACTGCATAACAAGGTGGGCGGTCCGAGCGTTTACCCTGTGCAGGTGGCCAACCTCTGGAAGGAGATTGGATTCCTTCGCCCCGAGATCGGCATGGACGAATGGCCGGTGAGCGACGGCCCCGACTTGTATCGACGAGCCCTCTACACTTTCTGGAGACGCGTTTGTACCTATCCTACCTTGGCCACCTTCGATGCCCCCAGCCGCGATGTCTGCGTCTCACGGAGGCCCCGGACTAATACGCCGTTGCAGGCTCTCGCCGCACTGAACGAACCAACACTGCTTGAGGCGGCTCGATTTTTTGGACAGCGCATCTTGGCCGAGGGCGGTCCGGACGATGCCTCCCGCGTGGACTACGCCTTCACGCGGAGCGTCGGCCGACCTCCGACCGCGGCAGAACAACGGCGGCTCCTGGCCTTTGTCCTGCAACAGGAGCGCAGTTTCCGGGCCGACCCCAAGGCGGCAGCGGCGTTGATACAGGTGGGGCAGGCGTCAAAAGCAGCCGATTTGGAGACCCGAAAATTGGCCGTTTGGACGACCCTGGCCAGTGTCCTTTTCAACCTCGACGAAACACTCACCAAGGGCTGACCTCAGCCGCCGATGCAGCTCATGGAGCGTTGCGGTTGCACAAAGTCTGCCTGGCCAATCTTATGCCCGGCCTCCTTGTGTTGAACCCGGTCTCGCAGCAACGAGGCGAGATCTTCGTCGGAGCCGCCGCCCCGCAGCAGCGGCTTGAGGTCGTGCTCATCGAGGCTGAAGAGGCAGGTTCGCAGTTTTCCGTCGGCCGTGAGGCGCAACCGATTGCAGTGACCGCAGAAGGGCTCACTCACCGGAGCAATGATGCCCAACTCGCCCTCAGACCCTTCCAGACGCCAACGGCGCGCCGTTTCTGAGGGATTGGCCGAGGCATCGACTGGCTGCAAATTGAACTCCCCGCGCAAACGTTCCAGGATCTCCCGACCGGGAACGACCAGCCCCTTTTGCCAGGCACGGCTGGAGTCCAGCGGCATGAATTCAATGAAGCGCAGACTCAGATTTTGTTTCACTGCGAAACGGACCAGATCGGGGATCTCGTGGTCGTTCATTCCGCGGATCACCACGGCATTGACCTTCACAGGATGAAACCCGAGTTCCCGGGCCAGGCGGATTCCGTCGAGCACACCTTCCAGACCGTCTCGCCCCGTCATCTTCCTGAAGTTGTCTCGGTCCAGCGAATCCATGCTGAAGCTGACTCGGTTCAGCCCGGCCTTCCGCAAGGCAGCAGCCTGGGATCCGAACAGCGCCCCATTGGTCGTCATGGCCAGGTCGCGGACGCCTGGAATTTGCGCGAGCGATCCAACCAGTCGGTCGACTCCTTGGCGCAATAGAGGCTCGCCGCCGGTGACCCGGACCTTCTCGATTCCTAAATCAACGGCGATCCGGACTACCCGGGTGATCTCCTCAAAACTGAGGATCTCCGACTTCGGTTTCCATTCCCGGTGAATAGGGGTGGTCGAGAGGTTGGCCGGGGGGTTGGCCGGGGTTGGGTTACGCAGGCCATCGTAGCGAGTGCGGTAGAAATTCGCGGCCTCTTCGGTCTCGGGCAGGCAGTACAAGCAGCGGAAATTACAGCGATCGGTCACGCTAACCCGAAGGTCTCGCATGACTCGTCCGTGGGAATCCTGTAGTTGCCCGTGCATGGTGCCAGTTTGGGCCCGTACGGTGTCGGCCGCAACGCGGAGTATGACCGGTGCAAGACGTCCCCAAGGGTTGGGGTCTACGGCTTAGGCGCGGTTTCCACCCGGGTGGATCCGTCGGTACCCACCTCTACCTTCAAGGGGTAGGCGTTGGTGGCCGAGTTGGCCGCAGCCTTGGGTCGAATGCCTTCCTGGAACAGTTGAGCGCCCTTCTTGTCGAAGCCGTAAAGCCCACGCCGGATGAAGTCGAGTCGGCGAGCGATGTTGAGCTCCTCCTTCAGCTTGCGCACCTGATCGCGGAGGACCGCCAAGTCGTTGAATTTCTTCTCGAGGTCGGTTTTTTCGGCGATGAGCCGCTTGAGCTCCTTCTTGAGGGCTTCACGGTCCCCCTCGCTAGCGGCGAGCTTCCGTTCGGTGATTTTGATTTGGTTCTCGAGACCTCCGATTTGACCGGTCAATTCGCCCATTTTTTTGGTCAGGTCATCCTTTTCTCCCTCCAAGTCGGAAATCTGTTTGTCCCGGCGCTCGATCTCAGTCTTGGCCGCGGTCGCCGCCTTTGCTGCCTCGGCGGAAGTGCGGGTCAGTTCTCCGGAAGTAGCGACCCACTTGTTGGAGACCGTGTTCAGGTCTTCGATGCGCTGGCTGAGATTTGTTTCGAGGGTGGCATTCACCCGCACTTGCTCGGTGAGCTTGCCCGTCGTGGCCACCAGATCATTGGACAGGGCAGATTGCTGACCCTCCATTTGGATCCGTGTCTCTTCAGCCTTCTTCGAGTTCAGAAACCATCCGGTGCCGAGGCCCAGGCAGATAAGTACCAGCACCGCGGGAACGAGTTTGGATTTCATTGATCAGTTAGGTTTGGACGGCCGGAAGAATGCCCGGTCGCTGGATCAATAGACACTGAATTAGTCCGGACATTCAATCTCCGAGCAAGGGCCCGCCTTGCGTTGGCTGGAGCCCACTTTACCGTGAGGCCATGTTAATACCCGACCGAATGGGGGTAATGATCCTGGGAGAGGCCAGCCTGTTTCCACAGGCCATGATGCCCCTGTTCATTTTCGAACCCCGCTATCGGGAGATGCTGGCCGAGTCGCTGGAGACTCATCGGATGTTCTGCCTGGCGATGCAGCGGACCGACGCCAAGCGAGAGTCCCCCTGCCGGATCGCCACCCTCGGACTGGTCCGGGCCTCGGTCCAAACCCCGAACGGAACTTCCAACCTCGTGCTGCAAGGACTTATCCGGGTCCGCTTGGGTCGGATCGTCCAAACCCGGCCCTTCCGCACGCACCTCATCACTCCCATTAAGGAGGACGTGGACAGATCCCCGGAGGTGCTTGCTCTGGTCAACCGCAGCCTTGACCTGATCGATGTGCGCCTGCGTCAGGATCAGCCGGTGCCACTGGACCTCATTTGGCAGCTGGCATCAGGCGGTCAGGCCAAATCGGAGACACGGGTCGAAGACTGCATTCAGGAACTGAGGCGCATCAAGAACCCGAGCCGCTTCGCCGACCTTATCGCTGCTCTCCTGCTGCCCAATCCCGCGGCTCGGCAAATGATCTTGGAGACCGTCCAACCGGAAGCCCGCCTCCGTCATCTCGTCCTGTTTTTGGCGGCTGAGGTCCACCGGGGCGCCTCGGGCGAGGGACAGTGATGACACCCGTAACCCATAATCCGACACCGACCACGCCCCATCTATGGAGCAAGTACGGCCATGTGCTCTCCATGGGTATTCAGAACACACTGGTCTACCGGACTAACTTCCTGTTTCGGGCCGCCTTTGGATTAGTCCCTTTGGCGGCGACGCTTTTTCTCTGGGAGGCGATTTATGCCGATAAACCGGCCGGCACGGCCATCGGTGCCTACACGCTGGCCCAAATGGTGAGCTACTACTTGTTGGTCACCGTGGTGGATGCCATTACCGCCGTCGCCGAAGACGACTGGCAAATCGCCGCCGATATCAAAGACGGGGCCGTCAGCCAATTCCTGCTCAAGCCGCTCGATTTCTTGGCTTACCGGCTTTGCCTCTACCTTTCCGGACGCGTGATTTACACCAGCGTGGCCCTGATCCCGGTGGCCTTCTTTTTGTTCTTTCAGCGGGAATACCTGGTGGGTCCGGCCGAGCCCTTGAGGTGGATTCTCGCGCCGCTGTCGGTGTTGATGGCGGGGCTTCTGCAGTTTTTCATCGCCTACACCGTGGCGCTCTTGTCGTTCTGGGTGCTCGACGTCAGCACCTTCATCTTCATCCAGTTCGCCTTCGAGTTTCTGGCCAGTGGCCACCTCTTCCCGTTGGACATCCTTCCGGACGGCCTGCACCGACTCCTGCTCTGGTCCCCCTACCCGTACCTTCTCTATTTTCCTGTGGGCGTTTATTTGGGCCGCATCCAAGGTGCGGATTTGTGGCAGGGTTTTGCTTTGCAGTTGGCCTGGGTGGGGGTGGCCTTTCTGATTGCGCGGTTCGTCTGGTCCCGCGGCTTGCGAAAATACACCGCGGTCGGTGGCTGAGGCGCTGGCTGAACCAATAACCTGCATGCCCTCCTTCTCTCGCTACGCCGGCATTTATGCCGCGCTCATCCGCTACTCGTTGATCCACGAGATGCAGTTCAAGGTGAACTTTCTCCTCTGGATCGTCGTCGAGGCCCTGTGGTTCGGACTTCAACTGGCCTTCATGACCGTCCTGTACGGGCATACCGACCAGATCGCCGGCTGGTCGCGGTGGGAGGTTGTCTTGCTGGTGGGCTGCAACCAGTTCATCCAGCAGCTTTTCCACACCCTTTTTGTCACCAATTTATCCAATCTTTCGGAATTAATCCGCAAAGGGACGCTCGATTTGTTGCTCCTGCAGCCGGTGAACACGCGCTTCCTCATCTCGGTGAAAAAGTTCGAGATCGGCAACATCATCAATGCCCTGATGGGTCTGGTGGTCATCGTCTATTCGCTGGCCCAGCTGGGACGAGTGCCGACGTTGGCACAGTGGTTGGGTTTCGCGGTGGTGTGCCTGGCGGGCCTGAGCGTCCACTACTCGCTGATGTTCCTTCTGGCTTGCATCTCCTTCTGGACAGTCCGGGCTCAGGGCATCGTCTGGGGGTACTACAACCTCTTCAATATTGCGCGCCTTCCGGCGGAGGCCTTCCCGCGGGGAGCCTATCGGGCCGTTTTCACTTGGGTCTTGCCCATGCTGTTGGTCTCCAATGTCCCCGCCAAGCTGTTGGCTCAGCGTCTGGCATCCCCGTGGGAATGGCTCGCCCTGTTAGGCATGGCCGTGGCTTGTTTCGTGGTCAGCGAACTTTTCTGGCGCTTCTCTCTGCGCCATTACACCAGCGCCAGCGCGTAGCCATTAGCCGACGGTGGGTCTCGGTGCCGCGCTCGCCACTTTGGCAAAGCGGTAATGGCTGACGTGCCATTGGTTTCCGTCTTGGAAATCCCACAGCTCGGCGCAGGCCATGAAGAAGACCCTCCAATAGACCCACCAACGGGTCTCCTGGTCTGCGCCATACGTTGCGGCGAGGATGCCTCGGACCTCCGTCTCGTGGGTATCCATGTTCTCCAGCCACTGGTTGGCCGTCCGGCCGTAATGCCGACCGTTCACCACCCAGTGCTCTTCGAGCCGCAGGTCGTCGTTGAAGTAGAGCAGCAAATCGTCGCTCGGCATAATGCCCCCGGTGAAAAAGTACCGGGCCATCCAGTCGCTCGGGCTTCGGGGGATAAAGTGGTAGGCATACTCCCGGTGGGTGAAGATGTGGACAAACAGACGTCCATCGGGCCGGAGCCAACGGGCGATGTTGGCCAGGAGCCGCCGGTAATTCTTCAT
>SYMJ01000180.1 GCA_005805505.1 Verrucomicrobiales bacterium | reverse complement strand
ATCTGGGGAGTCTGGGCACAGTAAGAAGAGGGCGCTGGACCGGGAGACGATCTTGGCGGTGCTGAAGGAGGGTGGGCAATTGAGCGCCGGGGAGGTGCTGCGGTTGAGGATTCGCCACCTGACCGATGGGGTGGTTCTGGGATCGAAGGGGTTCGTGGATGAGGTGTTTGAGCGGTATCGACAACGGTTTGGTCCTCGTCGCCGCAGTGGGGCTCGCCCGATTCGTGCAGTGCCTCTGCCAGGCCTTATGTCTCTGCGCGACCTCCGCGTTGATGTCGTCGGGTGAAAGGGGACTTGAGCCCTGGGTCACTCAAGGAACGCCGTGGGCCAAAACTAACTGGAACCAACTACTACCCGAACTACCCGACAGGCATCGGCGTTTTATTAATTTCGCCGGACTCGGATGCTAAAACGGGGAGTGGAATTTCCACTCCCCATCTGCTGGGTACACCCGGCGGAGCGCACCTTCTAATGGGTTGAAGCCCTGAGCAGTCCTAACCGGGAGATCTGCCTAGCTCCACACCGACTGATCGGTCGCGTCAGGCTGCAATCAATGCCAAAGCCGCTTCGGCCATCTTGGGCCCTGTCATGCCGTGCTTGATGTAGAGCTCTTCTGCCAGGTAAGCGCTTTGGCCAAATTCACCATGGATGCCCAGACTCGTGACTCGATGGCTAATGCCCGTGCGGCTCAAGGCGTGACTAACTTGCGCTCCCATGCCGCCGACAATCTGATGGTCTTCAATGGTGACCAGGCGACCACCGCACCGGCGGACAGCCGCACCGATGGTTTCGATGTCCACTTGGTTGATGAAGGGGTTGTTGATGACCGTGGCCGATTTGCCCTGGGCACGGAGCAGTTTGGCGGCCTCTAGGCACTTACTGAACAGTACGCCACTGCCGACAAGCACGACGTCTGACCCTTCCTCGATAACCTGCGCCTTGCCCCAGGTATAGGTGGCTCCAGGGACCCATTCGACTGGGTAGTTTTCGCGGCCAACAAAGAATATGACGCTCTCTCCATCACGGCCGGCTGCGCGTTCGTCTCCGATGCGGCGGATGGCCGCATCCATGAACGCTTCGGCTTCTTTGGCGCAGCTTGGGGCAACCACTGTGGTGTGCGGGATTGAGCTGACGGCTGCCAAATAGGTGGTTGCCTGATGGCTCGCACCGTCGGCTGCATCCTGAAAGCCAATATGGGAAAACATGGCGATGACAGGGGCTTGGGAAAGGGCCGCCATGGTCAAAGGAAGGTTTCCTTTGGTGACACCAAACTGTCCAAACGTGTCTACAATGGGGATGAAGCCCACCTTTGAAAGACCCGCTGCAACGCTAATCATGTTGGACTCGGCGATGCCGACCTCAATGAAACGTCCGGTGGCCTTCTGGAAGGTGCTGATACCAGTAGACCCTTGGACGTCGGAACTCACCGAATAGACAGGGTAGCCTGCCTGAGCCGCTAGAATGGCTCCGGCCGCCAATCCCGCCTGAACTTTGTCTTTCTTGACGGCCGGGGCCGCTGTGGCCGGAGCCGGGGCCGCCGCGGCAGCTGCGGCTTTGGCTATCTTCTCAGATTCCTTCTTTTCCCAGTCGCTGCGGAGGACCTGCCCCCAGGCCAAAAGGTCGGCCGGGGCTGTGTCGCCTTGATAAATTTCTGTGAGCCACTCGAGGATTTTCTCGCCACTGACCAGAGGGAATCCGTGTCCACCGGCGGCATTCTGCTCGGTGGCTTTGATGCCGTATCCTTTGATGGTCTTGAGCCAGATGCACACGGGTTTCTCAGGGTGTGCGGTCGCGTCCGAGATCGCCTGCTCAATCGCGGTGTAGACCAGCTGAAGGTCATGACCCTTCTCAATTTTTCGAACATCCCAACCCAGCGGAGCCATGGCTTCAAAGGAGGGTTGCATGGAAAACGAATCCGCTGTGATGCGTCCCGACAGCTTGGTGTCGTTGTCGGAAATGATCATGACGAAGGGGTTAACTCGCCCCTTGCCAGCCAGACCCGGGATAGCCGCAAAGGCCTCTTTGGCTTCACCTTCCATGGAGGCTCCGTCCGACATCAGCAGCACAGTGACTCGATTGTTCCCGGCCAGCTTGTCTCCGATGGCCAAACCTTGGGCCTGACCAATGGAGGAACCCAGAGGTCCGTTGGACAAAAGAACTCCCTCGGGGTTGAGATGCGATTCGCCGTGGCCGGTCAGCTTGGATTGGATGCTCCGAAAACCCTTCAGGGTCTCGGGAGTCATTCCGTCAAAACCATAATTGGCCCGGATGGCATAAATACCGTTTTCTGCATGCCCGGCGTCGTTGACAAAGTTGTAAGACTCGTGCCAGGGGCGATCCGAGGCCGCGAAGAGCACGCCATGGATAGCCGAACTGACCTCAGCGAAGGCCGCCGGTCCACCCCAGTGGCAGGCGGCACCGCCGACGACTGCATGAACATCCATGAGCGCGACCAAGGCCCGTGTTGCCCGAGGATCGGCCAGGGTGACGGTTTTTCCGGATCGATCCTGGACCTGAGCGGTGTAGCGGGGGAGTCCTGGAGTTGGTGCTAAACGGGATTTCAGGATCTGAGGGCGGAGTGAAGGCAGCTCAACTTGAGCGACGACGGACGTATCAGCGGCCATAAATTCGGTTAAAACTCGATATCAGTGGGCGGGGGGATTCCCGCAAACCTTTGAAAAGGCTACGGGGGGAAACTGAAATGGGAAGGCACTTTTTGGCCTTCCGATCGACCTTCACCCAATTGGCCGCGATGCAGAGATCCCACAAAGAGCTTTTTCCCCTGAACACTGTCCGCCATGATTTCCCTCATGTCAGGTCTCATCGCCATCGTGGGTCGTCCCAACGTCGGCAAGTCCGCGCTCTTCAATCGAATCGTCGGTCGCCGCATCGCTATTGTGCATGACCAACCCGGCGTCACTCGGGACCGCGTGATGGCCGAGGCCGAATGGCATGGTCGCCCCTACACGCTCGTGGACACTGGCGGTATCGGGTTGTTGCGCCGGGAAAAAGCCGCCGATGTGATCACCGCTGCGGCATTGCAGCAGGTGGATTTGGCCATTGAGGCGGCGGACGTGATTCTGTTGGTCGTCAACGTTCAGGAGGGCATCGTCCCATTGGACCAAGAGGTGGCCAAGAAGCTGCGTACGATCCAGAAGCCAGTCTTGGTGGTGGTGAACAAGGCCGACAACTATCAGGCAACCGCCGGCGCAACAGAGTTCTCAGCGCTGGGTTTCGAGCGAATCTATCCGGTCACCGCGATTCATGGGAATGGTATCGAGGATCTGATGGATGCGGCCGTCGCTGGTCTGCCCCAGTGGAGCGCCGAATCAAAACCGGCTGAAACCGATGAGGTCGATGCGGAAGGGGCTGGCGTGGCGCTTGAAGAAGGAGAAGAGGGCGAAGCTTTGCCGCGCCGCCGGCGAGACGGTCCGAAGCGCTTGGCCATCGTTGGCCGACCGAATGTCGGCAAGTCGTCTATTATTAACCGGGTGACTGGATCGGATCGGGTCATCGTTAGCGAAATCCCTGGGACTACCCGCGATGCGGTCGACGTTCCCTTCGAGGTGGTGACTGAGGCGGGTCGTGAACAGTACGTACTGGTGGACACCGCCGGTGTTCGAAAGGCACGGCGCATCGACAACAGCATCGAATATTTTTCTGTTGAACGAACCAAGGGTGCCATCGCTCGCTGCGATATCGCCGTCCTAGTGATTGACGCGATGAGCGGGATTACCGAGCAGGACAAAAAGATTGCCGACGTGATTGTCGAGCAGCGACGCGCCTGCATCGTGGTGGTCAACAAGTGGGATCTTGTGTCCGAGGACGTGCGGAAAGCTCGCGAGCAAGAGATCGAGATTCGAGAAGGTAAGAATCGGGACCGCGACGATCGGCAGAAACGCTTGACCACTCTAGCGGAGTTCGGTCAGTGGGTTCAGGATCGACTCTTCTTCCTCGATTACGCTCCGGTAATCTTCACTTCCGCCAAGGATGGGTTCCAGCTGGACCGTCTGTTGGAGGCAGTACGATACGTCTCCAGCCAGTTGAAGCAGAAGGTCCCCACAGCCATTCTGAACCGGACTCTCAATGACTCCATTGAACGCCGACAACCGGTCAGCGACATGGGGCATCGGCTGAAGTTCTACTACGCGACTCAAGTGCGGCAGGCACCTCCGACGTTCCTGCTCTTCGTAAACCGGAACGAATTGTTCAGTTCGCAGTACATGAAGTACCTCACGGGCGAAATGAGGAAGGCCTTTGGTTTTGAGGGCTGCCCCATCTTGTTAGTGCCCAAGCCGCGTCCCAAAACCATCGATTCGGTCCGGAGATTCCGCAAACAGCCCTTTGCTCACAAACGCGAGGGCGGTGAGCGGCAGTTGTCGCCGCTCGCAGAACGCGCGGTGGCCCGAAAGGCGGCCCGGTCGGAGAACCCAGCCCCTGGCAGGGGTGGGCCAAGGTCGTCTAGTCGGCCAGGAGCTAAACCAGCGCCTTCGAGTTTCAAGACAGCAAAACCTGGAGGGCCGGAGACAGCGGCTGTGAACACAAGGGCCGCGAGCTCATCAAGCCGTTTCGACAAGGCACCCGGCGCTCGCCCGCTCAAGAGTGAGGGCTGGAAGACCGAGGGTCTTAAGCCTACCGGTCGTAAGCCAGCCGAGGGGCGTCCCTCCGCCGAGCGTCGTAAGTTAGCCGACGGCCGCAAGCCTACCGGTCGTTCGTTCGCCGAGGGCCGCCCGTCGTCCGGTGGCCGTAAGCCTACCGGTCGTCCGTCCGCCGAGGGCCGTAAGCCCGCCGAGCGTAAATTAGTCGAAGGTCGTAAGCCTACCGAACGGAAGACAGTTGTTCGGAAACCTACAGGACGAGACGCCGCGGATCGAAAGCCCGCGGGTCGGGGTCGCTCCTTTCGTAGTTAAAGGGAAACCCGCAACTCCTCAGCCGAAGGCCAAAAAAGAAGCCTTTGGCTGAGCGGCAGATACCATTCGCCT
>SYMJ01000179.1 GCA_005805505.1 Verrucomicrobiales bacterium | reverse complement strand
GGGCTTGGGTTATTGAGTGGAAAGTGGTTGAAATTGGGCAACAAACCCCTAAAAAGCACCCGTTCATTGCGAATTTCTGGTCGATTCCGACCCTCGCCTCCAGTGCGTTTTCCTAAGAAACTCGCGGGCTCAGTGGGCTTGGTATGGTTGGCTTTCACTCATCAGGACTTCCACGAGATTAAACCTGAACGGATCCACCCTTTGGCTGATGTCCTCAACTTCAGTGCTGAGAGTCTCCTCGCTGGCGTGTTTCTGTTCAGCGGAGGAGGACCCGGTAGAAACGTTGAGCGGCCTCCAGGGGCAGGGGGATCACCACTTCTTCTCGCTGGGATCCAGGAGCTTGATCTTGAAGGCGAGACCAGGCCGATCCCAGCCCATCACAGAATTGCACCGTGTAGCTCCGGTCGGGCTGGGCGTTGAATCGCAAGACCCACCCGCCGGCCGCATCACGGGTCACCAACAGTCGGAAAACGCTCGTGGGGCTGCGGGGGTCCGTTCCGGCCAAATATTCATCCCGGTTGGATTGTCCGTCGCCATCCGCATCCAGGATGGCGTCGGAGGCAAGGTCGGGCCGCAGTCCATTCAGGAGCTCCCAGTAATCGGGAATCCCGTCGCCATCCGTGTCGGTTTCCGGGGCGACATTGGGGAACCCTGGCGTGGCTCGTGACGGGAAGCGGACGCGGTTGGTGGATCCGTCCGGGAAGAGCCCTTCCGAGATACCAACGTCTTGCACGGTGTAATCCACGCTGTCGATGACGCCTCCGTAACCGCTGATGAGACGTAGAGTTTCTCCGAGTGCGCTCAAGCGATAGGCCAGTGGCGATCCCGGGGTTTTAGACGAGCTGCCCTCGACTCGGAATCGGGCGAACCCGTTGCCTGCGATGAAGCTGGGTGTGGGCAGGTACCGATTGGTAACACCACGAACAGTCGGGTCATCGGTCAAAACCCAGCGAGAGAGATCGACGGGCAGCGGGTCTGGATTGTGCAGTTCGATAAACTCCTCGTCGGCCTCGCCTGTGGCCATCCACTCGTTAATACGGAGCGTGGAGCCGTCGGACAATGCGGTTGCGGTAAATGGAGGGGTGTTGGTTCCGCTCAGTGCGGCCAACCACCACAGATCACTGGAACGGAAGACCGGTCGGTTCGTCACTTGCGGGCCGTAATCTGCGCGGTCCATGAGGCGACCTTCGTCGGTTTCGATGCGAAGACTCCCTCCATCGTCCGGCAAGCGGGTCGGTGTGGTGATGAGGTTCGAAAGACCCAGAGCGGCAGACAGGTCCGATCCACACAGCACACGGAGTCGAGAACCCGCCGCCAGTGGGCTGGTGGAATCCAGAGAAACGACCGTTGGTGGAAGCCCTGGAGGATCGATAATTAATTGCAGGCCCACCCTCGAAATGGGAGTGCTCGAGACATTTTCAATATCTACCCAATCCGGAGTTGAGCGCGCCGAGAAGGCTGAAATCCTCAGGATCTGACCCAGGGATCCAAGGCGGTTGCTGAGTCCTGGGGTCTCACTGAACGACAAGGTCTGAAGAGATCCGATGCCGTCCGGGATTCGTGCCAAAGCACCGCCACGGGCTTGGCTGGTGTAGCTGATGCGTTGCACCTCCATCCCCGAGGGGTCTTGCAAGACGAGTTGGCTGGCCAGGTTAGGCAGGTCTAATTCCAGTTGGCGGGGCCCTGTTTTACGGTCGGCTGTGAGCACCAGAAAACCGCCGGGCTCCACGAACGAAACGTGGTTAAGTGGGATTACTGAGTTGGAAGCGATCAGGCTCCAACCCGACAAGGAGGCTGGCCGCCAGTCCGGGTTGTGCAACTCGATCCAAGGCGATCCTCGGGAGGGCAGTATCTGGAGTTCATTGATCGTCAGCGCGGTGGACAGTTCCGCCGCCACCACGGGTTGGTTGGCGGTGCCCGGCGTCGGGTTTGCGAGCACCCATTCTCCGGTGGCATTCCGGGCCAGTGAATACTGGGCCACCTGAGGCCCGAAGCGCACCACATCCACGCGCTCCCCAGAAGGGTTCAAGAGCACGAGTGTCTCGCCATCGGAATCCAGCGCGAAGGAGAGGCGATCCAGACTGCCGGACACAGCATCCGAGTTCCGAAACACACGGTATGCACCGGGCCCGAGAAGGGTGCCTCCGGGGATGACAAATCGCCGGGGATCGTCGTTGTCGGTCAGCGAATAACCGCTCAAATCCACGGAGGTAGAACTGGGGTTGTGCAATTCCACCCAATCAGGAGAACCGGTGGCCTGCAGTTCGTTGATGATCACGCGCGGGGGGACTGGGGGCGGCGGTGGCAGGCCCGGTGTGCCTCCGGGAGCGCTGGCACTCCAGGCGGCCGGATCGTCCGGGTCCAAGCGAGCGTCTCTATTTTCTAGCGATGGGCCTTGGCCATCCGGCGATTGGGGCCAGCGGTGCGAATCACCGTATTCCACGGAAGTCACGATGCGGCCGGCCTTGTCCTTCAATTCCAAACGCTCACCGCCATTGTCCAAAGAGCCTCCAAACCAACCAGAAACCGCCACGCCGGGATAACGCTGGCGGAATAAGTCGGGATTGGAATCGTTGGCCAGAACGAGGCGGCTACCGGGCGGGATGGGCAGGGTCGGGGAGGGGAAACGAAACTGGATTCCAGTGAATTGGAATCCCGAAACATCCACAGGCAGCGAACCCGAATTGTAGAGTTCAAGGAACTCGTAAGCGTCACCGCCCACCGGATGGTATTGGATCTCGGAGATGGACAACGGCGTGGCCAGCGATGCGGTTTGAAAACCGACAGAAACCAAAGCGCTCCAGTTGGTTCCACCGAGGGTGCGTGCCTGGATTTGAACGGGAGGTTGCAACAACAAGGCGTCGGCATAGCGACGGGCTTGAGGGGCCACTTCTGAGGAGAAGGCCACGCGAGGATCGATTCCATTGGTCGTGTACCAAATGGTCCCGGTTTTTCGGGACATCGTGAGTCGGGTTCCCGGCATGACGCGGCCGCCGAAGAGGTTCAATACCGGGGCATTGGATGAGGCCAAAAACCCGGCTTTTTGAAAGGCGTTGGTCACGTACCGTCGGCGACTGTTGATCCACGGGGTGATGACATCCGAGAATCCAGGGATGGATGGAGACAGTCGTAATCGGAGCGCCGTGTAAGTGGCTCGGATGCGCTCGTCGGTGAGGGGGCCCTCGTTGAAAAAAGCCCGATGGACGCGGTCGGCGAAGAGCAAGCGGAACTCCGGAGAACGCTTCAGGGCGTTGAAGAGCAACTGGTAGTCGGTCGTGCCCCAAGGCGGGGCGGTGCTGGAGAGGGTGTTGGCGATGGTGTCGTAGGTGACGGGGTGCGAGCCAAACGAAAACTCCGTATCCCACGGATAGAAGCGAAACTTCGAACCAGCCACCCGCTCCCGCGCAGCGCGGGTGTTGTTATAGGGCCAGTCGTCATTGTCGGACCAAATGTGCGGCAGCAGGTAGTCGATGAAGTTGGCCATGTCCATCCGGGCGGCCACATCGAGGTAGTTGGTGCGTACTGTTAAATCCTTCCGAGCAGCCGCTCGGAGCGCCGACCAAGCTAGGGTGTCGCCTCCCAGCGCGGCGTTGCCCGGACCGATCACATCCCACAGAGGACCGCCGCCGTGATAGGCCTGCAGGAAGTCTTCGTTGACCCGTTCGGTGGGATTATAAATGCCGCGATAGGTGCCGTTGAGGAAGAGGTGCACGAAGGTGCCATGACTGGCCACAATGCCGACTTGATCGCACAAGGATCTTACAAACTCATCCTTCAACAACGGGTTGCTGGGATCGTTCATGCCCGCCCGGAGGTGCAGGGTGTCAAACTCAGGGATCGTGGTGCCGGGGAAGAACGGATACCGGAGTCGTCCCTGACCGTACTCGCCTCGGAAATAGAGCCGGAAGGAGTACTTGCTCTGAGGCAACGCCGTCGTCTTGTAGGAGTATATTCCGCGGATGTAGTCACCGCCTGCGACGCGTATTCCGGCATCTACCTGAAACCCGCCGTTGTCTTCAGGTCGAATCCACTCCACGGACACCGGGCGTTCCCAAGCCAGCCCATGATTCAACGTGTTGCGCGGCGAGAATTCCATAATCCCCGTGCGTCCGTAGAGGTTGTTGGTCGCAGTGACGAGTGACAGGACCGGCAGCAACCGTCGATAGGTGAGAAGATTGTACAGGTAGGAATGGGTTTGGACCCGGGAAGGCAGTTGGTTGGAGGCGAATCCGGCGGCTCGGATGACTCGACTGGCATTGATGGCGATGGGCTGCGTGTAGGTTATCCCATTGGTCAGGGTTGGGATGCTGCCATTGGTCGTGTAGCGAATAAGGACTCCCGGTTGTGCTGAGGCGATGGACAGCGAAAAGGGGTAGGCAAAGAATCCGCGGGGCACGCTGAAGTGGAGGTCGGCCACCGCATTGGTCAGGGTGCTGGTTCCATTGGGTTGGGAGGGTGTCGGCTTGGCAAAGAAGCGGAACTCTCGGACCGATGTGGCTCCATTGAGACCGTAGGAGAAGTTGGGGGCCTGAGCGGGATAGTCGAATTGATCGACCGCCAGACGGGGGAGTTCTGGTCCGGAGAGTTGGAGGAATCCGCCGTTGGGGTTCAGCTTGAAGTTGGTGTGCAAGTAGCGGCTCGGTGGGGAATTAGTACGATCCTTGCCCGAGGCCCAAACCAGGGTAGAACCCGACGGCGGTAAGACGAGGCTGGGAAACACCCAGAGGCTTGGGGTGTCCGAATCGTTGCTCAGGCTCCATCCGGCCAGATCCACCTCGGTGTCTCCGGCGTTGAAGAGTTCGATCCAATCTTCCGGATCAAAGTCTTCGTCTTTCAGACCAGAAAGGTTTTCCGAGAGAATCTCCCGGATGATGAGTTTCCGGTCCGGCAGGAGCGGTGCCACCGGATAGGACCAACCGGGTCCTTCAAACTCCCGAGGCTCTTCACTCTCGGTCTGGATATCGGTATTGGCGGCCCATGTCAGGGTAGCGAGCCCGGGTCCGGCAGGAGCGAACCGAAACAAGTAGGGTCCGGCTCCCAGACCTTCGACTTGTAGGGCAGGGAGACCGTTCAGCAGCAAGTCTGCGGCATCAATTCCAGTCACCGGTCGGTTGAACTGGATCTCTACCTGGCCCAGGTGCTTGAGGGTTACGCCGGGAGGAGGGAGCACCGAAACCAACGCCGGGGGCCTTGGGTCCACGAACTCGTAGTTCCAATTGGCACCCGCCACCGAAGCATCGAAGCGCACGGGTGGCAGACTCAGGTCTTGAATGGTGTGCAACGGTCCCCACGTGATGGACACCGGACCAAACGGCGGTGCTTTGAAGGAGAAGTTGTAGCTGCCTCCCGAGCCGGTCACGGATGAGGCGGGAATTCCATTGATCAAAAAATCAGCCGGGCTGACCCCACTGACCGGGGCGCTGAAGGTAACCATGATCGAGCCGAGCGCCTCGACCGTGCCAACCGGAGGATCCACCGAAACAATTTGCAGTGCAGCACAGAGCCTGGGGATTCCGAGGGTCAGTATCAGCAGAAACTGAACAATGGCCTGAGTGAATCGAAACATTCGGGATATGGTGTGTGGATGCGTGGATCAGAGACTGTTCGTGAATGATCCCCCTGCATGTTGCTGGTATTGAATCACAAGCCAAAGACCTGCTTTATGCCTCGAGGTATCTCTGGCTCTCCGATGTCACCGGGCTGGGAGTGCAGGAAATTTCCTCCTGATTGGAAGCCACGCCATGGAACCTAAAAAACAGTTGTAGATGTTTCCGAGGTCACCTTGATCAAAACTAATTTATTGGCTAATACGATAAAACAGCCTATC
>SYMJ01000178.1 GCA_005805505.1 Verrucomicrobiales bacterium | reverse complement strand
TCTTGGGGTTCCAGCGACGGGTCTGATGGCCGAAATGAACGCCTGCTTCGAGGAGTTCTTTGATTCCGATGGTGCTCATGTAGTTGACACTGCTTCCTGGTATTGGGCGACGACGCTCGCACGGGGGCGGCTGAGGTTCCCATCCGGCGGAAGGGCCGGATTATTCAGTTGAGTACGATTGTGGCCACCCCACGCACGAGCGTTGGGCCGGTTTAAGGCCGTTGCCTACGAGTGAAAATCACCTGCAGGAGCGGCGAGCCTACCGGTTGGGGAATCTCCAGCAACAGGTTTTTGGGCGGTTCTCCAATTCGGGAATCGATGTCTTGTCTTGGGGTCGGTCCCACCTATTTACACAAAAGGGGACATTGTTGCATATTTTTAGGTGATGGGCGACGGGCCCCGAAATGAAGCATTTTTTGGGCGCGCTGTAGGGTAGGGGCTCCGCGGGACCGGTCCTGCGCGCGCGAGGAAGCTTTGGAGAGGATGGGGCTTTCGCGCTGTGCGCGAGGGGAGGGTTTGATCGCTTCCAATGATTGCTCCGGCCCGGTCCCGCTACCGACGGTAAGAGGAGGGCGGTGGAGACTGAGGTTTTAGCTCTGCGCAGTTTCGGGGGTCCGACAGGGCCTCAACTCAGGATGGCGCGGACGACGGAGCCGTGGACGTCGGTGAGGCGATGGTCGCGGCCGCCGTAGTGGTAGGTGAGGCGCTCGTGATCGAGGCCCAAGCAGTGAAGGAGGGTGGCGTGGAGGTCGTGAATGTGGACGGGGTTTTCGATCGCCTTGGCGCCATGGTCGTCAGTGCGTCCATGAGAATGCCCTCCGCGGAGGCCGCCTCCGGCCATCCAGACGGTGAATCCTTGATGATTGTGGTCGCGGCCGTCGTCCTGGCGGCTGTCGGGGGTGCGGCCGAATTCGCCTCCCCAGAGCACCACGGTGTCGTCCAAGAGGCCGCGGGCGGCGAGGTCTTGGATTAGCGCGGCGGCGGGGCGGTCGAGGGCTCGGGCGTTCTTGCGAAGCGAGGCTTCCAGATTCCGGTGCTGATCCCAGCCGCCGAGGTTCACTTCGATGAATCGCGCGCCGGCTTCGGCGAAGCGGCGGGCTAGGAGGCATTGCCGGGCGAAACCATCAATGCCCGTCTCACCGATGCCGTAAAGGGCGCGGGTGGCCGGGCTTTCTCGGGAAAGATCGAGCAGGTCGGGGACTTCCGACTGCATGCGGAAGGCCAGTTCGCTGGCCTCGATGGCCGCTTCGATGGGGCTGTTGGCTTCCGGGGCCAGCATCGAGCGGCGGTCCTGGTTCATGGCCTGGATCAGGTCGAGCTGTCGCCGCTGCTGGCTGGCGGTGAGCTGCGGGTGGCTGACGTGGCGCATGCCGGTGTCGGCCGAACCTTCTCGGCCCGATCCGATGCGCGTTCCCTGGTAGATCGCCGGCAGGAAAGCACTGCCGTAATTGGCTGCGCCCGACTGGGCCGGAGGGCTGATACTGATGAATCCGGGAAGGTTGTTGTTGGCTTGGCCCAGGCCGTAGAGAACCCAGGACCCCATCGAGGGGCGAACGAAACGGGCGCTGCCGGTGTGCAGTTGGGTGAAAGCCTGCGGGTGATTGGGGATGTCCGTCCGCATGGAGTGGACCATGCAAAGCCGGTCGGTCTGGCCAGAGAGGTGCGGGAAGAGCTCGCTCATCCAGAGGCCCGATTGTCCGTGCTGCCGGAAGGCGAAGGGAGAACCGATGAGCCGGGTGCCCTTGCCGCGGCTGGGCCCGGGTTTGCCATGGTCCAGGCGCAGTCGGGGTTTGTAGTCGAAGGTGTCTTGGTGCGAGGGCCCGCCTTGCATGCACAAGAAGATGACCCGCTGGGCCTTGGGGCGATGGTGGCGGATGGGTCGGCCTGGGGTAGTGCCTTGCCCAATTTCAGCAGTGCCCGAGGCGGTTGCAGCCAGACCTTGGAAGGCCATCCATCCGAATCCGGCGGCGGCGGTCTTGAGCAGCGCCCGTCGGTTGAACGGGGGAATGCTTGTCTGGGTTGTGGGATCCGGAGGGGTCATGGGTCAGGGCAAGTAGCGGAATTCGGCGCAGGCGAAGAGTGCCTGAGCCAACAGGGTCCAGGCCTCGTCTCGGCCCGCGGGTTTTCCGGTGCGGGTGTCGCGGGCGAGGCTCTCGGAGCGGATGAATTCGAGGGCGCGCGACTCCTCCCGGGGTGCCGGATCGCGGGCGAGCGAAAGTCGGTAGGCCAGGCGGATCCGGGCTGCATCGCCATCGGAATGTCGCAGCAGCCTTTGAGCGAAGGCTTGTGCCTGATCCCGAGAAAAGGGGCTGTTCATGAGGAACAGGGTCTGGGCCGGGACGAGGGTTTCATCCCGCTGCACGACCACCAGGCTGGGCTCGGCGAAATCGAAGACATCCAGCACATCGGCCACGGCATCGCGAATCACCGGCAGGTACAAACTGCGATAATTCATTCTCTCGCCGGCCCGCTCAACCAAGTACCGACCTCCCAACGGTCGGGCTCCGTCTTGAGGGTTGCCCATCTGAGCGACCAGCGACCCGCGGAGCGGTCGGGTATCCAGGGTTCCGGCGGCGCTGAGCACGGTATCGCGGATAGATTCGGCATCGAGGCGCTTCGGCCTGGCCCGCCACAGGAGCTCGTTGTCGGGATCGATCGCCTGGCATGCGGGATCGGCCTCGGACGAAAGCCGATAGGTGCGGCTGAGGACCAATTCGCGGATGAGAGATTTAGTGGACCCGCCCCCCGCCTGGAATCGACACGCCAGATGATCGAGCAATTCCGGGTGAGTGGGCCGGTGTCCACCGAGACCGAAATCGTCGGCGCTGGCCACCAAGCCCCGCCCGAACAGGTGCAACCAGATGCGGTTGACGGCAACGCGCGCGGTCAGTGGGTTGTTGGGGTGGGTTAGCCATGCGGCCAATTCGCGGCGGCCGCTTTCAAAGGCCGGCATGGGGTCCATCGAGGAGAGCCCCAGCAGTGGGATTAGTTTCCGGGGTACCCGGCCGGAGCGTTGGGTTACCTCGCCGCGGACGAGGAGAAAGGCGTCTTCCACCCGCCCCTCGCGGACCCCCATGGCCAGGGCGTTGGTGGCTCGGTTGTCGGGGAGGCCCTGAGGTTTGGCCTCGCGCTCGCTCGGACGTCTTCGAGCCGGAGCCGCCCGCTGGGGTTCCTGGGCTAACTCGGCGCGCGGGGAGCGTTCCAGAGGAATTAGTTTCGAGGGTTGCCGGTTGCGGGCCGCGTCGCCGGTGGTGCCGTAGCAAGTCTCAGTGCTGCGGAAGATCCCGGCCAAGGCGTAGTAATCACGCTGTAAAATGGGGTCGGACTTGTGGTCATGGCAACGGGCGCAGGCGACGGTGACACCTAGAATGGCCCGGGTGGTGGTGTCGATTTGCTCGTCGACCAGGTCGGCCAGGAATTGTTCCCGGCGTTTTTCATTGAGGCCCTTGGTGCCGATGGCCAGAAAACCGGTGGCAATAATTAGGGCGTCGCGCCGTTCCGGCGGGGCCGTCGTGGCCAGCAGGTCGCCGGCGATTTGCTCTCGGACGAACTCCGCATACGGCTTGTCGGCGTTGAACGCGTCGACGACCCAGTCACGATACCTCCAGGCCTCGGGGAAGGGGTGGTTCCGTTCTCTGCCAGCGCTTTCGGCGAACCGGGCGACATCGAGCCAATGACGGGCCCACCGTTGGCCGAAGGCCGAACTCGAGAGCCATTCGTCGACCTGCGCGGCGTAGCGCGATTCAGGCACCGTGCCGGTGTCGTCCGGTTGGAAGGCGCTCACCTGCTCCGGGGTAGGCGGTAATCCGGTGAGGTCGAAGCTGGCCCGCCTCAGCCACTCCCAGGGAGAGGCTGCGTGGACCGGCTTCAATCCGGCTGCCTCGAGCCTTGCTAGGATGAACGAATCGACCGGGTTCATCGGCCAGGAAGTGTCTCGGACGGGAGGCGATTTCGGATCGCTGACAGGTGCGAAGGCCCAGTGATCAACCTTCGGAGCACCGTTTGTCTCGTTGGCCGTGGTAGCCACCCTAGAAGCGACCGATGCCTCCTTGCTTGCCGCGGGAGATGCCGAAATTCGCGCGCTTGTCCCCAAGGAGCACAAAAGAAATGCCAGCAAAATAGTCGGAGCACGCCACATCGTTGAAGAATTACTCTGTCCGACGTCAGCGTGGCTGAAAAGGTTTCATCGACCGGGTGCTCTGGGGCAGTCTTTCCTCTGTGAAACGGATTGAAGCTTGGTTTCCTACGTTCATTTACAGCGCGCGATTGCGGCCCAATGGGACGGTGTTTAATCGTGAGCTGCTGCGGGAATGCCATCAGTTTCGTGATTTCGATGAGGCCGGACGCAAGTGGTCCAAAAAGAATTACCCCGGAGGGTATACCTCTTATGGGACCATTGATCGGCTGCACACCATTTCCTCCACGTTCACCGAACTGGAGCGGTTGATTGACCGGCATGTGCGAGCCTATGCGAAGTCTCTGGAATGGGACCTCGGTGGCCGGGGACTGCGGATGTCCGACTGCTGGATTAACATTATGCCTCGGGGGGTGACCCACAGTTTGCACCTCCATCCCAATTCCGTCGTCAGTGGCACCTATTATGTAGCGACGCCCCGCGGTTGCGCTGGGCTGAAATTTGAGGACCCCCGGATGAGCCGGTTCATGGCGTCTCCGCCAGTGTCCGCGGAGGGTGGTCCGCAGTCTCGCCGCTATGTCACCTATCCGGCCACCGCGGGCAATGTAACGCTCTTTGAGAGCTGGCTGCGCCACGAGGTTCCCTCCAACCCCCTGAAGTCCGAGCGTATTAGCATCAGCTTCAATTACGACTGGGTTTAATTACGACTGCGATTTGGAGCGGATCCGAACCTTCGATTCGCCCTTGGGACTCGGTGACTTTAGTTTCGCTGTCGACGTCCGCGCGTGCGGGATCTGGTCGTGGATGAGCCCGTTGCTAGCGATGAGGCAAAAGCGGTGCTCCCCGGGAAGGGAGTGTGTGACAAAGGATCCGCCGGCGCATTCTACGATCAGGCCGCCGGCCGCGATGTCCCAGAGGCGGACCCCGGCCTCGACATAGGCGTCAAAGCGGCCGCAGGCGACATAAGTCAGAGCCAGTGCTGCTGAACCCATGATGCGGATTTTGCGCACGCGGTGGGTGAGTTCTAGAAAGTCCGCCTGGGCCGCCTCGAGGCTGTCTTGGCTCTTGGCGAAGCCGAGGGAGACGATGGATTCATCCAACCGAGCGCGGGTGCTCACCTGAGTGATGCGGCCATTGAGTCGGGCAGGCTTGCCGCGAATCGCTGTCCATAGATCGTCCATGAAGGGGTCGTACACCACGCCGACCTCGCTCTTGAAACCGTCCTCGGTGCGCACTTCCAGGGCGATGCTCACAGCGGCATGGGGGATTCCGTAGGCAAAATTCACGGTGCCGTCGATGGGGTCTACGACCCAGCGTGCAACCGCCTTTTCGCTGGCCGCGTCGATTCCCTCTTCACCCAAGACGGGGATAGACGGAAAGACAGTGGCCAGTGCTCGGGTGATGAGCTTTTGGCACTGCACATCGAGCTCGAGCTTGATGTCGTGTTGATGCGACTCGTTCACCTGCTTGGCACGGCGCAGGTTTTTTTTCATCAAATCCCCAGCCTCGCGGGCCGCCGCCACGGCTGCGGCCAACGCTCGGGTGTTGGAAGGGGGGCGGGAAGAAGGTAGGGGTTGGCTCATCGTCGCGCCTCTAGCCTGAACTGCTCCTACCCTTCACATCAACCGTGGACCCTCGACTGAGGTTCTTAGTCTGAGGACGAACGGGCCTCAGTCCCTCGACGATCCCTCCCAGGGAGACATCGTGGGTCTCCTGCGTTTAGGCCTGTCCCGATTTCCGGCCATCCTCGGCGTTGCCTCGCGCCGGGCTTCTCGCATGCTCTGCGCCCCGACCGCATGACCGACCCGCGCATTGATGAACTCCGGCAACTGTTGCCGTGCTGTATGCTCTCGGACTGGGTTCGGCTTGGAGCGCGCGCGGCCCGGTGGGTGAGAGAGGGTCGGCCCGTGGGCGAAGGGGCTCATCCGCTGGATCGTCTTTTGGAGCAGGCGCGCACTTCCATCGAACGTCGAGAGTATCGAGCGCAGACCCTGCCGCGCCCGGAGTACCCGCCGGGGCTGCCTATCTCCGCCCGCCGGGAGGATATTGTGGCCGCGATTCGGGCTCATCCAGTGGTGGTCATCGCCGGTGAAACGGGGTCGGGCAAAACGACTCAAATCCCCAAAATGTGCCTGGAAGCCGGCCTTGGCGCACGGGCGATGATCGGTTGTACGCAGCCCCGGCGGGTGGCGGCACAGTCCATCTCCCGGCGAATTGCTGAGGAACTTAATGTGTCCTGGGGGCGCGAGGTGGGCTGCAAGGTCCGCTTCGATGATCGATCCGGCTCGGACACGGTCATTAAACTGATGACCGACGGCATGCTCCTCGCCGAGGTGCAGGGGGATCCGACCCTCGCCGAATACGAGGCTATCATTATTGATGAGGCCCATGAGCGATCGCTCAACATTGATTTTCTCTTGGGGCACCTGAAGAACCTCCTGGCCCAGCGCCCGGACCTGAAGGTGATCATTACCTCGGCCACCATCGATACGGTGGCTTTTTCTAAGGCATTCAACGATGCGCCCATCATTGAAGTGTCCGGGCGCACATTCCCGGTGGATGTGGAGTACCGCCCGCCCGGGGGCGAGGGGGCTTCGTCGGATCCGGCCGACACCGATTTCGTCGATGCGGCCGCCCGTGAGTGTGAGCGCCTCTTCTATGAGACGGGTGTCGGGGATGTTCTCATCTTCCTGCCGGGTGAGCGGGATATTCGCGAATGCGCAGACCTGATTGAAGGGCGACTGGGCTCTGAGGCTGAGGTGGTTCCGCTCTTCGGGCGGCTCAGTTCTGGCGATCAGCAGCAGGTTTTTAGCCCGTCTTCGAGGCGAAAGGTGGTGATCGCCACGAACATCGCCGAGACCTCGCTGACCATTCCGGGCATCCGCTTCGTGATCGACTCCGGGTTGGTTCGGATGAGTCGTTACAACCCTCGCACCCGCACCCGCCGACTGCCGGTCGAGGCGGTGTCGCAGAGCAGTGCCAACCAGCGGAAAGGGCGCGCCGGCCGTATCGAGGCAGGTGTTTGCATCCGACTTTATTCCGAGGAGGATTTCGAATCCCGAAGCCCCTTTACTCAGCCGGAGATTCAGCGGGCTAATTTGGCCGAGGTTATCTTGCGGATGAAGGCCTCACGCTTGGGAGACATCGAGACCTTCCCCTTTCTCAATCCACCGGCCCCCATGGCCATTAGTGGTGGCTACTCGCTCTTGCAGGAATTGGGAGCCTTGGATGAACAGCGCGAATTGACCCCGTTGGGTCAGGACCTGGCCCGACTCCCCATTGACCCCACATTGGGTCGGATGCTCCTCCAGGCACAAACCGAGCACGCGGGTCGAGAACTCCTCATCATCGCCGCCGGTCTCAGTATCCAGGATCCGCGCGAACGCCCGCTCGACCAACGCGAAGCGGCCGACAAGGCGCACCGCCGATTCATGCACTCCCAGTCCGACTTCTTGTCGCTGCTGGGACTTTGGAACGGGGTGCATGACCAGTGGGAATTGCTGCGCACCCAGGGGGCTCGGCGGAAGTTTTGCCGCCAGCACTTCCTCTCCTACCTTCGCATGCGTGAATGGCAGGACTTGCACGCGCAGTTGCAAGGGGCCTTGGAAGATCTCGACGGCGTGAAGCTCAACGAACGTCCGGCCGATGAGGACGCGGTCCATCGTTGCATCCTGGCCGGGCTTTTGGGGCATGTGTCCGTCCGCCAAGAGCGCAACCAATACAAGGGCGTCGGCAATCGGATGGTGGCTGTGTTTCCTGGATCGGTGCTGTACGACCGACCTGAGCGCTCGCCAAGACAGGATCGTCGTCCGCCTCCTGCAGGCACTGCTCCGGGCAAGCCCGAGAAGTCGCGTCAGCCGGCCTGGATGGTTTGCGGGGAAATCGTCGAGACCTCTCAACTCTTCGCCCGAACGTTGGCGGGAATTGATCCCCAGTGGATCGTTCGCTTGGCGCCGCATCTCTGCAAGGTGACCCACCTGAACCCGCATTGGAGTGCCAGTGCTGGCCGGGTGATGGTCGAGGAGAAAACCACCTTCCATGGCCTGGAGGTCTTTGCCTGCAAGATCGCTTACGGAACTATTGCGCCCCGCGAAGCCACGGTCCTTTTCATCCGGTCGGCGCTGGTCGAAGACGATCTTTTGCCGCCGGCCCTCTCAGGACGAAACGACGATTTTGACGGGGATGATGAACGGGCCGTAGTGCGGGCCATGCAAACCTCGGCGCAGTCGGCAGAGCCCGGGTTTATGGCGGCCAATCGTGCGCTGCGCGAAAAGGTGGAGAATTGGCAAACTCGCCTGCGTCGCACGTCGGTGGACCTCGATCAGGCGTTCTTTGATTTTTATGCCCGGCACCTGGAAAACATCTCGTCGCTGCACGAATTGCACCGATGGATGCGGGATCACACCGAAGCCGGGTACTTGTGCGCCACCGAGCCAGAGATTACCGGCGGCAAAGACCTTCACCTCGATGAGAATGCCTTTCCCGACAGCGTGACGATTGATGGTCAGAGGGTTCCGTTGGTCTATGCCTATGCACCCGGCGAAGCCCATGACGGGGTCACCGTGAAGTTGCCAGCCCCGCTGGCTCAGCGTGCCACGGCCTCGGTCTTAGAATGGGCGGTTCCCGGTTTGCGCGAGGCCAAGATCGAAGAGTTGCTCCGGGCGCTGCCGAAGTCGCTCCGCCGCGAATTAATGCCCTTTCCGCCCAAGGTTCTGGAGATCGTTCGCGAATTTCAGCCTCAAGGATCTTCGTTCTTTGCCGACCTCGCCCGATTCCTGACGCAGCGCTATCGGGTGCCCATTCCCGAAGACGTCTGGGGTGCCGGCACCGTGCCTGCCCATCTGAAGCTGCGGTTCGAATTGTTGGGGTCTGACCGTCGGACCCTAGTGGCCGGTCGAGATTTTCAGGAAGTCCGCGAGCTACTGCCTAAGGCGGCCCCCAAGACCGTCGGCGATCCGCCGGCCTGGCTTCAGGCCGTGCGACGCTGGGAACGTCCGGCCATGACCACATGGACCTGTGGCGACTTGCCCGAACGCATTACCATCGTAGAGGACTCGGTCTTTCCGGTCATGGCTTGGCCGGGGTTGGAGCGGGAAGGAGCGGGTGTGAATGTTCGACTGTTCCGCACCCGGGAGGCCTGCCAAACGGCCTCGTTGTTGGGGTTTGCTCGCCTCGCGGAACTCGCGCTCTCCAAGGATCTGGCCTGGGTCGAGAAAGACCTTCGTGCCTTGGCTCGTTTCGACGCGGCTTATGCCGCCATCGGGACGGCGTCCGAGTTGCGCGAGAGCGCCTTCCGACACCTTCTGCGCCACATTTTGCCTGCGGAATTGCCCGAGGTATTGACCCTGTCCGCCTTCGAGGTAGCGGTGACTCAAAGTCGGGAGCGCATCCCTGGACTGGTTTCCAAGTTCATGGATCAGCTGACGCTGGTTCTTCAGGCTCTTCAATTGGCCCGAAGCCGCATTGGGCTCTCGGCCCCGGCTCCTGTGGCCTCCCCCAAGACCCGGACCCTCAATGATTTGAGTCAATTGGGCTCGTTGCTGGTGGCTCCTTCGGGTGGCGGAAAACCATCGCTCGCTGCCGCTGCGGCCCGTCCGGCCACTCTGGCCGAGGAAATAGCCTCCTTGATGCCGCCGTCCTTTCTGGATGGCGTAGAATTTGAATCGCTGCGCCAGTTGCCTCGGTATCTCAAGGCGCTGACATTGCGCGCCGAACGGGCCGCCAACAACCCGGTGAAAGACGCTGAGCGAGCCAAGGCCGTGGCGCCGTATCAGGCGGCGCTGGCACGTCTGCGAGCTGCCCCGCCTGCAATTTCGGAGGCGACCCGTCGCATCGAGGGGTTTCGATGGCTTCTGGAAGAATTTAAGGTGTCCCTCTTTGCGCAAGAACTAGGCACCGCTGTGCCGGTGTCGCCTAAGCGATTGGACGATGCCTTGGCGGGGCTCCGGTGAGCCGG
>SYMJ01000177.1 GCA_005805505.1 Verrucomicrobiales bacterium | reverse complement strand
CCATTGGTGTCGGCCAGTACCAGCACGATGTGGATCCCAATGCCCTCCAGCGCGGTCTGGATGACGTCGTCGTGTCGTGTGTAAATCGGGTGGGTGTCGAACTGAACACCGCCAGCAAGCAATTGCTCAGCTATGTGTCCGGTCTGGGTCCATCGCTGGCGGCCAACATTGTCAGCCATCGCAACGAGCATGGGCCGTTTCGCTCCCGCAAGGAGTTGCTCAAAGTATCCCGCCTGGGCCCGAAGGCCTTCGAGCAATGCGCCGGATTTCTCCGCATTCATGAGGCTGAGAATCCTCTGGATTCGAGCGCGGTTCATCCGGAGCGCTACGAATTGGTCGATGCCATGGCCAGTGATCTCGGGTGCGCCGTGAGCGACCTGGTGCGTGACGGGGGGCTTCGCGGCAAGATCCATCCTGAGAAGTACGTCACCAGCGAAGTGGGTTTACCGACGCTGAAGGACATTTTGGAGGAGTTGGCCAGGCCCGGACGCGATCCCCGCCAAGGTTTCGAGGTGTTCGCTTTTCAGGAGGGGGTTGAAAAAATCGAACAGCTTCAGCCAGGTATGAAGCTGCCGGGTATCGTGACCAATGTGACGGCCTTCGGAGCGTTTGTGGATATCGGTGTGCACCAAGATGGATTGGTTCACGTCAGTCAGTTGGCAGACCGCTTCGTGAAGGATCCGTCCGAGGTGGTGAAGGTGGGTCAGAAGGTTCGGGTGACGGTGACCGAGGTAGATCTGCCCCGTAAGCGCATTGTCCTCTCGATGAAGGCCAATCCGCAAATCGGTGTTCAGCGCGAGCAGCGCACCGCACCCAATGCCCCGCGGGCTCCCCAATCCGGTGGTGGGCGTCCTCCTCATCGGCCGGCATCGCGGCCTTCCATCGAACCCAATTCCGGCGGTTGGAACGCCTTGGCCGACGCCTTTGATCAGGCCCAACAGCGCGACGGGAATTGAGGCGTTCAGCCGGAACAATTTAGGATAGCCGCCCGCCCGGTGGGCCCTTGAAGCGTCGGCGCTCGGAGCCGAACCAGATGAGGGCCATGACCGCTGCGCTGCCCAGCAGGATAGGCAGTGCCTGTTGATTGGGCGGTTGCACGCCGATCACCAGCAGGAAGAGGCAGCCCAGGCTGGCCAAGACGGCGAGCGGTTTGAAGGCGCGTCCGAGCTGGAAAGGGCCGAAGCGGGTCCAGGTGCGTCCGTGGGCCCAGGCTCCCGCGGCTACCGGCAGCACGTAGCTGAGGTAGAGGAACACCGCGCACACCGCCGCGATGGTTTCGTAGCGCAGCAGAATCACTAGAGCCACCGAGGCCAGGGCGCTGCTCCACACGGCCGCTGAGGGCGAGTGCGTGGTGGTGTCGACCCGTTTTAGCCAACGGGAGCCCGGGAGGCCATTGTCCCGGGCGAAGGCGTAGGTCATCCGCGAGGCCGAAGTCAGCGCGGCCAATCCGCAAAGGTACTGGGCGGTCACCACGCAGGCCAGCAGCGCCAGGGCAAACCCTTCTCCCAGGACCGATCGAAGGATCCAGGGGACGATTTCGATTCCCTTGGCGGCCCCGGTCTTGAGGTCGGGCATGGCCAGCAGCAGGGCCACGATCATCACCCAGCCGAAACCGGCCGACACGGCCACCGAACGCACGATGCCCTTGGGCACGTTGCGGGTGGCTTCCAGCGTTTCCTCCGAGGTGTGGGCCGAGGCATCGAAGCCCGTGAGAGTGTAGGCGGGTAACAAGAATCCGAGGCAGAAGAGCCAGGGTAGGGAGTCTTGTTTGGGGAAGACGGGCGAACCTTCCGGCAAACCGCTGAAGTTGGTGAAGGTCCACAGGCGCGACCATTCCCAGTGCGGTGTGGCCACCAGCAGGGCGACCGTCATCACCGAAGCGATCCCCAGGATGAGCCAGCCACTGAAGTCGGTGAGTCGGGTGGTCCAGCGATTGCCGTAATGGTTGAGCAGGGCTTGAGACAAGGTCATCACCGACACGGAGATGACGCGGACGGTTCCAGCGGATTCCGCGGCCGGAGTCCATCCGAAGGCTGCGGTGGCGAAGTCGAAGGTGCCGGTGTTGATCGCCGCCAGCACGGTGATCAGACCAGCGAGGTTGAACCAAGCGGTGACCCAGCCGCAGGCGCGTCCGCCCAGCAGGCTGCCCCAGTGGTACAAGCCGCCGGCTGTCGGGAAGGCGCTGGCCACCTGGGCCATGGTGGCTGCCACGCACAGGGAGAAGAGACTGACCAGCGGCCATCCGATTCCAAGGCTGGCGCCTCCGGCACTGTTGAAGCCTACATGGAATGAGGTGATGCCGCCGGAGAGGATGCAAATGATGGCCAGCGACAGGGCGAAGTTGGAGAAGCCGCTCATCCGGCGGGCCAGTTCTTGGCGGTAGCCGAGTTCGCGCAGGCGTTGCTCGTCTGGAGATTCGGAGGGCATCGGGGAGAAACGTGTCCTGGAAGAAGCCGGTTTTAATTGCTGCCACACCCTCCGCCACCCCCGCAGCCCGAGGATCCACACCCTGAGGAACCGCTGTCCGACGAGCCGTCCGAATGGCCGTGGTGGCCGCCGCCCGAGTCGGCCGCGCAGCCGCCTCCGATGCCTCCGTCTCCGCCACCGGAAGAACCGTGCTTGGAGGCCGAATCGCTGCCGGAGCCGCCGCCGCGGGCGGTGCGGAATATGAGCCAACCCAACCCTGCGGCCACCACGAAGACGGAGGCCATGACGAACAGACGATTGCCGATGAGTGCCTCGCCGTTGACCTCCGAACAGCCAACCGCCGCGCCGGAGAGTCCGAGAATCCCTAGCAGGCCGAAGCCTGTTCGTCGCAGAGCGCGCTTGGGCAGGCACCAGTGAGAGGCACGATCGATCCGTTGCCAGCGGGCCTGAGGAGCGAAGCGCACTTCGGGCTCAGGCCAGATGTCGGCCGGGGGTTCAGAGTTGAAACACCGGCGATAGCTGGCGCGGGTGGCCTCATAATTTTCTAGGAATCGGTCGTCTTCGGCGAGGCCGCCCCGGGTGGGTCCGTGGTGCAACCGATGTTGCAGCACCTGGGTGCAAAGTTCGTCCCAGTAGGAGCGGCTATAGACCAGATGCAGGTGCCAAGCCTGGTCGATCTCATCGGATGGGGTGACCGAGTGGCCGGCCCGCAAGGCGAGGTAGAGGAAGCGTCGGTATTCTTCGATGACCCGTCGGGCGAATCCAAGGTGCCAACCGTTCTCGCGGGCCAGTCGTTCTGTGAACGTCAGCGCGTCGCCGATGTTATCTAATTCAAAAGCGACCAACCGTTTCCAAAGGGAATCTTCGTTCAAAGTCATTGTAATACTTTCGAAGGGGTTTGGTTCTCTGACTTCGGTACATTCGTCTAATGACTCTAATAAAAGAAATACCAAATCCGTTAGGGTCGGTCCCACCTATTTACACAAAAGGGGACACTCTCTACTCTGTTATTGTCGTGGCAAGGGCTCCGCGGGACTAGGCCTGCGCTCGCAGGGAAGCTCTGGAAAGGATGGAGCTTTCGCGCGGTGCGCGAGGGAGGGTTTGATCGCTTCCAATGCTC
Source organism: Verrucomicrobiales bacterium (assembly GCA_005805505.1). Taxonomy (GTDB): domain Bacteria; phylum Verrucomicrobiota; class Verrucomicrobiia; order Limisphaerales; family UBA9464; genus SXXZ01. The sequence continues at coordinate 135 of SYMJ01000177.1, read as the reverse complement.
GCTCCGGCCCGATCCCGCTCCGCTGTATTTTTTTGGCTCCGCGGGACCGGGCCAGCGCTCGCAGGGAGACTCTGGAAAGGATGGAGCTTTCGCGCGGTGCGCGAGGGATTGGGGTGACCGCCATCAATGCTCGCT
>SYMJ01000176.1 GCA_005805505.1 Verrucomicrobiales bacterium | reverse complement strand
GCCATTGTGGACCATCTTTACGTAGTGGCCCGAACCGCCATCGCCGACCCAGTCACAACACGGCACGCCTCCGTCCACCTTGGCGGAGACGCCCTGAAAAATGTCCTTCACGGCAGGCCACGCCTTGGCTGATCCGCCCGGCATGATGCTGGGTCCACGTCGAGCCCCCTCTTCGCCACCGGAAACCCCAGTTCCAATGAAGAGCAACCCCTTGGACTCGCAATACTTCACCCGTCGCTCCGTGTCGCCATAGAGAGAATTACCGCCGTCAATAATAATGTCACCGGCCGACAAGTGCGGCACCAATTGCTCGATGAAGTCGTCCACCGCCTGGCCCGCCTTCACCAACATCATGATCCGGCGCGGCGTCTTGAGCTTGGACACCAATTCAGCAATCGAGTGGGCTCCCTGAATTTGAGTTCCCTTGGCCTCACCGGCCAGAAATTCATCCACCTTGGAGATTGTGCGGTTGTAGGCCACGACGGTGAAGCCGTGGTCGTTCATGTTGAGGATCAGGTTTTGACCCATGACCGCCAAGCCGATCAGTGCGATATCTCCAGTGGGGTTGCTCATGTGTACAGTCTCGTTGAGGGATTCACCGTATCGGTCGGCTCGAACAGCAGGCGAGAGGGAATTTCAAGATCCGAGGCGCCAGCCGCCCTGCTGCTTGCGCCCCGATCGAAGCTAGCTACCCTTGCCTCCTCGCCGGCGTGCAACACCGCAAGTCCGGCAAAGCGAATCTCATTTTATGGCCCACGAACTTGCCCCCCTACCCTACCCTAAAGACGCGCTCGAACCCCACATCGACGCACTGACCATGGAGATCCACCACGGCCGCCATCACAAGGCCTACGTGGACAACCTCAACAAGGCAATCACCGGCACACCCGTCGAGACCCTTGCGCTGGAGGACCTGATCGGCAATCTGGCCGTTGTCCCCGACGCTATCCGCGGTCCGGTCCGCAACAACGGCGGCGGCCATTGGAATCACACCTTCTTCTGGAACCTCATGGGTCCCGGCAAAGGCGGCACTCCCTCCGGCGATCTCGCCACCGCCATCGACGCGACGTTCGGATCCTTCGCTGAATTCCAGGCCAAGTTTGAGGCCGCCGGCATTGGCCGTTTTGGTTCGGGTTGGGCTTGGCTCGTGGTCAACGGCGGCAAGCTGGAAATCGTTTCAACGGCCAACCAAGACAACCCGCTCATGGGCAAAGCCATCGCCGGGTGCGAAGGTAAAGCGGTTCTCGGTATCGATGTCTGGGAGCACGCCTATTACTTGAAGTATCAGAACCTGCGGGCTGCCTATCTCAAGGCCGTGTGGAACGTGATCGACTGGAACAAGGTTGAAGCGTTGTACGCCGCAGCGAAGTAAACTCCATCCAAAACCCTCGAACGGCGCCGCTCTCCCTAGGGAAAGTCGGCGCCGTTTTCTTTTGAAACAACCGTTCGTTTCACACCCCCACTCACTGCCTCACTCTGAGCGGTTCACGGGCCATCGAAAGGATCCAGCGAAGGCGCCCAGAAACGACGAGCACCACCCAGGCCTGGATTCCACCGGATGCCAAGTCCCAGGTCCTAGCCCGGGAACACGCTCATTCTAAGGAGCCTGTCCGAATGGCCGCGGCCAAAGCACTCAAGTGCGGGCCGACAGCAAAGCGCTGCTCATACTCACGACGAAGTGTCCTTCCATCCACACGCTCCACGACCGCATGCAGGGCGCGAGCCAAAGCCGGAACATCCCTCGGAATGCAGAGCCCGGGATAGTCTGCTGAAAAATACTCCGGGATGGAACGCCACCGGGTCGTGACACAAGGCAACCCGTAGGCCAAAGCCTCGATCAGGTTCAACGGTTGCCCTTCATTGGCGAAATACGTCGGAAACAGGAACACATCCGCCTGCCGAAACAACCGATCCTTCTCAGGGCCCGAGACAAAACCTGTGATCTCCACGCATCCCGCCGCATCCGAGTGTCCGACTCGGTCCCGAAACTCAGCCTCTTCGGCCTCCGACAAAAAACTCCCAGCAACGGTGAGCCGGAATCGACGCCCCGAGTCACCCACCCCATTGGCCGCCACCACCGCCTCAACCGCCCCAAAAAGACCTTTGTCACGCGTGCAATGAGCCATGAACAGAACTTGCGTCTCCAATCGGGCAGAGCCTCTCGCACGCCATTCCCCCAGGGTCTGGCTAAAGTCCGGGCAAGGATCTGGGATCCCATTGCTCACCACCGCCACGGATCGCGGACTGAGAGCTTCCGCATCGGCCCGATTGCTGGCAGCCAACACAACGGCTTGCTGCACACGCCCCAGAAAGACCCGAGCTAACCCGCGTTCCCAGAACCAGGATTCGCTCTCCAGCCAGGCTCCCAATCCAACCGCGTGCCAATGCAAAATCACCCGATCAAACCGCCACCGAATCAAAACCATCACCAGAAAATCACGGTACAACGAGGATCGCTTCGGTGGGGACGGAATGTAATACAGTGTCTGGCATCCGTGCTGATGCGACAACGCAATCGCCTGCCAGCAGTACCGCATCAGCGCATGGACTTTGCCTCCCCGGACCGATCCTACATCGGCCATCCCGGACGAAAGTCGGGCATCGACGTGGAGCACTTCGATTCCGAGCTCTGGCTGGGCTCGAAAACCGTCTACCATCAATTTCACCATCTGGCTTTGCCCATGGTGAGGCGGCGGCACGTGTGCAAAGACGAGGAGTTTCATTGAGGACTCAGCATCATGGTCCTGTGAATCATGACCTTTAAGTGGAAAAGCATTGCCTCAACCGATATCTAAAGCGACCCTTTCGTACTGGTTCGGGACGTAGCTCAGCCCGGTAGAGCACTTGGT
>SYMJ01000175.1 GCA_005805505.1 Verrucomicrobiales bacterium | reverse complement strand
CTCAGTCTCTTCCTTGAATGTGGTCTCGATGACGCCGGCGCGGGTGCCGCCGATACCCTTGGCCCAGGCCAAAGCGATCTTCTTCGCGTTGCGGCCGGGGTTCTGGTAGATGGCGATCAGGCTGGGGACGCCCTTGCCCTCGGTGTATTGACGGCGAACGATGTGGCCGGGGCCCTTCGGGGCGACGAGGATCACGTTGACGTCCTTCGGGGGGACCACGGTCTTGAAATGGATCGCGAAGCCGTGGCTGAAGAGCAGCGTCTTGCCCGGGGTCAGGTTGGGAGCGATGTCCTTCTCGTAGGCGGCGGCCTGCTTGGTGTCCGGCAGCGCAATCATGATGATTTCGGCGCGCTTGACTGCCTCGGCGCTGGCGAGCACTTCGAAGCCCTTTTCCCGGGCGACTTTGATCGACTTAGATCCCTCGTAGAGACCGATGATGACGTTGCATCCGGACTCCTTGAGGTTGAGCGCGTGGGCGTGGCCTTGGGAGCCGAAGCCGAGCACAGCGAGGGTTTTGCCTTTGAAGACGCTCAGGTCGGCGTCCTTGTCGGTGTACACTTTAGCCATAAATACGAGATCGAAAGACCGATGATGGGCATATTTCGCGCGGAGACAAGAAGTTCAGTGCGCCGAATGGCCGTTCGAGGCAGGTTTTTGATGGATTCGAACGGTTTTGGATCGTTCTCGGTCGATGGCGACAGCCCGGGACCTGGTCAGCGTCGGCCGTCGTACCAGAGGTGGCAGGCCTGTTTGTTGGTGAGAGTGGCCTTCGGTCGTAGAGTTGCGGAGAGGATCAGGCGTCCAATTTCGAGCGGCGTGTAAAGCTTGAGCTTCCGTGCCGAGGTGAGCAGCGGCGTCTTGGAGAGAATAACGATGCGCCGATTCGAAGCGCGGGCCAAGGGCCTCAGGCGGTGGGTGAAATCGATTTCTTCGGCGGCATAAAATTGCCCACTGAATCCGCCGATTTGCCGGAAGGCGGTCGCCTCGACGAAGATAAAGGAACCGGCCATGAGACCTCGAAGGCGACTGACTGTGTTCCAGAACGCAGTACCAATGCGCCCCCGAAGGTCGTCGCTGTCCATGCGGACGGTGGCTCCACCCGCCAGAACCCGGCCCGATTGAATCGCTTCAATCAGGGCATTGAAGAGTTCGATGGAAGGCTGCGAGTCGGCATCGATGAACAGCAACCAGTCGCCGATCGCTACCGTGGCTCCCGCATTGCGGGCGCGGGCGATCATGTTGATGGGCTCAAAGACGACTTGGGCTCCGTGCTCCCGGGCAATGTGCGCGGTGGCATCCGTAGAGTTGTTGTCGCAGACAATAACCTCAGAGGCCCATTGCACCCGATCAAAGGCTCGCCGGGCTGCATGAACAGCGGCTAGCGAGGTCGGCAAGAGGCTCGCTTCGTTGAAAGCGGGCAAGATGATCGAAATCGTCACGACGGGGGAAGACAGGCTGAGGAGTCTGTAGCCGCTGCAAGTTGGGGTGTGTGGTTCTCTTGGTTCTCGAGTTCCCATCCGGGGCCGGTTTCTGTGTCCAGCAGTGTGGATTGCCCGCGTGCCAACCGGCGTTCGGCTAGAAAACCAATCATGGCCGCGTTGTCGGTGCAGAACGCCGGCTCCGCGATGCGTAGTTCGAGACGCCGCTTTTGGGCAGCCTGTTGCAAATCCCGGCGCAACCCCCGATTGCAGGCGACCCCCCCGCTGGCGGTGATGCAACGGACGCCGATCTTGGTGGCGGCGGCGACGAGTTTGGTGGTGAGAGTGTCCACGATCGCCGCGCGGATTCCGGCGCACAGGTCGCGGAGGTCTTGGGGAGAATCGGCCAGGCCGGGGTTCTTCTCGAGGAAGACTCGAACGCTGGTTTTGAGACCGCTAAAACTAAACAGGTGATTGGGTTCGTGGCGCAGCGGTCGCGGAAACTCAAAGCGATCGGCCCGCCCTTCTTCGGCCAAGCGGTCCAGCACCGGGCCCCCGGGGTAGGGGAGACCCAAGAGTTTTGCGGCCTTGTCGAAGCATTCGCCCGCGGCATCGTCGAGGGTGCCACCGAGGATCACTTGATCGAGTTCGGAGCGGACATGAACCAGCAGGGTGTGTCCGCCCGATGCGATGAGAGAGACATGAGGCGGGATCGCGGCGCCATGAAACTGGGCCGGCTTTCCGGAGATCCATGGGGAGTACAGATGGGCTTCGTGGTGATGGATACCAATCACGGGCAACCCTAGTGCCGTGGCCAAAGATTGGGCGGCTGTCCATCCGACCATCAGGGCCGCGGGCAGTCCGGGTCCTCGGGTGGCGGCCAAGGCGGTGAGGTCGGCCATGGAAATCCCTGCGGTTTCCAAGGCCTGACGGACAACAGGGATTAGGTTGCGGAGGTGTTCTCGGGTGGCCAGTTCTGGAACCACCCCGCCGTATTCGGAGTGAAGGCGGACCTGGGAGGCCACGATGTTGGACAGCAGCCGCCCGTTCTGGACCACGGCGGCACTGGTTTCGTCACAGGACGATTCGATGGCGAGAACCATTTTTGGAGGCAATCATTCCGGTCATCCCCACCGGGATGCCAATTCCGGATCACGGGGCGGCGGGTGCGACAGGCTTGGAATCCGGGGTAGTTGCCTCGGCTCGCGGGGACTTAGCGCCCGAGCGTTTGGCCAAGAGCCGGACTCCCTTGAGCAAGTCCATGGCCCGCTCGAGTTGAGGATCGGCGTCGGCCAATACCAGATCACGCAGGCGGGCCTGCTGGGCAACGGGGTACAGACGCAGGGTGTCATCGATGCTATTGGTGCCACCGGGCATACGCCGGAGCTGGATGGCCGCTTCGTCTTCGTCGGTGATGGGGACGACGATGTTGGGTGAGATACCCCGCTCGTGGATCACCTTGTGGCTCGGGGTGTAATACTTGGCGGTGGTGAGACGCAGGGCGGAACCATCGTTAAGGGGCAGGATGTTCTGCACAGACCCCTTGCCGAAGGATTGCTCGCCGATGACCACGGCCCGCTCAAGGTCCTGGAGGCAGCCAGCCACGATCTCGGAGGCACTGGCGCTGCCGCCATTGATGAGCAGAACCAAGGGATATGAACGGACCTTGCCCTTGCCCGAGGCCTTGCGCTGCTGGTCGGCCGCACGGTTGCGTCCCTCGGTCGAGACGATCGGCTTGCCCTTGGGTAGGAATTTTTCTGAGACGGCCACGGCTTGATCTAGCAGTCCGCCCGGGTTGCCACGAAGGTCCATGACGAGGCCTTCTAGGCCCTGTTTTTCCATGGCTACCAGTGCCGTTTCCAATTCTTCGTCGGTCTTTTCGGCGAACTGGGTGATGCGCACATACCCCAAATGGTCGGCGCTCACCGGGAATTCCCGGTGGTTGTTCTGGTCTTTCACCGTGTAGACACGGATGTCTTCGCGGGTCAGTGAGATCTCTTTGGGTTCCGAGAGCGAGGGGCGGATGATTAACAGGGTGACCTTAGATTTGGGTTCGCCCCGTAGGATCTTCACGGCATCGCCCATGACGAGTCGGTCGGTGGGCTTGCCGTTAATTTTAAGGATTTGGTCTCCAGGAAGAATACCCGCCTCGAAAGCCGGGGTGTCTTCCATGGGGGCGATCACGGTGAGCATCCCCTCCTTCACGTGGACCTGCAAACCCACTCCTCCGTAGGTCCCCTCGGTGTCTTCCTTAAGTTCGTTGAACTTGGACAACGTCATGAATTCGCTGTGCGGATCGAGGGTGGAAAGCATCCCTTTCATCGCGCCATGGATGAGATCCTTGTAGGTCAAGGTTTCTCCATCGACGTAATCTTTGCGGACCCGCTCCAGAACCCGGGTGAAAAGTTCGAGTTGCTGATAGGGGTCATCTCGTTCGTCCGCCGCGCTGAGTTGGAAGAGCTTAGCCCCGAGGCCGACATAGGCCACGAGGGCGGCGATGAAGAAGGGATAGATCAGACGTTTGTTCATCTCGGCGAATCCGACGCGTTGCTACGTGCCACCAACCTAGATTCGTCCTTCAAAAAAGGAAGAGGCCTGTTGGTTTTGTTCACAGGGGTGTTGCTTGCAATGGGAGGATCGCCTGCGAGCTTGTTTGACTATGCTGATGGTAGGGCTCGATTTGGCCTGGGGCGAACGCAACCGGGACGGAATCTGCTTAATTGAGGCCGATGGACAAACCGCCTCGGTGTTGGAGTCGCGTTGGACCCTTGGGGACGACTCCTTGTCGAGCTGGTTGCGTGAACGGGTGGGGAAGCAGCCCTGTGTGATGGCCGTAGATGCCCCGCTCGTCTGCCCCAATCGGAGTGGATCTCGGCCCGTGGACCGTTTGACTCATCGACTCTTCGGGCGAGAGCACGCCGGGTGTCACCCCTCCAACGCTCGTCTTTGCGCCCGACCTCTGCGGATTGCCAAGGCGCTAGAGTCGGAAGGTTTTTCGCTGGGCTGGGATTTGGCGGCCTCGCGATTGGCCATGGAAGTCTATCCCCATCCGGCCATGATCCGTTGGTTTGGGTTGCCGCGGATTCTCAAATACAAGCGCGGTACGGTGGCCGAACGCCGGCGGGAGTTTCGCCGCTATCAGTCGCTCTTGAGCAGTTGTCTCCAGTTCCGGTTCCCCGAATTGCATCTAGGAATCGTGGGCGAAGAACTGCTCGGAGCCGTCTATTCCAAGGAAGCGGAGGATCGGCTCGATGCCCTGTTCTGCGCCCTGATCGCTTATCACCATTGGCGGCACCAAGGTCAGCAAACCCAGATCATTGGCGACGCACACAGCGGGTTTTTGGTGCTGCCGCAGTGATTTGAAATTGAGAGCACCGGCGGCCTCGGTCGAGTGGAATTCAGGTGGCGATGGCGGGGGATGGTGTGCATCTCCCGCCATCCCCCGCGATCGAACGATTGGGGCGACTGAAACTAGACCTTTTTGACCGGCGACGGCTCGGCTGGTTTTTCGACGTCCTTCACCGTAAAACTCCGGCCGGTTAACTTCTCGATGAGGCTGATGCCGAAGAATCCGTTCATTAACCCGCCGGCGTCGCCGCCCGCGCCCGCCCCGCCGCCGCCCCCACCGATGACCAGGTTGTCGGGAATTAGCTTGAGCGTGCCGGTGGCGATCTTCTCCACCACCCGGATCTGGCCGAACACGTCCTGGCCCATCGCCTGAACTTCCAGACGGTAGGCCTCCGCCGTGGACTTACCCTTGGAGAGAATCACCTCGGCCTCAGCGTTACCGATCTTGGAGGTCGCCTCAGACTCGGCGATGGCGGTCACCTTGGTGGCTTCAGCTTGGGCGTTGGCGCGAAGCTTGATCGCCTCGGCTTCACCCGTGGCCTGAAGAATCGCCGCGGCCTTGGAGCCCTCGGCCTCCTTTACCTTACCCTCGGCCACGTTTTTCTGGATCTCCACGTTGCGCTCGGATTCTACCACCTTGGGCTGCATGGCGGCCTGGGCGGTGGCGTTTTCGAGAGCGCGGCGCTCGTCCTGCGCCTCTTTCTGGGTGGCGTAGGTTTTTTTCTCCTGCTCGGCAATCTGCCGGTCGGTCACCGTTTTGGTTAGCTCCGGTGGCAGAACCACGTCGGCGATCAGGGTATCCTTGGAGTCGATATGGTGGACGCGCAGCACGTTATCGATATGGATCTTGGCCTTATCCTGGAGCTGCTTGCGCTCGGTGTAGAGGTCGAGGGCCTTAATATACTGGGCGGCGTTGCGGAAGTGCGAGCTGATGGCCGGCTCGAGCACCTGGGAAATCATGTTTTTCACCGAGCCGAGGTTGGCGATGACCTTGGGGGCGTTTTTCATCGGGATGTGGATGATCACACTCACGTCCATGTTGACGTTAAAGGCGTCGGCGGTGCGCAACGTGATCGTCTTGAGGTTGGAATCGAGCTCGTGGGCGCTGGAACGGTTGTCGGCCCAATTGAGCAGGATTTGGGTGGTGGGAACGATATCGACCTTGAGGATCTTGGTGTTGACTGGGTGCTTACCGGGTTGGAGAGGATCGGCCCAGATGCCCTTGTAGCCGTTAGCGACGATTTTGGCGTTCACCGCTTCGTCGGTCAGGTCGGCGCCCTCGGCACCGACGTAGCTGGTCACCACGCCGCAAAAGCCGATGTCGACGCGGATCATCGGGGCTTTTTCGACCGAGGCGAACCACGGGTTGATGGCGTAGTTGCCGGCGCGCAGCACCGGGATTTGCAGGCCCTTTTGACCACCGGCGGAGAGGAAGGCGGCGGGATCTTGGAAGTTGTTATGGGTACCGAGTGGCAGTTCTTCGGCGGCGATCTTCGAGGAGTCGACGATGGGTTTACCCTCCAAGATGGTGACGATGCCGACCTGATCGGCCTCGATGTTGGTCCAGTCCACTACGCTGATGACCTTGAAGAGCGCCGGATTGATGCGGTAACGGCCGGGCATGAGCACGTCGAGTTGACGGCCCTTTTCGCCACCGCTTTTAATAAATGCCTCGCCGTCGTAAAAGCTGTTATGGCCGTGAACCTTCAACGCGAGCAGGCGTCCCTCGGGAATGCGGGCGCCATCGGTGGCCTCGACAAGACCGATCTGGCCGCCCTTGATCTCGGTGATGGGGCGCTTTTCGATGTGAAACAGGATGGTGTTGATGCGGTAAAAACCGGGCGTGAGAAACGAAATCTGCGGGCCCTTTTGGCCGCCGTTGTCGATGAAGGCCTGGGCGTCCTGAAAGCTGTCGCAGGCGACCGGCGAGCCGAAATTGCCGCCGGGGCGGGTGACGGCGTTGCCGGCGATGGCCTCGACGTAGCCGACCTCGTTGTCATCGATCATGATGGCGTCGACGATCGTCACCTCGAAGAGGGCGGGGTTAATTTTATATTCACCCTCGGGAAGAATGGCGAGTTGAGGACCTTTTTCACCGCCGTTTCGAAGGAAGGCCTCGCCGTCCTGGAACAGGTCACAGTCGATGCTCTTGGCCATGTAATTTCCGGAGGGAATCGGCGCGCCGGTGATGGCACGGACCACGCCGACCTGATTGGACGGGATCACCAGAAAGTGGTGCTTAGTGGTGCGGTAGATAAACGGGAGCAGAAAATGAAAGCCGGGGCCGAGGACGCGGGCCTGCACACCGACCTCGTGGATCAAAGCCACCGTGCGACCGTCGGGCATTTGCCGACCGAACCAGCGCCGTTCTAAAGTGACGATCTTGTTACCGCCGGCGATGGTGAAGGAATTATAGAGAAGAACCAGCAGGGGAAAGCCCCACAGAAAATAGCCGAGGTTTTCAGCGGTGAATTTGATGAGTTCAAACATAGATATCCTTGGGGAAGATAATGAAAATGAAGGAATTTGAAGCACTCCGAGGTTGCACACGGAGCGAGGGAGCAGCAATAAGCGTTTGGTTATTTGGAATTTAACTCAGCAATTCTAATCCGGAACAACCAACGTTATCGATTGGGCTAATGTTCGCCCAAAAAAGCAGTCCCGCAGCGGCGGAAAGGCTTGGAACTGTGCCGAAAAAGCGGGCTTTCTCCTGCTAAGGAGAGTTGAAACCGCCAACCAAGATTAAAATGAAGAAAATAACTATTCTTACCGTGTGTTTACTCAATCCGAGGCCGGGCATTGAAAGCGCGTTCGCATCCATGACATTCCGAAATATTTTCCTCACCGCGTGGATTGCCCTGTCGGTCGCGTCGATGCCGGCCGTCAACGCATCGAGCGGGGTGGCTCAGCCCCCTCGCCCGAAGCTGCAAATCATCAACGGCAGCAGCGGAACCATCGACCTGTTCTGGTTAAAGAATGATTCCGAACGCGTGCCCAGCGGAACTGTTGAGTCGGGAAACGACACGGTCATCGACACGTCCATCGGGCATCGCTTTGAAATCGTCAGCCGTGCCGATAAGGCTACCGCCACGGTCACGAGCCAGGTGCCGGTCCAGGGATTCCGTTTCGACCCCAATGGCCGAGACGGCATCCCGGCCTTTTATACCCAACGCGTCAGTGCGAAGGGGTTTCCCATTGTCGCCTCTGCAAAAGTGGACCCTCACGCGCTTCAAGAAGCCGCATTCCTCGTGGACATGATGCTAGCGAAGCGACCGGACGTGCGCGCTGCGATGATCCAGAGTGGCGCGCGCATGTGCATCATGGCCCACAATGAATTCACCACCGACCTGCCGGAATTCGTCCGCATGGCCGAAGGGAGGCTGCGTGATTTCCCGAGTTTGCCGGCAAAAGATTTCTGGGATGCGCGCGCCCGCGGACTCGGCGGCAGCGAAACCGATCCCTTGTGTACGGTGGCCGAGGAGAACGTGCTCGGATTTCCCGGCGACCCGTATGAGAAGGAGTGCATTCTCATCCATGAGTTCGCGCACAACATCCATTTGCGCGGCCTGCTAAATGTGGATCGGACCTTTGACTCGCGATTGAAGTCCACCTACGCCGCCGCGATGAAGGATGGTTTGTGGAAAGGCAAGTACGCGAGCGTCAACCCTCACGAGTATTTTGCGGAGGGCGTGCAATCGTGGTTCGACAACAACCGCGTCAATGATCACGACCACAACCATGTCCATTTGCGTGCCCAGTTGATCGAGTACGACCCGGGGCTGGCTGCACTGTGTCGCGAAGTCTTCGGTGACACCGAATTAAGATACAGCAAGCCCGCCACGCGTCTCACCGGCCACCTGGAGAACTACGATCCGGTGAAGGCGCCGAAGTTCTCCTGGCCGCAGCGATTGAAGCACGCCTCGGCGGAAATCCGAGCGAAGGCCGAGGCCCGCGACAAGGCTGCCAACGAGGGCGACAAACGCTGATCTCCTGCTTTGAAGGCGAAAGGGGCGAACGCAGAACGCGAGAACCCTCCCCATCACTTTCCTCCCCAGTGCCTTGTTTCGGATTGAGGGCGGGGCTCGCCTTGGGACGAGAAGGCCGGCTAGCCTCTCGCCGCATGGGACCTGTAGAGGCGCTGGTTCAGCCGCTGGGAGCGGCGTGGGCGGGAGCGATGCTGGTCAGCGGTCTGGCGTTTCGGCGCAGGGCTTGGCTGGCCGGCGTCACTTCCCTTTGCCTCGCCGGCGGACTCTGGCTGGTGGGTGGAACCCCCTTCTCGGCATTGCTCTTGGCCCGGTTGGAGAGGCCTTATGATCGGATCCATCCGGTGACCTTGCCGGTGGCCGATGCCGTGGTGGTCTTGGCGGGAGATATCGAGTTCTCCTCACGCGAACTCCTTTGGTTCGGGACCGGCTCGTCCTTTGAACGTTCCCTGACGGGCCTAGAGGTGATGCGTCAAGGGAAGGCCCGCACCCTGGTCGTCAGCGGTGCTCCTTTTAATTGGCTCGGGAGTGCTCGTTCGGAGAGCGATTTGCTGACCGCCTGGATACGCTCCTGGCGATTGCCGGCGGGAGATCTCCAGCGGTTGCCCGCGTGTAAAGACACGCATGAGGAAGCCGTCGCGATTGGCGACATGGTTCGAAAACGGGGCTGGAAGCGGGTAATTCTGGTGAGTTCAGCGTCGCATCTGGCCCGGGGAGCCGCCGCCTGCCGCAAGGAAGGCGTGGATGTCCTGCCCGTCGGGTGTGATTTTCAGGCCTTGGACGCGTTGGACCGGCCGGAGCACTGGTGGGTGGTGCCCCGAAGCGAGGGGTTGATCCGCTTTGAACGCTGGCTCCACGAGGAATTGGGTGGCGTGTGGTACTGGTGGCGCGGATGGATTTGATGCGGCCATTTCTGTTTTTAGCCCCTTCCATTGAGCATATTTCTGGCAGGTGTGGATTGCCCTCCGGGGCGCGGTCGGTTTCCATCGGCCAGCTTTGAGCAACGTGATTCCAACCGAAGTGATCCAAGCGGCCGGTGGTCTGGTGTGGCGAACATCCCCTCGGGGTCGCGAACTAATTCTAATCCATCGGACCCGTTATGGTCCGGAATGGGCTTTTCCGAAAGGCAAGCTCGACCCCGGCGAAGGATGGCTTCAGGCCGCGGTGCGGGAGGTTGAGGAGGAGACCGGGTGCCGTGCCCTCGTCGAATCGTTTGCCGGTGGTAGCGTGTATGCCGTCAACGCAATGCCTAAGGTGGTCTTGTACTGGCACATGGAGCTTCAGGAACAGGGGCCCGTGCAGGATACGCAAGAAGTCGCCGACCTGCGATGGGTCAGCGCTGAAGAAGCTGTTGATTTGCTGACCCACTCAAATGAACGGGCCTTGCTGGCTCCGCTGGAGAACCGCGAGCGGCCCGGCCGTTGACGGGAACTTTGGGTGTCACTTCCGTTCTGGCGGCAGCAAAAACAACCGGGCGTCTCCGGCTCCGAGGGAGAGTTGAATTCCGGGCAATTCCGGGCTGTCGTCCCTCAAAGGGTGTTCACGCCCGTCTTCCCGGCTGATTTCAACGACTTCGCCCTCGGAATCGAACACCACTGTGGGCCAGGCCGTGTAAGCCATGTTGTGGTTGACCAGCAAGACGGCGCGCCGACCGTCGGTGTGTTTCAGGGAGCCAATTAGGAAGGTGGATTCGGGATCGGAACCCACCCGGTTCAGTGATCGGACCCCGGTGCGCGCCAACGGAGTCGCCGGATTTCCGGTGGTGTATCGGACGACGCCCTGGCCGCTCAGGCGCATGAGGACGGGCCCCCAGCGCTCGAGCCCGGTGTTGATCCGTCGCGCCTCATCGTAGTGACGCGTCTTGAAGCCTCCGGCTGTGAGGAGAGCTCCGCCCTTGGGAAACTCGCCGGTGCCGCCGTTGCCCTTGCCTGGGGTCCAGTAGCAGAAGTAAAGAACCCCCTTGGATCCATGGGCGATGGAGGCGTAGATCATCCAACGGATCTGGGCCTCGGTGGGGTCCATGCGGTCCCCGAAGGGCATGGAATGGAAGAAGTTCCAGAAGGGGATGCCTGCTGCGATCGAGTGCTTGCGCATCGATTCGAGGTTCTTGAGGTATTCGCTGCGGGAATCGTCACCGGGCCGCATGAGCGGATAGTGGTCCATCGACAGCACGTCTGGTTTCACTGTCTCCACGAAATTTCGAAGGTACTCGTCGTAGGAGTTGGACCCCATCTGGCCAGTGGCCGCGTAGTTGGGAAATAAATTGATGTAGCCCAGGCGGCCGGGCTTCTGTTCCCGCAGTGAGGCAACGCGCGCGGCGAGGGCGGGGAAGGCTGCGGTTCCGGGTTCGTCACTCAGGCTGTAGCCCCAGCAGGCGGTGCTGTCGGGCAGGGGGTGGCTGGATCATCCGCACCCACCAGAACTTTCAGCCCCAGCGATTCACAGACTCGGACTTGCTCCTCGGCACCGAAGCCGGAGGTTCCGATGACCAGGTTGAAATGCGCCTCGCGGATCTCGCGGTATCGTTCCGGCAAGTTGTTGGTGGTGCGTGGCGGCACCCAGAAGCCAATGGCGAACCGGTCTTGGATAAACCGGGCCGGTTCTGCACCGAGGGCCAACGAAAGCAAACAAAGGATTCCAAGAATTCGGATCATGTGCGTTTTAAAGTTGAACCAGAAGACGGAGGGGATCCACCGGAATGCACGCTCCAGGAGGATTCGCAATCTTTGCATCGAGGCGGATGCGCAGGGTTTCCGGTGTGGCTTTAGCCGACAGGAGGTAGGGGAGTTGCAGTGATAGTGGGGCCAAGTGTTGGAGCCTCAGTACAAACTTGTGGAGAGTGTCTGGCCGAATCGTGAGGCCTGATCGGGCCGGAGTGATTTCGGTGAAACTGACTCACGGCCGCCCCATTTCTGGGGCAGCCGTGGTTGATGATTGTTTGTATCATCACCGTGCGGCTCGTTTCCAAACAGCACGGCCGGTTGTTTGGGCAATTCCGAGATAGCAGCCCGCTTGCCAAAAGGGATTACCGGGGTTCGCTGCCGAAAACCTGGTTAAAACCGCGTTAACTGGTCAAAAAAAAGGCAGACGAACCGTGGTCAACGTTCACCATGGAAAAGGATAGCTCATGGGTTCGGGAGGCAGGGCTCGAAGCATCCTCATCACCGAAGCATCCAAGCTATCGAAGGTGTCGCGCCCAGTTGGGTCGAGTGGACCGAGCCAAGAATGTCTGGCCGGAAAACGGGGGTTTCCGCAAGATCTGCAGAATCCAATGAACCGCATCACTCTTAGCCTTTTCGCCGCCGTGGCTTCGCTGTCTTTGGCAGCGGCCGACAAAGCCATCGTCTTGATCGCGGGCACGCCAAGTCATGCCCGGGGCGACCATGAATTTCGGGCCGGAAGCATTTTGCTGGCCGGTTGCTTGAACCGCATTCCAGGCATTCATGCGACCGTGGTCAGCAATGGCTGGCCGGCCGATACGGCCATCCTCAAGTCAGCCGATGCCGTGGTGGTTTTTTCCAATGGCGGCACAGCTCATCCCACGATCAAGCCAGACCGACTGAAGCTGATGAATGAGCTGTCGGCCAAGGGCGTGGGAATTGGTGCCGCCCACTACGGAGTCGAGGTCCCGGTCGGGGACCCTGGCTTTGCCATGCTCGATTGGACCGGGGGGTATTTCGAAATGTTCTGGAGCGTGAACCCGACGTGGACGGCGAAGTTCGAATCGCTGCCAGTGCATCCGGTAACCCGGGGCGTGAAGCCCTTCACCATCCACGATGAGTGGTATTACCACATGCGCTTCGCGCCGGATCGCAAGGGGGTCACGCCGATCCTCAGCGTGGTGCCCCCGTTGAGCACCCTCGACCGCGGCAACGGCCCGCACAATGGCAACCCCTTCGTCCGGGCCTCAGTGGCCCAGGGAGAACCTCAGCCGCTGATGTGGACTTACGATCGGCCTAATGGAGGTCGGGGTTTTGGTTTCACCGGTGGGCATTATCACAAGAACTGGGGTGACGAGAACTTCCGCAAGGTGTTCCTAAATGCGCTGCTGTGGATCGCCAAGGTGGAGGTTCCGAAGGAGGGCGTTGTCTCTACGGTGACCTCGGAAGAATTGCTGGCGAACCAAGACCCGAAGTAACGCGGGTACGATCCGCTCGAAAAATCTTGGAAAACCGCCTTGCCAAAGACGGGGTGCCCCGAGTTTGATTCGCGCTCTTCGGTGCGGCTGGGTAGCTCAGTTGGTAGAGCATGCGACT
>SYMJ01000174.1 GCA_005805505.1 Verrucomicrobiales bacterium | reverse complement strand
GGCGTGTATCAGCACTTCGCGGCCATCGCCCGGTCCACCCGGTTGCCCATCTTGCTTTACAGTATCCCGGGTCGTTGCGGCATCGAGATCGGTATCGACACCGTTAAGCGCTTGGCGACGGACTTTAAGAATATCGTCGGCATCAAAGAAGCTGGGGGTTCTTGCGACCGCGTCAGCCAATTGCGAGCGGCCTGCGGACCAAAATTTCAGATCGTCAGCGGCGATGATTCCCTGACGCTGCCCTTCATGAGCGTCGGTGCTCAGGGCGTTATCAGCGTGGCCTCCAATGTGGCGCCGCGCGAGGTGTCCAAGATGGTGCGCGCGTTTGCGGCCGGGGATGCCAAGGGGGCGCTCAAGTTGCACACCCGCTTGTACCCGCTCTTCAAGAACCTCTTCGTCGAGACCAATCCGTCGCCGTGCAAGACCGCGTTGGCGTTGAAGGGGATGATGGGCGAGGAAGTGCGCCTGCCGCTGGTGCCCTCGTCGACCGCCACGCGCGAGTTGATCCTCAAGACCTTGACCGAGGCGGACCTGCTCTGAGCCCCGGACTCGGTTGCCGCCCAAAGTTGCCCGGAGTTGCCTAAACCTGTGCGTGGCCCCCGAATCTAGATCTCTTCCAACGTGCCATCCCGATGATTATCGCCCCCTCTCTACTGGCCTCGGATTTCGGTCGCTTCGCCCATGAGGCAGCGCGCGTCCAGCGTTCGAGTGCGGAGTGGTAGCATTTGGACATTATGGACGGGCACGTCGTCCCCAACATCTCCTTCGGGCCTGAGGTGGCTAAGGCGGTCCGCAAGGTGTTTCGGCGGCACCTGGACGTTCACCTGATGTGCTCAAAGCCGGAGATCTTGCTCGAGCCATTCGTGAAGGCCGGGGCCGATTCCATGACCATCCACGTGGAGTTGGGCGATTTGGTCAATCCGCTCCTGTGGCGCATCCGTTCGATGGGCAAGCAAGTGGGGTTGGCCATCAATCCGCCGACGAATATTGATGCAGTGAAGCCCTACCTGGCCCAAGTGGACCTAGTGCTGGTGATGACGGTGAATCCCGGATTTGGCGGGCAGTCCTTCATCGAAGAATGTGTCCCCAAGATCCAGCGGCTCGAGGCCTGGCGTCGGGAAATGGGTCTCAAGTTCCGCATTCAAGTCGATGGCGGTATCAACGACATCACCGGTCGTGAATGTGCCCGGGCCGGTGCCAATGTCTTCGTGGCCGGCACGCATCTCTTCGGCAAACGCAATATGGGTCAGGCGGTTCAGCGCTTGCGGGAGCGGTTGATTCCGGCCGCCCAAGAATTGCTCTGAATTGGTGTGCGGTCCGAGTTCTTGGCCAGTGTTTGAGCTCGGTCTTAGGGGCCAGTCTTTAGTCCGGTTTTTTGTCCGGTGTTGGAACCCTGCTTCCCTGAAATGATCCCCTCTCTTTTGGCCATGGTGCTTTTCGCCGTTTCATCGGTGAGCGCTCGTCGATCGGTGGGCATCTTCGGACCCTCAACGGCGAATTTCTTCCGGCAAATCCTCGCTGTTCTGCTGTTGGTGGCATTTGTCCTCATGATGGGCTCCGGATTCTCCGGTCCGTCTCTGTCCTGGTTCCTGTGGAGTGGCGTGGTGGGCTATGGCCTTGGGGATGCGGGGGTTTTTCTGGCACTGCCCCGGTTGGGTTCTCGGCTGACGTCCCTCATGACCCAATGCCTCGCGGCTCCGATCGGGGCGCTTCTGGAATGGGCTTGGCGTGGGCAGGTCCCCACCGGTGTGCAGTTGGTGGCCGGTTTGACGATCTTGTCGGGTGTGTTCTTGGCATTGGCGCCACAGCGCGGTTCTGCGTGGGCGGGTGTGGAGTGGAAATCCGGTGTGTGGTTTGGACTCTTGGCGGCACTCGGACAATCCGGTGGGGCGGTACTGAGTCGACAGGGGTTTGAATTGGCGAGGCTGGCTGGAGAGCAGGCGCATCCCATGACGGTGACCCTCCAACGGGCCTTGGCCGGTTTGGTGGTGGGCGGGCTCTGGTACGGAGTGGCCCGTCTCCGGTCCGGTCCGGTTCCCTTGGGCCCGGCACTTTCGAAGGGACGCGGATGGCTTCTGGCCAACGCCTTGGCCGGTCCGACCTTGGGGGTGGTGTGCTACCAGTGGGCGTTGGCCCGACACCCGGTTTCCCAGGTGCTGCCAGTGGTCGCCATGGTGCCGCTGGCCGTCATTCCGCTGGCCTATTGGTTAGAACAAGAACGCCCCACCCGACGATCCCTCATTGGAGGCGTGCTGGCGGTGGCGGGCGTGGTCGGATTGGCGCGCTATTCTTGAGGCATAGAGAGTTTATTTCTTTTTTGAGGCTCTGCGATCAGGAGAGCCCTTCGTGGCAAGCGGCTCAGGGATTCCCGGGAAATCACGGGCAAGCGGCTCTGAATCCCGTTGCCCGATACTTCGGGGTACGGTTAGGTTTTCTAATCAAAAAATCAGGGGAGTCGAGAGTATGCTGAACAGAGATTCCATGGTGGCAGTACTCATTGGGTTGCTGACGTGGTTCACGATCGGACAGGTGGATGCCGACGATGGGGCCGGCCTCGTCGGATCGATTCGGCCGACCCGCTCCTCGCCGCGTGCAACCACCGCTTTAGAAGCCGAGAATGACCTGGAATGCCGCGAGATCTCTCCCCTGTGAGATCGGGCCCGCCTGGTCGGCGAAACTGTAGGACGCCTTCAGGCTCGCCGTGCGGTTCAACTGCCAGCCCACGCAAGCCTCGATCCGCCAGATGCTGTTGTCCCAGGTCGTCGAGAGCCGCGTGGCCGGATTGGTGATCTGCTCGGGCAGTTGCTGGTTCCAGCGTCCGGAGAGCCACCATCCTGGGGCGAACTTCCACTTCGACTCGATGAAATAGGAAATCATGGCCACCGAACCGACCGGGCCAGGGATCTCGAAGCGGTTCCAGTGCAGCTCCGACCACACCTCCAGCGGGCCGTGCGCCCAGGATAGGTCGCAGCCCACGGCGTCCTGCGTGGGTTCGTACCACCGGGTGCCCGACGGGAGGCCCGGCGATTTGGCCGTGAGGTAGGATCCGCTGCTGGCGCTGAGCCCGAGGTTCCAGTCGGTCACGGGACGGAACCCCAGGCGGCCCTGGTAGGTCAGCGATGCGGCGTTGAGCCCCCGGTCCCAGAGGTCCCATTCGGTGGGGCGCGAGCTGAGCGCGTTGTTCTTGATCTCGAAGGCGTAGTCGAATCTCGAGACCGTTCCGTCCATGCGGAAGCCGCTGCAGTAGGACGGACCCCAGACGATCGGTGCCCAGCGAGTCCGGTCGGCTTCACGACCCTTACGAGCGAGGAAGCCCGCCACGGGCGGCGCAACCGTGGGAGCCGTCTGGCCGTCGCCGGCGGTGGTGACCCATTCGTAGGCCAGCGGCGCGGTGACCATGGGGTTGTCCCACTCGAGGTATCGGCGCGCCCACTGGCCGTAGGCCGTCCCAAACTTGCCCACCGTGAAGCGCATCGGTCCGTCGAGCGGGTCCAAGCGCAGGTAGTATTCGTCGGGCCGGACCTTGGCGACCCCGTCGGTGGCATCAAACCCACGGTCGGCGCGGCCCAGGGCAAACAGGGTGAGTTTCTCGCCGTAGTCCACCTGCCCGAGGACGCTGACCCGCGGGCTGGCGAGAACGTCGCTGCCTGCCTTGTAGATGCCGGGTGCCGGTCGGCTGGTGATGAGCGTGTCGCTGGTGAGGTAGAGGTCGGTGTCGAAGGTCAGGTCGCCGCTCTCCGACTGGAAGAAGGTCGCCTCGCGGAAGGTGTCGGCGAGATCGTCGAGACGGTCGCCCGAAGCGGGTGGAATGAAGGCCAGCAGGCCTGCGGATGCGGCTGTGGCCGCGCGGATGGTGCAGTTCTTCATGCGTTCTCCTCCAGGGATGAAAGTTCGAAGGCCTCGACGGGCTTCGAGAATCCCTTGGCCTCGATGGGTGAAAGTTTGGAAAATTGGGCGTGATGTCCGACGGCGGCGCAGGTGCCGGAATCCACCCACACCCGCATTGCTGGGGCCTTGGAGCACAGGCGTGAGGCGAGATTCACCCGCTCGCCGAGTACGGTGTAGTCAAGGCGGCGCACGCTGCCCATGCAGCCGGCGACCACCCTGCCGTAGGCGCAGCCCACGCCAATTCGGATAGGCTCGGCCGCGCCCTCGTTGGCACGCGTACGGGCCTCGATCATCCCCAGGGCGCATCGGGCCATGCGAACCGCGTCGTCGATGCCGGTCCTCGGCGCGCCGAAAGTTACCATGATCAGGTCGCCGACGAACTTGTCGACCGTTCCCCCGTGCGCGTAAGCAACGTCGGTCAGCAGCGTCATGTGCTCGTTGAGCAGGGCGATCACGTCGCGGGGTTCTTTGCCCTCGGTGAGTGAGGTGAAGCCTCGGATGTCGCAGAAGAGCACGCCCACCTCCTGCTCGGATCCGCCGAGGTCCAGCCGGCCGGCCACCAGTTCCGCGGCGACTTCTGGGTCGGTCACTGCGTCAAGCACGCGCCGGAACCGTTCGCGCTGTGCGAGTCCCTCGGCCATGGCGTTAAAGCGGGCGCCTAACTGGGAGAGTTCGTCCCGGCCCGCCCCGTTCACCCGGACGGCGAAGTCGCCGGCTGCGATGCGCTCGGCCGCGGTCGACAGCGCTGCCACGGGCCGCGAGAGCCCCCTGCCCAGTAGCGCCGCCGAGGCCGCACCGACCCCAAGGGCGAGGGTGGCGGCACCGGCGCCGGTGGCCAGGAGTCGCCGTTCGGCCGTCCGCATGGGGCCGAGCGAGGCGATCACCACCAGTGCACCGCCACCCGTGCTGAACGGCCGCTGCACGGCGAGGCTGGGCGACTCGGGGTCATCGACTCTCACCTCGGGATCCCCGCGTGTGATCCCTGCAGCCACCCGCTCCCGAGCCGCCTTGGGCAGTGAGCCGCCATGGAGGACGCCTTCGATCGCCAGACCTGCCTCCAGCGCCGTTCCGTCAGGTAGCCTCAGGGGCTCCGGAAACCGCACAGGGCGCACCAGGGCAAGCGCCCCCACGACGGTGTCCTCAGAACGGTCCACAATGGCCGCGGCGAGGATTTCCACGGGGCGACCTCCGGCTGCCGTACGCACCACGCGGGAGGTGTCGCCCGAGCGTATCACGGACCGCGCGATCGTCGCTGCGGCATCGCCGGCCGCCGGGGTGATCCCGAGAGAGCGGGCCAGTTCGGCGTCGTCCGAGACGAACACGAAGCCCGCCCCTTCGCCCGCCCGCTCGAGGGCCGTCCTCAACTCGTCGGCCGCGGTCTGGAGCAGGTCTTCGCGGTCGCCGGAGAGCACCGTGGCGATCAGGCGCGGTGAGCGCACGAGCCGTTCGGTTTCCGCCAAGGCCCGTGCGGAAGCCTCCAACTGGGTCTGCGCCACCGCATCGATCCGCGCCTCGAGGGACCCGCGCAGTGCATCGAGGTAAGCCTGTCGGACCCGGGTCCCGCTGGCCCCCATCACCACGGCCATCTCCAACAGGACGGCGCCGCAGATCGCAATTGAGATCCGGCTCGCGAAGGTCACTTCGTGGGCTCCTGCGCGAGGTTTGACCAGTTCACGTCGAGCGTCTGTCCAGGCGCGAGGTCCACCTCTTGGGTCACGGTCTGCTTCGGTGAGAGCCAGATGCTCACGACATGACGGCCCGGGACGACGCCCTCGATGCTGAAGCGCCCCTCCGTGTCTGTGACCGCGAACCATGGCGTGTCGACCACGACCAGGTTGGCCCGCATGTGCTCGTGCACCTCGCAGAAGAGCTGCACTAGCCCGGGCGAGTCCATCACCACGGCGGTGGGTTCCTCGCCCTTGCGGAAGCGCCCGAGGTCGAACCGGCGGGGCGGCGACTTGCTGAAGACGCTGTGGTAGAGCCGGTCTTCGTTGGGGAACACCACGGGTGTCCCCGACCTCACCACGGCGAGGGCCGGTCGGAACTGATAGCCGCTCTGCTGGATCCGGAGTGGGGTAGTCGTCGCCGGGTTGGTTGGGGCCGCGCCGGATCCTACCCAGACGGCGCTTCTCGGAGGCTCGTGCTTGTCGACCTTGAAGGCCGGTGGTGGCCCGTAGTCCTTGATCGCGGAAGGGATCTTCTTGCGCAGCACCGGTACAATCCCAGTGATCCGGGCTGTGCCCGTCTTGGATGCTTCGACGCTGTCTGCGGCCGATGCCGGAGACAGCAGCATCACCGCGGCCCCAGCCAAGGCCAGCACCCTGCGGACGTTCGCGTTGGGATTCATGGAGTTTTGGCGATCCCCCGTGGATCGTAGCCGTTCGGGGCGGGTCGTTGGGGTTTCATGGGTGCAGGATCAATGAGGGTTGGCCGCTCCATCGGTTTGGCACGTTCAATTAGGAAGGTTGAATCGCCGAATCGCCCAGCCTTGGCAGCGAGGTCGTGGGGCCCGTGCTCGGAAGCATCAGGGAAATCGCGTCCGCGGCCGGAGTGGCTGAATCTAGTTGCCGGATGCCCGTCCGGTAGTTGACGAGGCCATCGGTCCAACATAGTTCCCTCGTTCCGATTCCCGAGCCGCCGTTGTTCCCGCTGGCGAAGGCCACAAAGAACAGCCGGTTGGCCGGAGTCCTCGTTAACCGACGACGACGACACGGAGACGCCGACCTCCGGCAGGTTTCCCTGTCCCGACTTCAGGCGGATCGATCCCATGCCGGAGGGCTTGGCCCGGGCGGTCTCGGACCCGAGGAGCGGGCCGGCCGCGGCCAGACCCGCCAAGCACCATCCTGCCAGAATCTTGGCTAGGATCAGGATGGCCTGGTCCAGAGGCGTGGAGCGCAACGGAAAGGCTTCGAGGGATAATGTGACGTTCGGTCTCATGGGAAAATCATCGCTAGCTAGGTAGGCCGGAGGGTTGTTGCTGAATCCAGACCTCGCTTGCGGTGGTTGATCCGATTAGATTTTGGTTTGTTATGACTAAAAATTGGGCCTTTGGAAGGATCAAAACGGCGGTTCTGCCGCTGTCGGATGAGCAGCTCGGACCTCAGGGGCTGTTTTACCCGATTACCAGTGAAAACGCCCCATTAATGGCGGTAATTTGATTTTTTATGCGCGACTGTAGGGAGGTTTAATTTTATTAAGAGAATTCAAAGGTATCGTTCCCGATTATTAAAATAATCAATGTTATTTTTGAGCGGATCCACTGCGGATTCGTTGGCTTAGCCGGAACGATGCAATTGGATCGGTCGTGCTGGGTGCATCTTCCTCTGCAAGAGCGCGGTTATTCGCTCGTTACTGGCCTCTAGCACGAGCCTCAGGATGGCCCGCGCCTCGTCCTTGCAAAAGTATCCTTCACACCATTCCGTTCCTCTGAACAGAAATTATTCTTTATTAGGTATCTTTCGAATCTCGGAAGGGTATGAAGCGTTTTTTTAGGGTTGTTGATTTGTCGACCGAGTCGGTCTCAAGCCGTGCCAAGACGGCCAAGAAAATTAGGGAGGTTCAGGTTTCCATGCCTGCGTCGACGAGACCGCGGTTTGTTGGCGCCCCTCGCTGCCGGTGGGTGGTCCGCCTCCCCTCTCGGACTCACCTCCGCACGGTGATCCCCTCGACGCAGAGCGCCCGGTGAGGGCACCGGCCTAAAGCAAGCGCTTGCCAACCCAATGGCCCACCCTGTGTAGGCCGGGTCTCCCGACCCGGCGTTCCCCCTCGGACAGGGTGTCTTTTTGGCGTTTCGAAATCCGGG
This sequence comes from Verrucomicrobiales bacterium, assembly GCA_005805505.1. Lineage (GTDB taxonomy): Bacteria > Verrucomicrobiota > Verrucomicrobiia > Limisphaerales > UBA9464 > SXXZ01. The sequence continues at coordinate 1,133 of SYMJ01000174.1, read as the reverse complement.
AAACGAACCTAGACTCGTAGCGTGGCGGAGACCCCTCAATTGGATCCCTTGGCATTGGGCTTTCTGGCCGATTTGGGGGCGGTGCGGGTCGCCTCCGACTACACGGTTCGCAATTACCGACAGACGTTGGAGGAATTCAGCCAGTGGCATCGAGGTATCGCCAGCGGGGTTACTCCAGAATGGCCACGACTGACACGGGATCACTTCCGGCAATACCTGCGGTGGTTGGGCCGAAAGCAAATGGGTCGGGCTTCGGTCCGCCTTCGGTTGAGTGCGCTGCGCACCTTCTACCGGTACTTGTTGCGGCAGAAGGTAGTCACTGAGCAACCAGTTCGGGGTCTCCGCGTGCCGAAGGAGGAACGTCGATTGCCTCGATTTCTGTCGGTGCCCGACATGGAGCGGTTATTGCAGGCTCCTTTAGAGGAACTTCGCCGCCTGCAATCCGCGGCCGAAGCGGGGGCAGCCCCCGATCCGACGGAATGGATGAGGGATGCGGCGGTCCTTGAATTGATTTATTCGGCGGGCCTGCGGGTCAGCGAAGTTTGCGGGTTGCGGGTCGATCAAGTGGATCTCAACGGTCGGACGCTCCATGTCCTCGGCAAGGGGCGCAAGGAACGGGTGATTCCCTTTGGAGGTCCGGCGCTGGCCGCGTTGGAGGCCTATTGGCGATGGATCGGGCCTCAGCAAAAGCCTTCGGATCCCGTGTTTCAGGGACGCGGCGGGGTTCCGTTGAGCCCCATCCGCGTTCAGACCCGCCTGAAGCGGTATTTGGCCCAGGCCGGGCTGGACCCCGCGCTGACGCCCCACAAACTGCGCCACAGTTTCGCTACCCACCTCTTGGAGGACGGGGCGGACTTGCGGGCCGTTCAAGAGTTGCTGGGACACAAAAACCTCAAGACAACCGAGGTCTATACCCATGTCACCGTGGAACGTTTGAAAGCCGTCTACGCCGCGGCTCATCCCCGAGCTTGAGCCTGGGTGGATCGGTCGCGCTGGCTGCGTCTTCTTCCGCAAGGGCTTCGTTGTTCGCTCGTTACGGGCCTGCAATCGGCCCGCGCCTCGCTCTCGCCTCGTCTTGCGAAAGAATCCGCCACGCCATCCCTTTCCTCCCAACTGAATCGTTCCGGCCGAGC
>SYMJ01000173.1 GCA_005805505.1 Verrucomicrobiales bacterium | reverse complement strand
GGCGGCGAGAAACTGAGCGTCCTGTGGCAAACCTTGCCTTACATCGTGCTGACCGCAGGCGAGGTGCTAGTTTCCAACACCGGACTGGAATTCGCCTTCCGGGAAGCGCCGGCCTCCATGCGCAGCACAATGATGAGCTTCTGGTTGCTGACCACCGCTCTGGGCAACCTAGCCATAGCAAAAGTCTTCGGACTTAACGTGAAGGAGCGCCTGGCCGATGGCAACGAGGTGCTGCATGTGTCCGGACCGGCTTTCTTCAACCTGTGCGCAGCGATGCTCTTCGTGGTGGCCATCGGTTTCGTCTTCGTGGCCCTGCGTTATCAATACCGAGATTCGTCAAAGCCCGCTTCAAAACCTGCAACCCATTGAACTGAAGTAACATTCAATCCACTGTCGACCCGGGGACAACAGAAGTTTCATCACACCAGCCATGTACTACATCCAAGGCGCCGATCAGAAGGAATACGGACCCGTTTCGGCAGATCAACTCCGCCAATGGATTAGTGAGAACCGGCTCAACCGGTTTTCTCCGGCCCGTGCCGACGGGGAATCGTTGTGGAAGACTCTGGGAGATTTTCCGGAATTTGCAGAAGTATTGGTTGGATCGGCGCCTACGGCTTCCGAAGCGCCGGCGTCTGCACCCACCGCCCTCAGCGCCGCCAACGCCTCGCCCTATGGCAGCGGTTTTCGACCATCAACCCCGGGCATCTCCGAGTCGGCCATCGACGAAAAGATGAAGGTTCCGGCGATCGGCATCATCACCACCGGAGCTCTGGGTGCTCTAATTTCTCTGGCGGGGGTCATCGCCACGTTGTCGGGTTCCAATAAGGTTGCCGAACTCCCGCCTGGCTTGCCCCCCGAGGCGGCCGGCTTACTCAAGAGCTACCTATCGGCGATAGAGCCCTTCAATTTGCCACTCAACCTGCTGGCGCTGATCCTGTCATCGCTGACGCTGGTGGCCGGCATCAAGATGCTCCAACGTCGTTCCTACGGCCTAGTGATGGCCGGGGTGATTATTGGCATGATCCCCTGCCTCAGCGGCTGCTGCTGCACCGGCCTGCCTTTCGGCATCTGGGCCCTCATCGTCCTCAGCAATGAGGAAGTCCGCAAATCCTTCCACTAAGCCCACTCATCGCAAGTCGCCAGGGACCATGACGGCGCCCCCCGTGTTGCCCGGCTCTCCGGAGCATGCACCCTCACCCTCACCATCCATGGGGGCGAACCGGTGGAACATGGCGCTGGTTTCAGCCCTCGCCTGCGCAACACTCATCGCCTTGGCCCTACTCTGGCGCTTTGAACCCCAGGGGCAGATCTTCTTTCCGCGTTGCACGTTTCACCAAGTGACCGGACTGCTCTGCCCGGGATGCGGCGGATTGAGGGCCACCCATGCGCTGCTTCACGGAGACCTCCGTTCGGCGTGGCAACTCAACCCGTTACTGGTGGCGTTGCTGCCCGTGGGCGTCTACGCCGTCAGCGCTTGGGCCATCCAACGAAGGACCGGACACCGTCTCCCTCAACCGTTGAATTTCCGCCACCTATGGGTGGTCGCGCTGGTGTTAATCTTGGGTTTCGGCACCGTCCGGAATTTGTGACGATTACCGAAAACTAGGTGCTCTGCGTTCCTCGATGCAGTTCGTAGGCATGGACGATGCGCTGGACCAGGGGGTGCCGGACGACATCCTTCTTCTCGAAGCGAACCAGGGAAATGCCCTCAACATCCTTCAGGGCCGTCTCTGCCTCCACCAATCCACTGCGCTTGCTGCGGGGTAAATCGATTTGTGAGGGGTCTCCGGTAATGACCACCTTGGACCCGAAACCCAGGCGGGTCAGGAACATGAGCATTTGTTCAGTAGTCGTGTTCTGAGCCTCATCCAAAACAATGAAAGCTTGGTTCAAGGTGCGCCCACGCATGTAGGCCAGCGGAGCAATCTCGATGACTCCCCGTTCCATGTTCTTCTGAATTTCGTCCGCCGGCATCATGTCCTGAAGCGCGTCGTGGAGTGGACGCAGATACGGATCGAGCTTCTGGTAAAGGTCACCGGGCAGGAATCCTAGGGCCTCGCCTGCCTCGACAGCGGGGCGGGTCAGAATGATGCGCCCAACTCGAGATTCTTTGAGGGCATTCACAGCCATGGCCATGGCCAAGTAGGTCTTTCCGGTTCCAGCAGGGCCGATGCCAAAGGTAATGTCATGCTCCCGGATTGCCGTAACATAGCGCTGCTGGCCGACGGTCTTGGGCGTGATGGCTGGCTTCTTGAGCGAGGTACTGATCTTTTGATGGAAGAGTGCCTGAAGGGAGGCAGGTCCATCGTTCTTCACCACCTGCAGGGCGTGGGTGAAATCTCGAGCCTTCACGGGGGATCCGTCCTTTTGGGCCGCCTCGAGCAATTGGAATAATTTTACTCCGCGCGCCACGTCCTCCGCCTCGCCCTCCAACCGGATCCATCCATCGCGAGCCGTTGCCTTAAGGCTCAACTCCTCTTCGAGAGCACGAAGGTTGCGTTCATCGCCCCCGAGCAGTTGGAGGGCAGCCCGGGCGTTCTCGAAATGAAGGGTTTCAGTGGTGGTGGCCATGTCTCGCGTCGGTTGAATGGTTGGGTCCTTCGGTGGTTTGGTCACGAAAAAGGAAAAACTCTCAGCGCCGTAACGACTCCGCCTCGGCCAAGGACCGGAAGCTCCCACCGAACGATCCCGGGCTTAAGAACGATGCACTCCAGCGGGGCATAAAAAATCCCAAACGACTGACCGATGCTTGAACGCGCAGAACACTCAACTCCCATCGGAGGCGGGACCACGGCTTCAAGGAGTCTCCAGAAAGGTGGTCGCGGCCAGGTGACGACGGCGATTCAGTTCCAGCGGCGGCAATTCGCACACATCCCCCAGGCAGTAACGATTCCGAGCCACCCACTGGTAGACCCGGCGGGTCACGGCATGGAATCCCGGGGTCACCATAAGGACGCCCATCGGCCACAACCAAGCCACACGACGGCACATCCAGGCGATGGCAATGGGTCCTCCCAGAATTCGACCGTCGGGCGTCAGCAATTTCATCTCCTCCGGAAGTTCACCGGCCGCCAATCCCAACTGTTCTCGAACCCACGGAGACTGCAGCGCCGCGAACTCGATGTGGCGAGATTCAAACACCCGTCGCCATTGGCGAATCGTCGCCCGGCACACCGGACAATGCTGATCGTAAAAAGCCCATGCTCTGGACGGCCGCGAGAATGAAGTGTTTTTTTCGGTCATGGCAGAAATGGTTTCATTGGGATGCACCGGATTATTCAGAGGTCAGTCCGAGCAACTTGCGCGCCTTGTCACCCAAACCAAAGAAGCGCTTCAGGACCGAGGTAGGCCACCCTCGGAAGGTGGCGTACCAACCGGCGGTGGTCGCCAGGAAATTGTGCATCTCGCGCAGGCGATCCTCGCTGTAGCCGCCCGTCGCCTCATCTTTTTCGGCCTCGGCGATGCATTCCCGCAGGACCGCCATCGTGGGATCAAATTCACGCCGTTTGCGCTCATCCACCACAATACGGAACATTTCCCAGACATCTTTGAGGCTCTCAAAATGATCACGACGGTCACCGGGCAAATGAACCAGTCGGACAATACCCCAGCCTTGGAGTTCTTTGAGGCTGGTGCTGACGTTGGAGCGGGCCACTTCTAGGACTGCCTGAATTTGCTCGGCATTGAGCGGATCGGGTGACAAGTAGAGCAGGGCATAAACTTGAGCCACCGTCCGGTTGATGCCCCACTTGGTCCCCATCTCTCCCCAATGGAGGATGAAGCGCCGCTCGGCATTGGAGAGTTGGCTCAGCGACCTCATTTCTCTCTCTACAGAAACATCTGATTTCACAAAAGTCAACCCGCGCACCGCACTGGCGACCCCAAGCTTTGACCGGGTCGCACACGGTGGGCGGTCTAAAAAGAATAGGCTCACCCAATGGGAGTGGAATGAAGACAGCGACAGAGCTGCCGGAAAGCTGGGGTTCCTTGATTTCTTCATTGCAGCGGCGGTGCTCCTGATTGTTCTTTGGGGGCCGGCCAATGGGCCGGTTCGATAATACGACGTGAAACCCACCGACCTGCGGGGCATCCTCCGCTACATTCCGCGCTTCCGGGAAAAGGTCTTCATCCTGGCCATCGATGGATCCATCGTCACCGATGACAACTTCCCGAACCTCCTGCTCGATATCGCGGTCCTGCGCTCGCTGAACATCCGTATCTTGCTCGTGCACGGCGCTGCCAAGCAAATCGCAGCGCTGGCCGTGGAGCGCGGGGTCAAGGCTTCCAACCTCGACGGCACCGGCATCACCGATGCGGAGACCCTGCAACTCTCGCTCAATGCCGCCAACCGGCTCACCCACGAAATCCTCGAAGGGTTGTCTGCCAACGATCTCCGCGCGGTGTCCACCAATGCCGTCATCGCCCACCCGCTAGGCATTGTCGGTGGCGTAGACCACCAGTTCACCGGGAAGGTGGAACGGATTGATGTCGAGATGCTCCAGAGCCTTCTGGCCCAGAGCATCGTGCCCGTGATTCCGCCACTGGGCTTCGATGGCGACGGGAAGACCTACCGGGTCAATTCTGACACCATCGCTTTTGCTCTGGCCGAACAACTCAAGGCTACCAAACTTATCTTCCTCACCACGGTCGACGGGCTAACCCGCGACGGACAGTTGATCCGGCAAATCATCGTCGGCGAACTCAAGCAGATGCTCAGCCGAATCCCATCGAATTGGCCGATCAACCTGATTTCCAAGGCTCGCCAGGCAGTCGCGGCCTGTGAGGCCGGGGTGCCGCGGGTGCACATCATCAATGGTGAGGTCGATGAAGGGCTCTTGGCCGAGGTCTTCAGCAACGAAGGCATCGGCACGTTGGTGTATGCCAACGAATACACCCAGATCCGGAGGGCCTTGAAGAAGGACATTCGCGCGCTCCTCAACCTGACAAAAAACTCAGTCGCCTCCGAGGAACTGGTCAAGCGCACCCGTGCTTCCATCGAAAAACAGGTCGGTGACTACTACTTGTACGAGATCGATCGGAACCCGGTGGCCTGCGTGGCGCTCCATCAATACCCAGAGCAGAACAAGGGGGAACTCGCCTTCCTGTACGTGGCTCCCAGCCACGAGAACATGGGGATCGGCTCAAAACTCATCCAGTTCGTTGAGGCACGAGCCCGGGAGCAGGGGTTGGCTGAACTCGTCACCCTCAGCACTCAAGCGTTCACTTACTTCATCTCCAAGGGTGGGTTTGTGGAAGGAAGTCCCAGCGATCTGCTACCCGCCCGACGGGAACGCTACGACGCCAGCGGCCGCAAATCCAAGGTGCTCATCAAGCGCCTCCGGCCCGCAGCATGACCACCCCTCATGGCCGGTGGATCTCAGTTTGGGGCTTCCTCGTCGGGGTTTGCACTCTCTGTCTCCGGTTGGCGGGCGACGCCAATCCGGAACCTTATCCTCAACCCACTTCCAAAAAGGGCCTTCAGGTCCAGATGGTGGACGATGCGATCGCCTTGGGCATCCGCCATGCCGCGCTCAATTTTAACCTAGGTCAACTCGTCGATCCACGGGGTGACACCAACAATCCGGCGATCACCCGCGAGGGGCGGACTCACCGCTTCCAGCGAGGGTACCTGGAGGCCATGGATCAACAAATCCGGACACTTTCGGAGCGGGGCATCGTCGTCTCGTTGATCCTGCTCAACTACGAGACCACTGATCGCGATTTGCGCCGAATCCTGCTCCACCCCGCTTACGACACCCAGTGTCCGAATCACCTGTCCGCTTTCAACACGATCACCCCAGAAGGTCGGGCCTGGTATGAGGCCTCCATTCAGTTCCTGGCGGAACGGTGGAACAGGCCCGACGGCCGTTATGGCCGGGTCTGGAATTGGATCGTCGGCAACGAGGTCAACTCGCACTGGTTCTGGTCTAACCTCGGACTCACTTCCTCTGAGGCGTTTGCTACCGACTACGAGCGAACAGTCCGACTCACCCACCAAGCGGTCCGCCGGCACTCAGCCCATGGACGAGTGTTCCTCTCACTGGAACATCACTGGAATATCGCCTATCCCGGCGGTCGAGAGGGCCAAGTCTTCCCGGGACGCCCCTTCCTCGAACACTTCTCCAAGGCGGCCCGGTCCGGCGGAGACTACGACTGGCATTTGGCGTTCCATCCCTACCCCGAAGACCTCTTCAATCCGCGCTCGTGGCGGGATGCCAGCGCTCAACCGGATTGGAAGACCACTCCGCGAATCACCTTTCGAAACATTGCCGCTCTCGGGAAGTTTCTGGGACAACCCGAACTCCAATTCCAGGGACGCACTCGACGGGTTATCCTCAGCGAGCAAGGCTTCCACACCCCGGAGGGCTCCGAGGGCGAGACTCTGCAAGCGGCAGCCTATTGCTACGCGTGGCATCAAGTCGCTGGCGAACCGGGTATCGACGCTTTCATCCTCCACCGCCACGTGGACCACGCCCAAGAAGGTGGCTTGCGCCTGGGACTTTGGACACACACTCCAGGTTCGGTGGCGACGCCTGAGCGCCGCAAGCCGATCTACGAGGTGTTCCGGAGGGCCGATACGCCCGAGCGGGACGCGGCCTTCGCCTTCGCCTTACCCCTCCTTGGAATTGAATCCTGGAACCAACGGGCCCGAGCCCGCTGAGGGCCCCACGAACGGCCCTGAGGGGCGGGACGTTCGCGACTCCGTCGGCGGAGCGTAGGGATCGTCAAACCAGGGGACATCCTTGCCGGCGCCGGCGTCGGAAAGCCAAGGCTCCGGTGCGGCCATAAACCCCAATTCCGAGCCGTTCCAAGGAAACCAAAGCCGCTCCGCATGGAGGGCATGAAACGGGACCTGAAGAAATCTCCGTTGAGCCTCCGAAAGATTTCCGACCACAAAATCGAGGTAAATCCGCTCGTCTCCTCCGTAGATTTTGTCACCTAAGATCGGATAGCCAAGATGCGACAAGTGGATGCGTATTTGGTGTTTTCGCCCTGTGTCTAACCAGACTCGGACCCAAGAATAAACCTCCTTCTGGCGCTCGAAGTGCCTCTCACAGCGCCACCGAGTCCGAGCGGCTGCGCCATCCGGCCGAACACAGTCCTTGATAGCCACCGAACTGGAAACCTCTCGCCCCAAAGGCGCATCAATGGCCCCCTCGCCCAGCGGCAGCCGGCCACGAACCAAAGCCACATACTCCTTGGTCACCAAGCCGGCCGCCCACAACGCGCGCAACTCGGCCCCGGCCTCATCGGTCTTGGCGAAAACCATCACCCCGCCCGTCTCCCGGTCGAGGCGGTGAATCATGTGGGGCTCAAAGCCCAAATGGATCCGCACCCGACTAACCAAGCTGGAAAATTCGTCACCCTTGGTTGGATGGCAGACCAAACCCGCCGGTTTGCGCAACACCAGCAGGTCAGCGTCTTCGTACAAAATCTCAAATAGGGTCACCATCCCGGGTGGCCGCCGGTCATGGCCCGGTCCAGGTGGGTGTAACCGCCATCGACATGGATCCATTGCCCCGTGATATGCCCGGCTCGCGGAGAGGCCAAAAAGACCAGGGTCGCAGCAATCTCGGCCGGCGAGGTCAAGCGACGCCCGAAGGGAACCATCCGCTCAATGGTCTCGCGGGCCGCCTCCGGATCCGGCTGCGAGGCGAACCAGCGCTGGTATTGGTCGGTATCGCATTCGGCCGGAATGACGGCATTAACCCGAACCCCATGCGGTGCCAGGGCCACGGCCCATTCGCGAGTGAGCGCATTCACCGCCCCCTTGGCGGCGGCATAGCCGGAGGTGCCGCCCTGCCCTGTCTCTGCCACCTTGGAACTTAGATTCAAGATACACCCGCGGGACTGGCACAAAGCCTCCTGCGCATGATGCGCCAAGGCGAACACGTGCAGCAGGTTGCGCCGCAGCGAGGCCATGAAATCGGTCGGGGACCCACTCAAGGACACGCTGTCGTTGACACCCGCGTTGTTGACCAAGACATCCAGACGTCCCGCCTCCCGCAGCACGGAGGAAATGAGTTCTGCGCAAAACATCGGATCAGCCAAATCTCCTTCAGCAAAGACCGACCGGGGCACCTCCGCCGCCAACGCCCGACCTCGATCCGCGTTGCGGTCAGCAAACCAAACAATCGCGCCCTCAGCCGCAAAGGCCCGCACGGTGGCCTCACCAATGCCTGCTGCGCCACCAGTGATCAGCACCACTCGGTTCTGGAGTTCAAGATTCATGGGAAAGATTCAACAACGATGGAACCAAACAAAAACGAGAAAACGATTCTCCGCCCCCTGCGCAGGCAACGGGCCTTTTTAAAGAGCTTCCCGTCAGACCGCGACGGGAGCCTTAATGGCGGGATACGGATCGTAGCCCGATAACACCAAGTCTTCGTAGGCGAACTCCCGCAGTTCCCGGCGATCCGGATTCAGGGTCAATGTCGGCAACGGGCGCGGTTCGCGAGCCAGCTGCTCCTTCACTTGCTCGAGATGATTCGAGTAAAGATGAAGATCGCCGAAGGTATGCACGAAATCGCCCACCTCAAGACCGGTCACCTGAGCCACCATGTGGGTCAGGAGCGCGTAACTGGCAATGTTGAAGGGCACGCCCAAGAACAAATCAGCACTGCGCTGATAGAGCTGACAACTGAGCTTTCCCTCACTGACGTAAAACTGGAAAAGCGTGTGGCACGGCGGCAGCGCCATGGAATCCACCTCGGAAGGATTCCAGGCGCTGACGATGAGCCGGCGACTGTCGGGGTTCTTGCGAATTTGCGCGACGACCTGATCGATTTGATGAATCGAGCGCCCATCAGCCCCGCGCCAGTCGGTCCACTGGGCCCCATAGACTCGACCCAGGTTTCCGTCTGCATCGGCCCACTCGTTCCAGATGCTCACCCCATGCTCCTGCAACCATCGCACGTTGGTGTCACCCCGAAGGAACCACAGCAATTCGTAGGCGACACTCTTGAAGTGAACCTTCTTGGTGGTCACCAACGGAAACCCCTCGGACAGCCGGAAACGGGTCTGTGCCCCAAAAACTGAGTACGTGCCCGTGCCCGTCCGATCCGGCTTGAAACTGCCCTGATCAAGAACCAACCGGAGCAAATCGTGGTAGGCGCGCATGGTCAGACAGAGTCTTGGGACAGTCGGAATCGGGACGGGTCAGTCCTTGATGTTCACCAACTCCAAAGCGCCCACGCCACCGGGATTCCAAGCGGTGAAGAGGATGTACACCTTGGCGCTGCGACCCTTGCCGACCACGTACCAGCACGCGTCATGCATGTGCTGAGCGTACCCATAACCGAGGTCTTCCTTGGGCTTAATGGTGCTGACCACGGCCTTGGTCTTGAGGTTGATAATGTAGAGCGGACCCGGGGTGTTGTTCGGGCCGGTGAGGCAGGGCACCAGCAGGTAATCGCCCCAGAGATCGGTGTCGCACGCCGCACTCCCCTTGGGCAACTGATGGACCGCCAGCGACTTGCGTGTCTTGAGCGACCACTCATGCACCTGAGCCTCCGGCCGGGCCGAGACATACAACTCATTGCGCTTGGGGTCGAAGGTGATGCCATGCGGCGTCTGACTCATGCTGTCGCCACCATAGAAATTGCCCCGGTACTTCATCGGCTTGGCATCGGCGTCCATGAACCAGTGACGGCCATAGCCATCGGTGACCCAAAGAGTCTTGTCGCCTGCGAACGCCGCATCGGTCGGAGCCCAGCCCTTCTTGTCAGCATAGGGACCTCCATCGGGGATTTTGAGCTTTTCCACCGTGCGGAAAGTCGTATCGGACAACAAGATTTCGCCCTCGACGTTGTCGGCAGCGATCACCAGCGGAAGCTGGCCTTTGCGCGGTAAAATATCCGCACCGTGCAAATTGCCTGAGGCGATCGCGGGATCCCCCTTCACGATCCAGGAATTCTTCAGCCGATCACTGAAGCCAATCCAACCCACCTTCTCCAGACCCCAATACACCACATCGCGCTCGCTATCGACGATGAGCGTGCCGTGAGCGCCCTTCACAAAGGGCTGAGCCTCGGCCGGAACAGGCATCGCCGTAGTGACCGGGGCGAACTTCCAGAATCCCTGACCACTGACATGCGACACGTGCGATTTGTCCTGGGCCGCAGGCGCCTTCACAGGCCCCTTCTTCTCGACCTGAAAAATCACAGGCACGGGTGAGGGTCCATGATCATGGGGTTTCGATCCCGTGTCGTGGGCCAGGAGAAAGGGGGCAGAAGCCAAGGCGGTGCACGCCACGGCCAGAGAGAGGGGGGTTTTCATAGGCAACGCCTAAACTTTCAACAGGCAATCCATTCCTGTCGAGGATCAGAAACGAATCTATCAGAAGGGATCACGCAAAGAACCGAAGCCTTTGGAGCGGACCCAACTAGATCCCGAGCGCGACAAATCGATCGGTCGCTGGCCAACGAGGCGCATCAGGAAAGCCATTGGCACCACCGCGACTCCATAGACTCCCAGGAACAGCAGAAATACCAACCGCCCACCCAGCCAGGCTCGCATCCGAGAAAATCTCCGGTGCCAGGGCTCTACGAAAATCGGAAATAACATCCCCAATCCCAACACCACGGGCATGGCCGCAAGATAGGCCCGAGGCGAGCCCGGAACCCAACCGGCCCGACTGGCGATCATCAGCAGAGCCACCGGAGGTATGAGCGATGCGCCGATGGCAAACCGGTCGCGAAGGCTTCTGATAGTTTCGGGTCGGCTCATGATCAGTCCGGGATGGCTTCGAAGCTGCGCGGCAATGCGGCATGCAGTTGCCGTTCGCGTTCCAGATAGCACGGACCGACGGCAAGCACATCGATCTGGGAATTGATGAAGCACCGATAGGCATCCTCCGCGGAGCCCACCACCGGTTCCCCGCGCACATTGAACGAAGTGTTGATGAGCACCGGGCAACCGGTCTTCGCCTCAAAGTGCTTGAGCAATGCGTAGAACTGAGGGTTGCGGTCCGGATCCACTGTCTGGACCCGCACCGAACCATCCACATGGGTCACCGCTGGTAACGTGGAGCGCACCTGCTTCAGGCGATCCAAGCCCTCGGCTTCGTGGGCCACGGGGATCCGTTGAGCACCGGCCACCGGAGCCACCAACAGCATGTAGGGCGACTCCCCTGTAAGTTCGAAGAATTCCGCCGACCGCTCGGCCAACACGGCCGGGGCAAAGGGACGAAAGGATTCGCGAAACTTCACCTTCAAGTTCATGCGCGACTGCATGTCCGGGCTCCGCGGATCCCCCAAAATGGAACGGTGTCCCAACGCGCGCGGACCGAATTCCATGCGTCCTTGTACCCATCCCACCACCTTGCCTGCGATCAACGCCTCGACGACGCGCTCCTGAAGAACCTCTGGAGCCAACCGTTCCCAAACAGCATCCAATCGCTTCAAGGAAGCCTCGACTGCTTCCGGCGTCTCTTCAGGCCCCAGGAATCCCCCGCCCATGGCATCGGAGGCCCTCGGGATTCGCGGAGCGCCAAAGCCACCGCGATCCAAAGGCCCATGCCAAGCCGCCAAGGCGGCACCCAGGGCAGCCCCGGCGTCTCCCGCAGCGGGTTGGATCCAAAGTTTCTGGAAAGGTCCCTCCCGCAGGATCCGACCATTGGCCACGCAATTCAGGGCCACCCCACCGGCCAGACACAAGTGGGCGGATCCGGTCTGTTCGTGGGCGCGGCGGACCAATCCCAATAGGGCCCGCTCGGTCACCACTTGTATGGATCGAGCCAGATCGAGATGGCGTTTTTCCAGAGGCTCATCCGGACGACGGGGCGGCCCACCGAAGCGGTCATGAAAACGCTCGTTGGTGAGGTGATCCTCGGCCAGTGGATCCAAGTACTCCAAATTGAGCCGGAAGGAACCATCCTCATGCAGGGAAACTACTTCTTCCAAAAGGGTTTCCACCCAGTGCGGATCCCCATAGGGCGCCAAGCCCATAAGCTTGTACTCCCCGGAATTAACCCGGAATCCGCAATAGGCGGTGAAGGCCGAATACAGGAGCCCTAGAGAATGGGGAAACTGAATCTCCTCCAGGGGTTCGATCGTGGCCCCGGATCCGCGAGCAATGGTGGTCGTGGCCCACTCCCCAACCCCGTCAACAGTCAAGATGGCCGCCTCGGCAAAGGGCGACGGGAAGAACGCGCTGGCCGCATGCGCCTCGTGGTGGGTGGTGAACAAGATGGGGCAATCGACTCGCAATTTTGGTAGCGCAGATCGGATGCGGCCCCGGAGGTCTAATCGCCCACCCAGCCAATCGGGGATAGCTCGAGCAAAAGCACGCCCTCCTCGAGGAGCCCAGCCCAGAAACACCTCCAAGGTTCGACTGAACTTCAGGATGGGTTTCTCGTAAAAAGCCACCGCCGCAAGGTCCCCAGCCGTGATGCCCGCCTGATCGAGGCAGGACTGGATGGCCCGCTCGGGAAATCGGGCATCGTTCTTGCGCCGGGAAAGACGTTCCTCCTGAACCGCCGCCAAGATCCGACCGTCGCCTAAAAGCGCAGCAGCCGAATCGTGATACAGGCCCGAGATACCCAGAACGTAGTGCATGATCGGCCTTGGTTCGGCGGCTCAGAGGAATGGATACAGGAAGGGCGCAACCGCCGAACTGGAAGACAAGACCACCACCGCCCCAAGCAGCAGCAAAATCAGAATTAGGGGTGCGAGCCACCATTTTTTCTCCCGACTCAGGAATCGGGCGAAATCTCGAAGGAGGGACCCCATTAGCGTTTGCGGTTGGCGTTGGATTGCGGTGCGGCGGAAAGCATGGCCCGGGCCCGTTCTAAATAGGTTTGAGCCGAGGCGTTGTCCGGTTGAGCGCGCAACGCGGCCTCGAACTCCACGATCGCATCGGCGAAACGAGTTTGACGCGCCAAGGCCACGCCCAGATCGATCCGCACCGAGACATTTTGCGAATCTGCCTGCACCGCACGACGCAGCACGGCCTCCGCCTGGGCTGGACGATCGGCGCGCCCCAGTTCTCCGGCGAGGCGCTGGAGAACCCCCAAATTAGAGGGCTCACGGCGGGCCGCCTCCTCGAAGGCCGCAACGGCACCGGCGTACTCCTTGCGCGCCGAAAGCAATTCCCCCAAGCGAACGCACGGCAGCGTGGACTGAGGATGTTCGGTCATGGCGCGCGACAGCAGAGGCACGGACTCCCCACGACGACCCATCGCCTCCAGGGTAAGCGCCTTGTTAATCAGAGCTTCGAGATTTAGAGGATCCCTTCTTAGGCTTTGGTCGAAAACGGTAATAGATTCTTGGAAGCGACCCGACTGGCCGTACAACTGCCCCAACGCTAGGGCTGCCTCAACAAAATCAGGTCGCAGTGCCAGGGCCCGTGATTGGGACTCAAGAGCAGCGCTGCGATCTCCGGTCTGAGCCTGGGCTTCGCCCAAAAAGTGCCAAGCCACCACGTGGTCCGGAGCGCCTTCGACCACCCGCTTCCAAGCCTCGATGGCGTTGGTCCAGCGCCGACCTTGCCGCAGGAGTCGGGCGGATTGCTCGGCCAATTGCCAGTCCGTCGGGTGCTGAGTCCCTACGGACTCCAATGCCTGGATAGAACCACCTAACCCCACCTTACGAGCTCCGGCATTGGCCTCGGCCAACCGGTCATCCAAAAATCGATCCCGGGCCTCCTTGTTACTCTGGAACGAAAACGGCGGCTTCTGGCACAGCGCCCGAATTTGAGTCCATAGCCGGACTTCGGCGTGCGGATTCCATCCGAGGCGAGTCCGGCACGCAGCCTCGGTCGCCCAGAGAGCCGAGGACACCGTCCCCTCGGGCAAGCGCGTCACCAAGGCCTTGGCAAACAAGCGGGCGAGGCGGTCATTGCCCTCGGGCCTCAAGTGAACGTGCTCAAAGAACAAGTCTGCGCCCGGCGGGCGCTGTGGATCCTCCCCCTTGAGTTCCGAAGCGGCATCCACCAACAGCACCCGGGGCGAGGCAGCGGCAGCGGCCACTTCGCGGGTGATGGCCACGATACGGGAATCGGCGCGGAATCGGAGGGTGTCCAGATCACGAGCCGCTTCGAGGTCGATGGTTCCGCGGACCGCATCACCGGCATTGAGTCGGGCCAGACCCAGCTGAAACCGGCTCTCGGCATGACTGGGTGCCAGGGCCACGGCTTGGGTCCAGCTTTCCACGGCACCCGTCCAATCGCCGGCAGTGTCTTGAGCCCGCCCTCGCTCGGAGAGGTCTTTCCATTGAGAAAGGACCTGGGGTGGCCCCTCCAGTGGCAGCGATCCGAACGGCGGACAATCCGACAAGTTCACCGCCATCGTCCCCAAGAGCACCTGGGCCCCGGACTCCACCCCGAAGCGCACCAAATCGGTGAGGTTGCGCCGGTAAGATTCGCCCACGACTTCCAACCGAGGGTCCTCCGCGGCCAGATGGTTCTTGGAAAAGGTTTCGAGACCGGCCCATCGCGGTGCCAGCGAAAGCCCCTCACCCTGCCCTTCTTGAATCCGGAAGATCCACTGGCCGATGGCGGTGCTGCGCAGCAGTAATCCGGCGCGCACGACCACCAGGGACGGGGCTTTTCCGAGGGGATTGCTCGCCGGACCAAAAGGGCCATGAACCTCATTGTTACCCGGATAGAGAACCCACACATCAGCTCCCAGTCGGGTAGAGTCTGCGGCGATCCGACGCAGCGCGTGGGAATTCAGGGCTGTGATCGCGGCATTGAGCACCTCGACCTTGCGGCCTGGGAAACGCGCCTCCAATTGTGCCTGAAGGAAGCGCGGCATGCCGAATCCGGGCTCTGGATCACCGAGGGCTGCCGACTCGCCCAATACCAGTACCCGCAGCGTTCCGGATTCCTTCTGTTCGCGAATCTTCAAGGGCCGAGGCATCCGGGCCTGGGTCTCGCCGACATAGGCCGCACCGAAGGCAGGATTAGCTCGAAGCATTCCGTCCCCTGCCTCCAGCCAATAGGCCGTGGGCCGGTAATGTCCAGCCCACCTCAAGGCCCACTCGATACCTAGCAAAGCGAGCACCGGTGCCACGAGGGCCAATCCGCGAAATAGCCAAGCCCGTCGGGAATCCGGCACGGCGCGGACTTCCACAGAGGTTGGAGAACCTTCGGAGGGCATGGCGACAGAGGATTCTGGAGCAACCCCATCGCCTGCAAGCCTACTCGTAAGATTTGAGCTTCAGGAAGGGGATGATGTGTTTTTCGAGGATGGGAAGATCCCACTTAAGAATCTCCGACAAAGGTGCCGCATCGGCCACATCAAACCGACCGCTGGTGATGCGACGCAATCGGGTCAAGTGGGCTCCACAGCCAAGCTTCTGACCTAGGTCATGGGCCAGACTGCGGATGTAGGTTCCCTTGGTGCAGCTCACTCGATAATAGGCGAAGGGCTCCTCGTAGTCATCAAAGCGGTAGGTGTAGACATGGATAGGTCGAGCTTGGCGGGCGACCTCTATACCCTTGCGAGCCAGCTTGTACAGGGGCGTACCACCGATCTTGACCGCACTCACCATGGGGGGCGTCTGGAGGATATCCCCGGTGAAGGCCGTCGCCGCCTCGTTCAGGTCGTCCAACGAGAGAGGCGGCACCGGCATGGAGTCCACTAATTCCCCGTCGGCGTCGTAGGAATCGGTGGTTTCACCGAACCTCATCACCCCCTCGTACACCTTGTCCGAAGACATCAATCGCTCGGAATATTTCGTCGCCTTGCCCAGCACGAGGATGAGCAGGCCAGTGGCCATGGGATCCAGCGTGCCGCAGTGGCCGACCTTGGGCAGGCGGAAGTGGTTGCGCAGTTTGGCGACCACGTCATGGGAAGTCCATGTCGCGGGCTTGTCGACCAACAGGGCCCCGTCGAGGGGCGAGAGGGTGGGTAAGGCCATCGAAAACTTAGAGATCAGAACGGATTGGAGCCGTCGGAGAACACTCTAAAAAGGTCGTGCTCAGGCCGACGCTTTGAGAGATTTACGAACCTCATTGAGGACCCGGCGTTGGACTCCCAGCGGCCTTCCCTCGATGCGCGCACCGGCGGCGGCCTTGTGTCCGCCCCCACCGAATCGCTGGGCAATGGAAGCAACATCGATACGGGCCAACTTGGAACGCCAACTCACCCGGGTGACCTCATCGCTGACTTCCTCGAAGACCATCGCGACAATCACGCCGTCAATGGCTCGGATATGGTCGATCAGGCCTTCGCTTTCCTCAGTCGAGGCCCCGGCTCGGGTATAGTCGCGCTTTTTGAGCCAGAAATAAGCGGTCTGACCGCCATCAGACAATCGGAAATGGGTGTAGACGTGGCGCAGGAGGCGAATCCGCGTCATGGGGTAGCTCTGGTACACCTCTTGGCAAATCCGACCCAGACCCGCCCCCCGTTCCACCAACTCAGCGGCGGTGCGCAGCGTATCCGGGGTGGTGCTCGGGTACTGAAAACTGCCGGTGTCGGTGCTGACAGCGGTGAACAAACAATCAGCGATCGGTTGGGTCACCTTCCAACCGGCCCATTTGCAGAGATCGAAAATCAGCTCGCCCGTGCTCGGTTCCCGCGGCGAAACCCAGTTGAGTTTGCCATAGCGGGTGTTGGACGAGTGGTGATCGATGTTCACCAGCACCACGCCGTCGGGCAGAAATTCTGTAACCCGCCCCATCCGGTCCAAGGCCGCACAGTCCGTGGCGATCACCAAGTCGAACTGACGCCCCGAGGTGGGCTTGCGCACGCGCTTGTCCGGATCGAGAAACCGCAGCTTGTCGGGAACCGGATCCTGATTCCAGACAGTCACGTCTTTGCCAGCACCCTCTAGGGCCAGTGCCAGGCCCACCTGACTGCCGATGCAGTCGCCATCCGGGCGGATATGTCCTACGACGAGAATCGCCTGTGCCGCATCGATGGCGGCCAGGATATTCTCCACCGCCTTGGGCATTTCTGAGGAACGCATGGCTGGGGAAAGAGGGTGTCGGCCAGTGCTTCAGGCACTGGGAGTCTTATCTTTCTCAAGACTTTCAAGAATGGCGATCACCCGATTGCCCTTCTCCACGGATTCATCGAGCAGGAAATTGAGGACTGGCGTCCACTTCATACTCAACTGGGAACCGAGCATCATTTGGATGTGCTTGGCTCGCTTAGCCAGTTTCTCAGGTGCGGCGGAGCGTTGCTGACGGTTGCCGACAAAACCGACGAACACGGTGGCTGTCTTGAGGTCTGGGGCCACCTTCACCTCATTAATCGAGAGAAGCCCCACCTCCTCGACATTCAACTCACGCCGCAAGAGTTCGCTAACTTCCCGCCTGAGAAGCTCGGTCACCCGCTGGATACGCCGACTCGGGGCCGGTGGGAGATGGGAGGACACAGCAGTATGCGTTATTCGAGTTTGGCAGCGATCTTTTCTACGGAGTAACACTCGATGATATCGCCTTCTTGATAGTCATCGAAGCCATCCAGGCGCACACCGCACTCCATGCCCGAACGAACCTCATTCACCTCGTCCTGGAAACGCTTGAGGGTGAGTGAAACCCCTTCGTAGACCAGATTTCCGCGGCGGCGAAGACGCATTTTGCCACGAATCAGACGACCGTTGGTGACGGCGCAACCCGCGACCCGCCCGCCCTTGGAGAGGTCAAAAATATTGCGAACCTCGGCCTGACCGACGATCACATCTTTGAGAAGAGGATCCAGAAGTCCTGCCATGGCTTCCTTCACCTGGTCAATCAACTCATAGATGATTGCGTAGAGACGAATTTCGACGGTGTGATGCTTGGCTTCCTCGGCGGCGTTGTTGTCGACGCGTGTGTGGAAGGCAAGGATGACCGCTTTGGAACCCCGAGCCAGATTGACATCTGACACGTTGATGGCACCCACAGCGCTGTTCACCACCTCAAGCGAGACCTTCTGGGATTTAATCTCGCGAAGCGCGCCGACAATGGCCTCTACCGATCCCTGGGTGTCGGCCTTGACGATCACCTTAAGCACCTTTGCAGTCAGGTCGCCGATGCGTCCAAAGAGATCAGACAACGAAGTCCGGGTCTTGCGACGATCGCCATCCATCTCGGCTTTCCTACGGGCATTGGATCGTTCCTCAGCTAGGTCGCGAGCAGCTCGCTCGTTCTCAACGACGCTGAACTCAGACCCTGCATCCGGGACTCCGTTGAGCCCCAAAACGCGGACTGCCACCGAGGGTGTTGCCTCCTTCAGGCGGAGCCCTTCTTCGTTCATCATGGCGCGCACCTTGCCGTAGTGCTCTCCACAAATGATCACGTCGCCAATGCGCATCGTTCCCTTGCGAACGAGCACCGTAGCTACCGACCCACCGGCCTCGACGCCCGATTCAATGACGTTACCCTTGGCATTGCGATCCGGATTGGCCTTGAGTTCGAGCAACTCAGCCTGAAGCAGGATGGAATCGATGAGGACGTCGATCCCCATCTTGGTGATCGCTGAGCATTCCACGAACTGGGTATCGCCGCCCCAATCGTCCGGCACCAATCCCTTGTCCTGAAGCTGCTGGCGCACCTTCATCGGGTTGGAGTTCGGATGGTCGCACTTATTGACCGCGACGATGATGGGAACCTTGGCCGCCTTGGCGTGCGCCAAGGCCTCTAGGGTCTGGGGCATCACACCGTCATTGGACGCCACAACCAGAACTACGATGTCGGTTACATTGGCTCCGCGAGCGCGCATGGCCGAGAAGGCGGCGTGACCCGGGGTGTCAAGGAAGGTCAGACTCTCCAGTTTACCCGTGTTGGGATGAGGATACTGAATGGAGTAGGCACCAATGTGCTGGGTGATGCCACCAGCCTCACCTGAAGCGACATTCGCC
>SYMJ01000172.1 GCA_005805505.1 Verrucomicrobiales bacterium | reverse complement strand
GAAATCGCCCCACCTCGGAGGTTCCCGGGTGAGGCTGAGTTTGTTGTAGGACTCCAGGATGTAGCCCAATGACTTCCGAGGTAGGGACCGATCTCCGAGCGGTCCGTCTGAGGGCGTTGGAAACCCCGAGAGACCGGCGACCGCAGTTCGAGCCAGGAAACGGCGCTTTCAGAGAGATCTCCCAACCGAGGAAGAGTGTCGGAAGTGTTGCGCTCAGGGTGGCGATTGCCTCGACAGGGGGCAGGGTGGGGGCGAGTTTCTACTCGCATGACCGTTCGGGACACCTTGTCGTGGATCACCCAGACGCTTCAATCTGCCGGCATTGAGTCCGGAGAAATTGAGGCGTGCTGGATGCTATGGCAATTAACCGGGTCCAGTCCGGTTCAGTTGCGTTTGCGGGGTGACGTATTGGTTTCTCGTGAGCACCGCCAACGGTTGGAGACTTGGGTGCGACGCCGCTGCCAGCGGGAACCGCTGCAACACATCTTGGGCACGGCTCCGTTTCTCGATTGGGAGATTGAAGTCTCCGGTGATGTTCTGGTGCCAAGGCCCGAGACCGAGGTACTGGCCTTAAAGGCTCAGGATTGGCTCCGACAGCGGGCCGGTGGCATTGCGGGTCGCGCCTTGAAGGCCCTCGATATCGGCACGGGATCCGGTTGCCTGGCGATGGCACTGGCCGGCATTCCAGGGGTATCCGTCCAAGCGATGGATGTATCGGAAGCGGCCTTGCGAGTTGCCCGATCCAATGCAGCTCGGCTTGGATTCAATGGTATCGATTTTTTGCATCGCGACCTGAGGAGTCTTGGCGCGACTGAGTTCCAGAATCTGGACCTGATTGTGTCCAACCCCCCGTACATTCCCACCGACGAAATCTCCCGATTGGATCCCGAGGTGCGCGACCACGATCCTCGACTGGCCTTAGACGGTGGGGCCGATGGTTTGGAGTTGTACCGCATCCTAGCCAAGTTGGGTCAGCACTGGTTGAGCGCCTCGGGCTGTCTCCTGTTGGAGTTTGGGGACGGTCAGGCTCCGGCCCTGATCCGGCTCTTTACCGAAGAGGGTTGGGGCGAGATTTCAGCAGAGAAAGACTTGAGCGAGCGCGAGCGGATTCTCATCGTCTACCCATCGGCCGCCCGTGCGATCTGAATCCACCAACCCACGCGGGCATCTCCGGTTCCTCAATCCATGGATAGTTTTTTGATCGAAGGCGGACTCCCCCTGAACGGAGAAGTGACCATCAGCGGCTCGAAGAACGCTGTGCTGCCCATTCTTGCGGCAACGTTGCTCACCTCTGAAACCTGCATCATCCGTCGGGTGCCCGACCTGAGCGACGTTGGTTTCATGCTTAAGATCCTCGAGTCCCTCGGAGCCGAGGTGACTCAGGACGGCAGCACCTTGACCATTCGAGCCGCGAACATCTCCGGCCGCGGTGATTACGAATTGATCCGCAAGATGCGGGGATCGATCTGCATCCTGGGTCCGCTCTTGGCACGCCTGAAGGAGGCCGTGGTGTCGCTGCCCGGAGGCTGCGTCATCGGCACGCGCCCGATCGATTTACATCTCAAGGCGTTGCGTGGTCTGGGTGCTCAGGTCGAGGTGGAAGCTGGCTATGTGCGGGTGCATGCCTCGCGTTTAGAAGGGCAGATGATCTTCCTCGGCGGTCGCGTGGGTCCCACGGTTTTAGGAACAGCCAACTTGATGATGGCCGCCACACTGGCTGTCGGCATCACCGTCATCGAGAGTGCCGCCTGCGAGCCCGAAGTGGTGGATCTGGCCGACTTCCTCATCTCCATGGGGGCGAAAATCACCGGCGCGGGCAGTCCGACGATCACCATCCACGGAGTGAAGGAGCTACACGGTGCCGATCACGAAGTTATCACCGACCGCATCGAGGCCGGTACCTTCGCAGCCGTGGCTGTGGCGACCGGCGGTGAAGTCATTTTGCGCGGGGCCCGCGCCGATCACCTCGGGGCAGTCCTCGACAAGCTCCAAGAGGCCGGTGCAGAAATTCGCCGGGGGGCTGGAATGCTGACGGTCCGGGGTACGGGTTCCATCAAGCCCATCGACATCACTACCATGCCGTACAGCGGCTTCCCCACCGACATGCAGGCCCAACTAATGGCCTTGGCCTGTCAGGCTCCGGGGACGAGCATTATCACCGAGCGCATCTTCGAGTCGCGATTCATGCATGCCTCGGAACTCATGCGTCTGGGTGCGGATATTGCCATCGAGGGCCCCAGTGCCATTGTTAAAGGAGGTCGACCTCTGAGCGGCGCTCCGGTGATGGCCTCTGATCTTCGGGCGTCGGCGGCGTTGGTCATCGCTGGGCTTGCAGCCAAGGGCAGCACTCAAGTTCACCGAGTCTATCATCTCGACCGCGGCTATGAGCGGATGGAGCTGAAACTTCAGAAGCTTGGGGCTCGGATTCAGAGAATTCCCGGGGAGTAAGCGGCGGATCTTGGGGGTGGGTGATGCAGTGTGTGCTCCATGAAATTCGTGCTGCTATTTTTGTTGGTGGCCACGGTGGGATTCGGTGTTTACCGGATCTCGCTGGTCTACCGTTCGATACCCTCGGACGAGCAGTCACGAGAACAGGCCCGGGAGAACGCTGCCCCAGTGGTGGGCGATGAATCCCTGCCCGCCCTGTCACCGCCGTTAGAAGCCTCGTTGGCGATCGCCACGCAGGCCGGTCCGCAGGCGCTCCGTCAATGGCTCAACCAGAATGGGGCATGGGTTCCCGAGCCCCGATTATCGGCTATCCAATTGGACTACGCGCAAATGCTGGTCCGCAACAACCCGGCCGAAGCCCGGCGGCTTTACGCCGCGGTGAAGGCACGAACACCGGCCAACTCACCCTTGGCTTCCCGACTGAAGCAGCTTTCCCGAACGTTTGAGTGATTCCATGGACATTGTTTTCAACTGCCCCCACTGCGGCCTCGGTCTCGAGGTCGACCAAGACGCCGCCGGTCAGCAATTCGACTGCCCGACCTGCCAAAAGTCGGTGACCGTGCCGACTGCGGCCGCCGTGCCGATCAAGACGGCCTTGGCGGGGACCGCTGGTCCGACTCCATCACCGCGTGATGAAAAACGCATGGCGGTACCTGCATCCCAGAAACCGATCGAGTCCCTCATCCAAAAGCCCAACAAGTCGCTGGAACTGGCGGCCAAGGAGTCAAAGCCGGGGATGCGGGTGAAGACCCTCCGTCATTCCGACTGCAAGGAAGTCGGTAAGAACAAGTTCGATGAGTCGGTATCGGACTTCCTCAACAACATCGGCGATCAGAACATCGTGAGCATCAACCCGATTAACTACAGCTACCTCGACATCGTCTCCCAGAAGATCCTCACAGACTTCGGTGTCATGGTCATTTACCGGGGCTAAACCGGTTTCGCTGCCCTCCGCTCTAAATCCCGCACCATGGGAGCCCCCGGTCTGACGCCCTGGCTGGTAATCGCTCTCCGGGTGATTTCCAACCCGTGCTCAAACGCCCTCCAAAAGGCCTTGGCCGGAGGAGGATGGCCGGCGCCGGTCCTGCTGGCCTTCACGCATGGGGTGCTCGGTCCGGTGGCTATGGTGATTCTGCTTCGGGCCGGCGATTCGCTGAGTTGGGTCTTTTGGTTGTGGAGCTTGCTGTCGGCCGCCCTGGCCGTGGCGGCCAATTGGCTCATCATTGAGGCTGTCCGGCGCTCGGACCTGTCCCTGTTGGGTCCCATCAACGCCTGCAAGCCCTGGGTGAGCCTTGTTCCTGGTTGGTTCTTGCTGGGGGAACGGCCTGAGGGTTGGCAATGGGTGGGCATGGGATTGGTGTTTTTGGGCAGTCTTCTCCTGGGGGGAAGGGGAGGTAGGAAGGGGCGTCCTTGGGAGCTGTTTCTGGATCGTGGTGTCCAGCTACGTTTTCTGGCCCTGGTATTCTCGGCGGCCGAGGCCGTGACATTGAAACGGGCGTTGGCAGTTTCTGATCCGGTACGGGCCTTTGCCGGATGGGTGCTGTTGGGTTTTCTGGTGGCTGCCCCGTTTGCTTGGAAAGCCCGCGCAGCCTGTCCTCAAGCCGGGACCGTAGCCCTGGGCAGTTTGTCGGCTGGGTTGGCGCTCGCGTTAACGACGGGGCTGATGCAAGCCAGCACCTTTGTGGTCCTAGATCAGCTGCCGACAGGGATCGCGTTGTCGTTCTTTCAGTTGTCTGCGGTGCTGAGCGTATTCTTGGGATGGGCCTTTTTTGGTGAGACCCAGTTTGCTCGCCGGCTGACTGGAGCCTGCATCATGGCGCTGGGATCCGCGCTCCTGGTGGCGGCCCGATAAATTCCAGGCCCGAGGCCACGGTGTCGCGTTTCTCGGCGTGACAGAAAGCCTGTCCTGTTGTTATTTGTGCGAAGCATGAAACGAGTCCTTTTCGCGCTGGCCGCCGCGCTTCTTTGCGGCCTCGCCGTGTCTGCCGAAGACAAGGCTCCCACCAAAACTGACAAAAAAGAAACCCCAGTGAGCAACACCACCAACGAGGTCGCCGTCATCAAGACCGTTGCCGGCGACATGGTCATCGAGTTCTGGCCAGATGTGGCCCCGAAGACCGTCGAGAATTTCAAAACCCTGGCCCAAAAGGGCTTCTACGATGGCACCGCGTTCCACCGGATCATCAAGGGTTTCATGGTCCAGGGCGGCGATCCGCTGACCAAGGACGATACCAAGCAAAACCGCTGGGGCACCGGCGACCCGGGCTACAAGATCAAGGCCGAGTTCAACGAGCGCTCCCACAAGCGGGGTGTGATCTCCATGGCCCGGTCCCAGGATCCGGATTCTGCCGGCAGCCAGTTCTTTATCTGCCACGGAGATCCCAGCTCTTTGGACCGCCAGTACACGGCCTTCGGCAAACTCATTCAGGGCGACGACGTGCTGGAGAAGTTGGCCACCACTAAGGTTGGCTCCCAGGATCGTCCGGACAAGCGGCAGGGCGTGGAGAGCATCAAGATCGTGGACCGCGCCACCTTGAAGTAGTCGTAGCCTTTCGGAATACTGAGCAGCGGCCGGGGTCACTCCTTGCCGCCGTTTTTCTTTTTTGTGGAAGCTGAAACCCTCACCGCCATCACCACCATCCTTCAGGGGTTCGGGTGCCCGCCCGACAAATGCCCAGAGATGGCCCTGCAACTCCATCGACGCGCTGGCCAATTGTCTGAGGCTAAGGGGCGTTCCTACGAGGAGGCGCTTGGCCACTTGTTGCGGGCGATGGCTGGCGGTTGGGCTGCACAGTCTCAGGCGTCAACGACCGATCCGCAGGCATGAGTCCTCGAGATTTCAGCGGTGAGATCCGCTCGTGGCCGGATCTGGGGACCCACTCCTTGGGCGATTTCCGAATCTTCCAACTTCGTTCGGTGAGGCGTCGTAGCCCGCGCAATGGGGTGGAGCGCGATTTCTATGTGATGGATTGTTCGGATTGGGTGAATGTCATCGCCATCACCGCAGAGAATGAACTGATTTTGGTGGAGCAGTTCCGGCATGGCGTTGCGGCGGTGGAATTAGAAGTTCCTGGCGGCATCATGGACCCAGGCGAGATCGATTCTGTGGCTGCCGGCCTCCGGGAATTGCGGGAAGAAACTGGCTACGTGGGCGACGGAGCCATCGAGATTGGTTGTGTGCTGCCCAATTCGGCCATCCAGAGCAATCGGTGTCGAACGGTCTTGGTGCGGAATTGCCGGCGGGTCGGCGAGTTGGAGTTGGACGACTCCGAAGACATCGCGGTGCGCCTGTTTCCGATTTCTGAGATTTCGGCTCTGGTCACTGGAGGTCGTGTCCGCCATTCCTTGGCCGTGGCGGCTTTGTATCACTACGAGCTCTGGGGCCGTTCGGCGCAGAGTCCACCTACAAACTGACACGGGTTGCCGACCGATATCCCTTTTGAAGCGCTCACCGGTTGTCACCTGAATTTTTCGGTCTCCCCCTTTTGTTTGGAACCATCGGAGGGCATCTTCCAAAAACTATGAAACTGACATGGAGAGATTCTGATGAAATCGCCTGGGCCTTGATGGATGCTTTTCCGGATCAAGACCCCTTGAAGCTCAGCTTCCCGAAATTGCACAAGATGGTCTGCGAGTTGCCCGAATTCGGCGACAAGCCAGAGACTTCCAACGAGAAGATTCTCGAGAATATCCAGATGGCTTGGTACTCGGAGCAGAAGTAATCATCAGCCAGCGGTGCCTAGGTAGGGACCGATCTCCGAGCGGTCCGTGTCTGTAGACGTGGCGCTTTCGGAGAAATCGCCCTATTTCGGAGGTGCGTGGGTGAGGCAGAGTTTGCCGCAGGAATCCAGAATGTAGCTGGATGAGCTCATGAGTCCGATCGTGCCCCGTGGCGCTAGGACCTCAGTGCGATGCCCCACGGGCGATTCTCTTAAAGAAGCTATCGCACTGGGGGAAACAGTCTATAGCGCTCAGGCAACGACCGCGGTAAGACAACGACTGCGGTGAGACAACGACTGCGGTGAGACAACGACCGCACTAAGACAACAACGGCTCTGAAGCAATAAACCCTGAGCTGTTGGCTCAGAGTAATTGGCTCGGAGTAAGGTGGGGTGGCCGACGGGACTCGAACCCGCAACGACCAGAATCACAATCTGGGGATCTACCATTGATCTACGACCACCGACCGGCTGTGACGTTATGCAGGGGATCCCCCCATCGTCAAGCCGCACGCATCGGTCGTTCGAAATTAAAAATGGGCCCTCCGAAAATCGATCTCGGTTGAAGTAGCTCAGTCGAGCCAACATCCCTGCTGTTCAAATCTGGGATCACCCCTGCACGTCGACAGACCCCGAGGGCCAGTCATCCCCCAGACTCAGTGGCTACCGAAGCGGTGAGCCTTCGTGAGACTGTAAATAGGGAATGGTGAGTGGACCAAGCGGAAGGACCGCGACCCGTGCTCCGGGACCGTGGCGGAGGAGTGCGGTCCGAACGGCCTCACCGATGTCCGGACAGGGTTCCAGATGGGCTCTTCGCAGCAAGTCCTCCGGCAGGCTGGAATGGACCAACACCCTAGCCTTGCTCTGGACAACTCCCTGAAGTTGGGCCTGCCACTGTTCCGGTTGGGAAAACCCCGGTGTTGCCAATCGAGCCAAGACACCTTCAATGGAGGACTCCTCGCGCAGCAGCAGATCATATGGGCTTCCGGTGGGGATTCCGTCGGAACATTCCGCTGCAAGGATAATGGTTCCACCTGGGCGGATAATCCGCGCCGCCGCAGACATGCCTTTGACCCCCTGATACAAATTTTGGTCCAGCGGGAATCCCGAATTGGTGGTGACCACCACCTCGAATGGAGCATCGACCGGTTGCATGGCCGCCTGCCGCACAGTCTCGCGTCCGGCCCGGTGGGCCGTGGCGAGTTCTCCTGCGAAGACACCAGTGATCTCTTTTCGATCGTTCAGTGTGACATTGAGAAGAAAACTGGGACCTACGCGCTGGGCGATTTCCAGCATCTCTTCCCACACAGGATTACCCTCGCAGTGGCCGAAACTGGCCTTGGGGTTTCCCAGATTCTGAGCCCCATGGTTGCTCATGACGGTGTCCACATGTGCCACGCCCGGCATGATGCCTTTCGGGCCACCGCTGAACCCTGCGAAGAAGTGAGGTTCGATGAACCCCGTGACGATGCGGACATCGGCTTCCACACAGTGTCGATTGATCCACGCTGGAACACCGGTTCGTGTCGCTCCGAGGGCAATACACGCGTCGTGGTTGAAAGGTTCATGGTTGAGGACCCTCCAATTCGCCACCACTTCGGGCGTGAGCAACTGCTCGAATTCTTCTCGGGTGCAGGGTCGGTGGGTGCCCAGTTGGCAGAGCAGGGTGACCTGATCTCGTTGCACTCCGGCCTCTTCCAGATAAGCCAAAAGCCACGGAATCAGTCGTTCATTGGGGGTGGCCCGAGTGATGTCTGTGAAGAGGATGCAAATGCGGCAACCGGGCGTGAGCCACTCCCGCAATGGGGAGGCGCCGAGCGGTGATTCCAGCGCCGCCAGCACGGAGGCGTGTTCGTCTCGAAGGGGGGCGGCCGGGCGCGGTTCAATCACCGTCGTCGCATCGTCAGGAAACATCACTGGAAGCCATCCGCGTCCGTAGGCCAAGGGAACCATCATGGCCGGGCAGTCAACCCGGCTTTCCTTGGAAGGAAATATGAAAAAGAAAGTTTTTTTAAAAAAGCTGTTGCTCTCACCAAGATCCAACTCTAGTTGTAAGCGGTCTGAAGTCCGTCTGCGTTGGAGTTTTCCTTCCCCGCAGCTTCCCCAAGTCAATATTCCCGCGGCCCTTACTTCTGTCGCATTTCTGGGACCGGACTCTTCCGACATACCATAGCGCATGAGCAATCAGCAATCACCGGAGGAATCTGTTCCCCGGTCTCAGGAGCCCAATTCGGCTCCTTCGCCATCACCGCAACCGGCCCACGGACCCGATTCGGGTGACTCCCGCCCCAGCGGAGGAGATGCCTCTGGGTTTCAGGGGAATCCCCAACAAGGCGGGCCCCAAGGTCAGCAAGGCCATCAAGGCACCTTCCGTCCGGGCGGTGGCCAAGGCGGCTTCCGTCAAGGTGGCGGCGGCGGTGGACGTCGTCATGGCGGTCACCATCAGCGACACGGTGGCCATCAGGGGCAGCGTCACAATCAGGGTGGCGGCGGCGGCGGCGGCAATCGCGCTTACAACCAACACGGTGGTGGCCAAGGTGGTAACCAGGGCAACCAGGTTGGCCAGGGTGGCCAGGGTGGTAACCAGGGCGGTCAGGGTGGTAACCAGGGCGGTCAGGGTGAAAATCGCGGTGAAAATCGGGGAGGCAATCCTCCTCAACCGCAGGGCGAGTTGGTCATCATGGAAGGCTGGCTCGAGATGTCCGAAAAGGGCTTCGGATTCTTGCGTTCCTCGAAGGGGAATTATGCGCCAAAGCCCACCGACGTGTTCCTCACGCCCGATTCCATCAAGCGCATGGCTCTCCGCGAAGGCTGTCAGGTCAAGTGCTCGGTGAATCCGCCGCATCGGGGCAGCAGCCCTCAGATGCGCGAGGTGATCGAAGTCAATGGCAAGTCCTACCAGGACTATTTGCACGCCATGCGCTTTGAGAATCTCACCACCATCGATCCGATCGACAAGTTTCAGTTGGAGACCACGCCGGATAGCCTCGAGACTCGCATTATCGATCTCGTGACGCCCATCGGCAAAGGGACTCGCGGTTTGATCGTTGCGCCCCCGCGCACCGGCAAGACCACGATCCTCAAGCAGATTTGCAATGCCATCACCACCAACCATCCCGAGGTGTACTGCATGGTCCTGCTCATTGATGAGCGGCCCGAGGAAGTCACCGACTTCCAGCGCAGTGTGAAGGCCGAGGTGGTGGCGTCCAGCAACGACCAAGACCTAGAGACCCACGTGCGCCTGAGCCGGTTGATGATCGAGCGTTGCCGTCGCATGGTGGAGGCAGGCAAAGATGTCTTTGTCTTGCTCGATTCCATCACCCGCGTGGCCCGTGCCTACAATTCTGTCCATGGCGGCTCTGGCCGAACCATGACCGGTGGTGTTGATGCCCGTGCTCTGGAAATTCCGCGCAAGATGTTTGCTTCGGCCCGCAAGGTCGAGGAGGGGGGCTCGCTGACCATTCTAGCCACCGCGCTAGTGGATACCGGAAGCCGCATGGATGAGCTGATTTTTCAAGAGTTCAAGGGCACCGGTAACATGGAGCTCATTCTGGATCGGAAGCTCTCCGAGCGTCGCATCTATCCGGCCATCGACATTCCCAAGTCGGGAACCCGCAAGGAAGAGAAGCTCTTCGCGCCCAACCAGATCGATGCCATTCGCAAGCTGCGTCGCATGATGACCGATCTCCAGCCGGTGGAAGCCATGGAGACGCTCATCGCCGCCCTCAAGAAGCACAAGACCAACGCAGAACTCCTGGCCAAGTTGGGCTGATCTGGGACGACGATCCCTCAACACCGAATCCGGCTCAGGTCGGATCCGAACGAAAAACGCCCCAACCTTTTGGTTGGGGCGTTTTGCTGAAAGGGCCTGTGCAAGGCCTCACGGGGGGGATTAGGCCTGCGGCAGCAAGTCGGCCACCAAGGACTTCTCCTCCTTCAGTTCATTCTCTGTGGCCGTGATCTTGGAGCGGCTGAATTCGTTGATGGGAACACCTTGCACGATTTCCCAACGCTGGCCGTCGCTGCGGGTCGGATGGCTGAAGATGAGCCCCTTCTCGATCCCGTAGTCGCCCTGGGAACAGACGGCGACGCTGAAGCTGTCGTCGGGATGGGTCGGCGTGGTCAGGGCGCGCACTGTGTCGACCACAGCATTGGCGGCCGAGGCCGCAGAGCTCAGGCCGCGAGCCTCGATGATGGCTGCCCCACGCTTCTGGACTGTTGGGATGAACGAGTCTTTGAACCAAGTTTCGTCGTTGATGACGTCCGTCGCGGCTTTGCCGGCGATGCGTGCCTGATAGAAATCAGGATACATCGTCGAGCTGTGGTTGCCCCAAATGGCGATGTTGGACACCTGATCGACGCGCACCCCGGCCTTCTTGGCCAACTGTGTCTTGGCGCGGTTCTGGTCGAGCATGGTCATCGCGAACCAGCGGTCGGAAGCAATCTCCCGCGCCGCATTCATGGCGATGAGGCAGTTCGTATTGCAGGGGTTGCCGACGACCAACGTGCGGATGTCCGACGCGGCGTTGCGCTGGATAGCCTGTCCTTGGCCCGTAAAGATCTTTCCGTTAATGCCCAGGAGGTCTTTTCGCTCCATGCCTTGCTTGCGCGGCACGCTGCCCACGAGTAGGGCCCAGTTCACGCCGCGGAAGCCTTCGTCGAGGCTGGAGGTCGGAACCACGCCCTGGAGCAGCGGGAAGGCGCAGTCGTCGAGTTCCATCACTACGCCGCTGAGGGCCTTGAGTGCGGGTTCGATTTCAATCAGGTGGAGGATGACCGGTTGAGCGGGTCCGAACATCGCGCCAGAGGCGATGCGGAACAGGAGGGAGTAACCAATTTGACCGGCAGCGCCGGTGACAGCGACACGGATGGGAGCGTTCATTAATCGAACTGAAGATTGGACTGAATCGATCGCGAAGGCAAAATGCAAAGCATCGCACCGAGCGATAGCATCCTCGGGTCACTGTGAGGCGAGTGAAGTGACCTCGCCCAACGGAGCCATGAGCAGTGCGAGTCTGGGTCCAAGGAAGGACCCGACGAGGAAAGGACACGAGACACACCGCAGAACGGGAGATCCGCAGGCAGCGGGAAGGGGATGGCAGAAAGCCGATCCGGGAGGTGTATCAAAAGAAAGAATATTTCCGAAGTCATGGATCACCGGTGACGACGGCAATCCGGATTCCACGAAGCCCGGTCTCTACGTTTCCATTGTGAATCCCAGTCCCTTGCGCACCGGAAATAGATCGGCGACTGTTGGTTGTTAGCGTTCAAGATAATCTCGTGAAAACCCGTTCCGCCCTGAGCTGTCTGATGATGTCAGCCTTCGTTTTAGCGCTGTCCGTCCACGCCGCCGACACGTCGTTCAAGCCGCCAGGAGCCAAGACTTCCAAGCCGGATTTGCTGGGGCAGAAACGCACTGAGTTGCAGGATTCCCGCGGACAAAAGGTGGGCGAAGCCAGCACGACCAAGCCCAATCTCTTGGGCAATACGCACACGACGGTCCGTAATTCCTCGGGCCAGATTCTGGGTGAATCCGTCGCCCGTAAGCCGAATCTTCTGGGCCAGTCCAAGACCACCTTCAAGGACGTTCGCGGCGCGACAATCAGCGAGGGAGTGACCACCAAGCCCAATTTACTGAGGGAGACCAAGACTCGCTTCAAGGATCCCAGCGGCCGCTCTTTGGGTGAAGTTATGACCACGAAGCCCAATTTGCTGGGTGAGACTCGCACTTTAACCCGAGGCGGTACGACCTGGAGTCCGGGTACAATCTCCAGCAAATCCACTACAACGTTGCCTTCCACCAATAAGCGGTGAATATAGGCCTCTGCTTGGTGGTGCCTACGTTGTCAAAAAGCAACGGAGTGAATGCGGCGAAAAGCTAAGCAAATCAGCTCTTGCTCTCAGGATGGTCAAAATACCACTTGATCCGAGGGCTGTTACTCGTTATGTCTCCGCTCTTTCGTCCTATCGAAAAGGTCCAGTTTTATGCGTCGTCCGAAGGGAATCAAAACCAAGAAGTCCGTCTCTAAGCGGTTCAAAATCACCGCGAGCGGCAAGGTGCTCACTCAGCACGCCGGAAAGCGCCACCTGCTCTCCAGCAAGAACGCCAACCGGCGGCGTCGTCTGGGAACTGCGAAGCTTGTGCACAAGACCGACGTGTACAAGATCAAGGCATGTCTGCCGTTCTCTCACTGAACACCCCAACTTTCTAACAGCCTACTTCCATGCGCGTCACTAACGCTCCCGCTTCCCGCAAACGTCGTAAAAGGATGCTCAAGCTGGCGAAAGGCTTTCGCCTACGCCGCAGCAGCCATTACCGGTACGCCAGCGATGCCGTCGACCACGGCATGCAGTATTCGTACCGCGATCGCAAGACCAAGAAGCGGACCTTCCGCTACCTCTGGCAGATCCGTATTAATGCTGCTGCCCGTGCGGCCGGCCTGACCTACAGCCGCTTCATGGAAGGCCTCAAGGCCGCCGGATGCTCCCTCGACCGTAAGGTTCTGGCTGACCTCGCCGCCACCGATGCGAGCGCTTTTCTTAAGCTCGTCGAAGTGGCCCAGGCCGCCCTCAAGATCAAGCCCGGTGCGACAATTCAGGCCAGTGCGATGATTCAGGCCAGTGCGATGATTCAGGCCAGTGCGGCGATCAATGCCGGTGCGATGATCAACGCTGTAACCGCTTGAGCAACCGCTCTGCGTAACCAGAGATCCATTCCACTGGAAATCCCAAGGCGGGCGCCCTTTTGACAAAGGTCGCCCGTTTTTCTTTCATCGGCTTTTGTTTGGTAACTTCCCAGGGCACTCCTAGCCAATGGATCCCTTGGGAATCCCACCCCTAGCAAACAAGCTCCCCAGACCGTCCTCCTGCCATGTCCCTGCAAGAACGCCTTCCCGCCATCCTCGCCGCCGCGCAGCAAGAACTTCGGGCCGCGCCAGATCTCTCTGCCTTGGATCGGGTCAAGGGCCGCTTCCTCGGAGCCGACGGTGCATTCACGGCCCTGATGAAGGAATTGGGTTCGCTGCCCAAGGAAGAGCGCCCACTGGCGGGCAAGGCAATCAACGCCGCCAAGCAGGAGTTGGAGGCCGTGTTGACCGAGCTGCGCGGTGTTTTGGAACTCAAGGCGGCGCTGCCTAAAGAACCTGCCGATTTTACTCTTCCCGGACGCCGTCGTCCCCTGGGGCGACTCCATCCCTTGACTCAAGTCACGGACTCCATCGTGCGGGCCTTCCGCAAGCTGGGCTTCGCGGTGGCAGAGGGTCCCGAGATCGAGGACGAGGTTCATTGCTTCGATGCGCTCAATACGCCGAAGGATCATCCCGCACGCGATGCCCAAGACACCTTCTTCCTGGACACAGCCGAGCGCCCACTGCTGCGCACTCACACGAGTTCCGTTCAGATCCGGGTCATGGAAAAAACCCCGCCGCCGATCCGCATCGTCGTGCCAGGCCGTGTCTTCCGTCGCGACAATGCCGATGCCACGCACAACCCGACCTTCCACCAGATCGAGGGCCTTTACGTGGACCGCAATGTCACGGTGAGCGACCTCAAGGGCACCGTAGAGGCGGTGTTCAAGGAAGTGCTGGGCAATGACGTCAAACTGCGCTTCCGCCCACACTACTTCAGCTACACCGAGCCGAGCTTGGAGATCGATTTCACCAACGCCCTCGTCCGCAAGTTGGGCAAGGAGTGGTTGGAGATCGCCGGTTGCGGCATGGTGCATCCGCAAGTGTTCGAGAACGTGGGGTACGACCCCGAGGTGTGGAGCGGTTGGGCCTTTGGCTTCGGCATCGAGCGCATCGCCATGCTGTGCTACGGCATCACCGATATCCGCCTCCTGTACGAAAACGACGTCCGTTTCCTGAAGCAGTTCTGAAGTCTCCATCCAGCCCGAGTCGCCTCCGTCTCTATCTTTTTTGCCCATGAAAGTGACCCTCAACTGGCTCCGCAATTATGTGGACTTCAACGGGACCCCGGAAGAACTCACCGAGCGTCTCACGCTGTTGGGTCTCGAGGTCGAAGGCATTGTGCGCCTGACCGGCCAATTCGACGGCGTGGTTGTGGCCCAGGTCCTCTCCCGCGACAAACATCCCAATGCCGACAAGCTTTCGGTTTGTCGCGTGGCCGATGGCCAGGGCGAACGCCAGATCGTTTGCGGTGCGCAGAACTTCAAGGTGGGAGATAAGATTCCGCTCATTCTTCCTGGAGCCTCGCTGCCCTTGAAGGCCGGCGACACCCAACCCTTCACCATCAAGGTCGGCAAGATCCGCAGTGTCGAATCGCATGGCATGATGTGTTCCCACGAGGAATTAGGCATTGATCCGGAGGCCATCGGTCATCGCCGCGAAGAGGGTCTCCTCATCTTGCGCGAAGAGGCAACGGTGGGCCAACCCTTGGCCGCTTATCTGGGACTGTCAGGCAGTGATGTGGTGTTCGATCTCGAGGTCACCCCCAACCGTCCGGACCTCAACTCGCTGATCGGTATTGCTCGCGAAATCGCCGCCGTGACCGGCAATCCTCTGCGGTTGCCTCAGGTAACCTTTCCCGAGACCCAAGGGGCTTCGGCTTCCATACGACTCGAGGCCACCGAGTTGTGCCCGCGCTACACGGCTCGGGTGATTCGTGGATTGAAGGTTGGGCCTAGCCCGGCGTGGTTACGTTCGACCCTCGAAAAGGTGGGGCTGCGCAGCATCAACAACGTGGTCGATGTTTCGAACTACGTGATGTTGGAGACGGGGCAACCGTTGCACACCTTCGATCTTCGACGCATTCAGGCCAATGAGGCCGGCGTTGCGGAAGTGGTGATCCGCCGCGCCTCCGACGGTGAGAAGTTCACGACCCTCGATGGTCGCGAGCACACACTCAACCCAGACAATTTGCTCATCGCCGATGCCGCGGGCGGCGTTGCCTTGGCGGGCATCATGGGTGGGCTTCATTCGGGTATTCAGGACGATACGACCGATGTGCTGATCGAGTCGGCCTACTTCACTCCGACGGGCATTCGTCGGACCTCGAAGTCGCTCGCGCTGCGCACCGACGCGAGCTACCGCTTTGAGCGCGGAGCCGATGTCCAAGCAACCGAATCGGCCAGCCGTCGTTGCGTTCAGCTCTTGTTAGAAGTCGCGGGCGGCACCGTGTCCGGCGCGGCCGTCGACGCCTTCCCGAACCCGCCTCAAGTCAAAGAACTGACGCTGCGACACGATCGCGCACAGGTCGTTCTGGGCGTGGAGATTCCTTCCGAGACCCAAGCACAATTTCTTAGCGGGCTCGGCCTCGAAGAGGTGGGGCAGGGCAGTCGGAGCGGATCG
Source organism: Verrucomicrobiales bacterium (assembly GCA_005805505.1). GTDB lineage: Bacteria > Verrucomicrobiota > Verrucomicrobiia > Limisphaerales > UBA9464 > SXXZ01. Next base: position 10,740 of record SYMJ01000172.1, on the reverse strand, counting down.
GTGACCTCCGTGTGGCGCGTGCCGTCGTGGCGCGTGGATCTCAAACGCGAGGTGGATTTGGTCGAAGAAGTAGCCCGGCTTTTCGGGGTTGATCGCATCCCGTCCACAACGCCCCGGGGCGCAGTGGGAGCGCATCCCTTCGATGCCACCTATGACCGTTTTGCTGAGGTCCGGCGTATCCTAACAGGTCTGGGTCTCGACGAGGCTCAAGGTCAGACGCTCATTTCCGACACGGCCGCGCGGTGGGCCTCTCCAGACGTGGTCCTCTTGGCCAACCCCCTCAGCAGCGACATGAATGCCTTGCGACCCTCGTTGCTGCCAGGGCTTCTCGATTCGCTCAATCACAACCTCAGCCGTGGCAATGGCGATGTGCAGTTGTTCGAAATGGGCCGAGTTTTCAGCCTGCAGAACGGGGTGGCCCGTGAAGGGTGGCGCGTGGCCATTGCACTGACCGGTGCCCGAGATCCCCGCTTCTGGTCCGGAGCCGACCGCGATGCCAAGGCCGATGTCTTCGACCTCAAAGGATTGCTGGAAGAACTCATCGAACGGCTCGGTCTCCGCGGCGTGGTCTATGCGCGCCGCCCGGAGAGCACCGTCCTGATGTTGGAATCGGCCACGGTGACCCTCGGGGGCAAACTGCCCTTGGGACAATTGGGTCAACTGCTGCCGACATTGGCGAAACGGTACGACCTGCGGGATGCGGTCCTGTTGGCAGAACTCGACCTCGATATCCTTCTGGCCCGCGGAAACTCAGCCCGGAGCTTCAAGTCCTTGGCAGCGTTCCCTTCGATCCAGCGCGATGTGGCGATGATCGTGCCCGAGGCGATCACTCACGAAGCAGTCCTCTCGGCGGTCAAGCAAGCCAAGCCGAACAACCTCGAGGCGGTGGAACTCTTCGACGTTTTCCGTGGCAAACACGTGCCCGAGGGACACAAGAGCCTGGCTTATTCATTCACCTATCGGGCGGCCGACCGCACCTTGAAGGACGAAGAAGTCCAAGCAGCCCACGACCGCCTCGTCGGCGTGTTCCAATCGGCCCTCGGCGCCACCCTGCGCGCCTGAGTGCCCGGGACCGTCGGGTTACCCACCTTCTGAAGAAACGGGAAGAACAGGGTGGAATCGATGGGTTCCTGGAGTGAGTGAGGTGGGTGTTCGAGATTCACGGGCTGAAATTGATGCTGCGAGGACAGGGGCGTTCTGATTGGTTCTCGCCATGTCCAAGACTCCAGATGTCCGCTGGCGTCAGCGTTTCCAAAGCTTCGGCAAGGCCTTCTCTCAGTTGGCGGCGGCAGCCGAGTTGGCGAAGCAGAGGCGGCTGTCGGATTTGGAACAGCAGGGGTTGATCCAAGCCTTTGAGTTCACCCATGAACTGGCGTGGAACACGCTCAAGGATTTTCTGGAATCGCGCGGCAATGGCCCTCTTTACGGATCCAAAGACGCCACTCGCGAGGGTTTTGCCAAGGGATTGATCGTCGATGGTGACGAATGGATGGCGATGATTCAGGCCCGCAATCGCAGCAGTCACACTTACAACGAAAAGACCGCACAAGAAATTGCGGCTGCAATCCTGGGGAGTTTCGTTCCGAGGTTTGAGGAATTCCGTCGCCGGTTTTCCGAATTGGAGGCGTTGGAGCCATGACCTCGACGCACGGATTGACCGGAAGAACGATGGGCCTCATCGCGGAGGTCTTGGCGCGGTTTCCCGAGGTAGAAAAGGCGGTGCTCTTTGGATCCCGGGCCAAGGGCACCCACAAATCGGGTTCGGATATCGATCTCTCGCTCGAGGGTGAAGCGCTCGAGTGGCGATCTGTCGGGAGAATCTACGAAGCACTCGATGACCTGCTGCTGCCGTATCGCTTCAGCCTGATTCGATTCGACCGGAACCTCGACCTGGACGTGGCAGCCCATATTGAACGGGTGGGGGTTTGCCTCTTTCAACGCGGGGCTCTCCAGGAAGGTCCTGTTAACGCTTAATCCTTGGATCCTTCGCCTCGCCAGAGAGTCCGTTGTTTCGGTGAGGGGTGGAAGCCCTCCGCCGCAGGCGCAGGGCGTTGCCGATGACGATGAGGTCCGAGAGGCCCATGGTCAGGGCACACACCACGGGGCTCAGGTATCCTAGGGCCGCCAGCGGTACGGCCGCGGCGTTGTAGAAGAACGCCCAGAACAAGTTCTGGTGGATGGTTCGCAGGGTTCGATCGGCGAGGTCCAAGGCCTCGACCACCGCGGCTAAATCGGGTCGCAGCAGAACAATATCTGCCGCCTCGCGGGCCACGTCGGAGGCCTTGGCGACGGCGATGCCCAAGTTGGCTGCGGCCAGTGCTGGCGAATCGTTGATGCCGTCTCCCACGAAGGCCACATGAAGCCCGCGCGCTTGGATTTCGCCGAGAATCCGCACCTTGTCCTCAGGCCGGCATTCGGCACGGACCCGTTCCGGGGGGATGCCCACCGCTTTCGCCACGGCCTGACACGTGGGGGCGGTGTCACCCGAGATGAGCCACGTCTCCGTACCCTGCGCCTGCAGGCGTCGGACGACCTCGGGCGAGTCGGGGCGGACGGCATCACCGATGTGCAGAATTCCCAGCAGGACGCGGCCTTCGGCCAGCAACAGTGCGCTGTGTCCGGCCTCGGATGCTTGTTGCAGACAGGCTTCAGCTACGTCGCTCCACGGGATCCCCAACGACCGCATCCAACCCACCGACCCCAACCGCAGGGGAGAGCCTGGATCACCCCCGGCCGCAATGGCCTCGATGCCTTGACCGCGCAACTCCCGCCACGAGATCAGCGCCGGTAGGCTGGCCCCAGAGGTTGGGGATGGATTCCGCAAAGCCTTGTCCGCCGCGCTCACGGCCCGCGAGACCGGATGTTGGGATCGATCGGCCAGAAGCCCGGCCAGTGCGGGCAGTGGAATGGATCGTGAATTTTCCGGCCGCAGGTCTTCCCATCGAGTGATGGCCGGATGCCCGACCGTGAGAGTGCCGGTCTTGTCGAACGCCAAGGCTGAGATGCGGCCGGTTTTTTCGAGCGCCACCGCGTCCCGGATGAGGATGCCGCGTCGGGCGGCGGCATTGATACCAGCCATCAAAGCCACCGGTGTGGCCAGCCCCATGGCGCAGGGACAAGCCACGATGAGCACCGAACAGAAGGTCGAAACAGCATCGCTCATGGGGGACAGGCTGGCCTGAGGGTGCCAGAGCAGGGGACTTAAGATAGATTGCCAGTGGCGGAGTGTCTCGGGAGCCCAGGCCCAGGCTGCTGCGGACACGCAGGCGATCATCACCACCACGGGCACAAAGACCGAGCTGACCCGGTCGGCCAGGCGTTGGATAGAAGCCCGGCTGGACTGCGCCCGTTCCACCACTGCGGCGATGCGGGCCAAGGTGGTGTGTTCGCCGGTTGCGGTGACCCGCACAACGAGGCTTCCCTCCACGTTGGCTGAGCCGGCCAGCAACGCCGATCCGGAGGTTTTACTCACGGGCATGGGCTCTCCGGTCAGCAGGGATTCGTCGGCCGACGAGTCCCCTTCCAGCACGAGCGCATCGACCGGAATTTGGTCTCCGGGTTTGATGCGAAGGCGCTCCCCGGTGCGCAGTTGGGCGACGGGGGTTTCTACCTCGTGTCCTGCTGAGTCCAATCGTCGGGCCGTGGTTGGAGCCAACTCCATCAACGCTCTCAGAGCATTTCCGGCCTTGGAACTCATCCGAGCTTCCAGAGCATGGCCCACGCTGATGAGCGTGAGGATGCTTACCGACTCGGCGAAGAAGAGGTGAGCGTGGCTCTGGGTAAAAAACAGCCACAGGCTCCAAAGGTAGGCGCTCGATGAACCCAGTGACACGAGGGTGTCCATATTAGAGCGGCCGACTCGGGCCTGCCGCCAGGCCCCGCGATAGAATCGCCACCCCACACCCGCTTGGACCGCGCTCGCCAGCACCAACGACAAGGCCTGGAAGCCTCGTTGCATGCCCCAGCCGCCGATCCAATCGCCGGTCAGAAGTAACAGCGTGGCGGGAACTCCCAGCCAAACGGCCGTTGTCCAGGGATTGGGTGGTGTGTTTCCGGGGGGCGATCCGGCCGGGGAAGGGGATCCGGGGCTCTTGGCCAAGCAGGCCTGGTAACCCGCCCGTTTTACCGCCTCGATCAACCGTGCGGGTTCCGGAGCCTGTTCGGGCATCCAGTAAGTTCGCGCCATGGCACCGCGGAGGTCCACCACGGCCCGGGAAACTCCCGCAACGCCTTGGAGGGCTTCGGTGACCGATCGAACGCAATTTCCGCAATCCATACCCTCAATCCGTAACTCGGTGAGGGTGCCCAACGGAGGCGGCGGTGTGGAGCGGGGTCGAAAACTAATTCCCTCGGGACCCATACCCACAGCCTCGGTTGAGTTCTTCCGACAGAACAATGAGAAATAACAACCTGCCTTCAGTGAAAGTTACTGGATCGAACAACAGACGTGCGGCCGATGTCCGTATCGCATAGTTTTGTCTATCCACGGATGATTGACGCCCCGTCACCCCGAGCGACTGATGCGATGGGGGGTTGCTGGACCTTCCAAGCTAGACCATCCTCTGCGGTGTGACCCTCTGTTTTGCCATTGCGTGCCGCGCTCTTCAAATCCGTTGTCACGGTGTCGCTTGGGTGGTGTTGATGAGCCTTTGTTCCGTGGCCCTCCAAGCCGGAACCGCACCCACGTCGGAACCGCGCGTGGATTTCAACCGACAGATTCGTCCCATTTTCTCGGAACATTGCTTTGCCTGCCATGGCCCGGATGAGGGCAAACGCAAGGCCGGGTTACGCCTCGATCGTCAGGAAGACGCCTTTCAAACGCTCAAATCTGGCCAGCATGCCTTGGTCGCTGGTAATCCCGAAAAGAGCACCCTCGTCGAGCGGATCCTGACCAAGGATCCCGACGAGATCATGCCGCCACCCAAGCATGGTAAGCCCCTCTCGCCGGCCCAGATTGAACTCCTCCAGCAATGGGTGCGACAGGGAGCTGGCTGGCAACAGCACTGGTCATTCATCGTGCCCACGGCTCCGGAATTGCCTCGAGTTCAGGACGGCAAGTGGGCCCGCAATGCCATCGATACCTTCGTCATGGCTCGATTGGAGTCCGAAGGGCTCAAGCCTAATCCGGAGGCCGACTCGGTTAGCTTGCAGCGCCGTGTCACCCTCGACCTCACCGGTTTGCCTCCCACTGTGGATGAAGTCGACGCCTTCCTCGCCGATAAGCGTTCGGATGCGTATGAGCGCCTCGTCGATCGTCTGATGGATTCCCAGCATTACGGAGAGCGAGTCGGTCAAAACTGGCTTGATTTGGCGCGCTACGCCGACACGAGCGGATACCACTTCGATGGCGTCCGGTTCATGTGGTTATGGCGGGACTGGGTGATCGATGCCTTCAATGCCGACAAGCCCTTCGATCAATTCACCGTCGAGCAGTTGGCGGGCGATCTCTTGCCCAATCCTTCCGTCAGTCAGCGCGTGGCCACTGGCTTCGTGCGCAACAACATGACCAATGACGAAGGCGGCGCCGATCCGGACGAGTACCTCAACAAGTACGTGGTGGATCGGGTCAACACGGTGGGGGCCACCTTTATGGGGTTGACCGTGGGCTGCACCGAGTGCCACGACCACAAGTACGATCCCATTAGCACCAAGGAATTTTACCGGCTTTACGCGTTCTTCCACAACGTCCCGGAAAAGGGGCTCGATCGCATCCGCACCGACAACCCTCCACCGCGCCTGCCGGTGCCGACGTCGGATCAGGCTGCCCGGTTCGTGGAGGCCGATTTTGCCCTCAAGGACGCCGAGAAAACCCTCCAAGATCGGAGCAACGAATTGGGCGAGACTCAGGAGAAATGGGAGCGAGAACTGGGCGAGAAGCCTCCAGTGCTGGCGTCAACCCACGGCGTGGCGGTCCGGTGGAACTTCGACGGCGCTCTAGATCCGGCAGTCGCTTGGAAGGGAACCAACGCGCCCGAGTTTGCTGATGCTCGTTTGGGCAAAGCCCTGAAGCTCGATGGCAAGGCCCACGCCGAGGCCGTTTCGCGCTCGGACTTGGGGCGCACCAACGCCTTCGCGGTGTCTGCATGGGTTCGGATCCAAGGCGATGGTGCCGTCTTGAGCCAAATGGAAAAAGGCCCCGGATACCGCGGGGTGGACTTGCTGATTTCAGATCGACGCCTCCAGACTCACCTCATCCATGCTTGGCCCGAGGACGCCATCAAGGTCCGCACCAAAGAACAGTTGCCTCAGAACCAGTGGCTTCATGTCGCAATGAGTTACGATGGATCGGCCAAGGCCTCCGGCGTTCAACTCTTCGTCAACGGAGTGCGCAAGGATCTGGAGACTGAGAAGGACCAGCTCAAGGGGTCCTTTGCCACTCAAGAACCCCTTCGCATCGGCTCCCGCAATGGAGAATCTTTCTTTACCGGTCAGTTGGATGACTTGCGGATTTATTCTCGGACGCTCACCGCCACCGAGGCGGTATCACTGACCTTTGAGGGCTATGCGGCGATTGTGGCCAAGTCGCGAGGCAAGCGCTCTGACGAAGAACGCAACGAGGTGGCTCGATTCTACCGCGAGAACCATGCGGTCGACTTCCTGCGAGCCGAGAAGGCACTGGCCCAGGCGCGCCGCAACAAGGACGCCTTCTATTCCAAAATTCCGACCACTCTCATCATGGAGGAGCTGGATCCACCTCGGGAGACGTACGTGTTGGTTCGGGGCGACTTCCGCACGCGGGGGGAACGGGTGCAACCGGGGACTCCCTCCTTCCTGCCGTCACTGCCCGCAGGTCCCACCAACCGCCTGACGTTGGCCCGTTGGTTGGTTTCCAAGGAGCACCCGCTCACGGCCCGAGTAACGGTTAATCGCTACTGGTCGATGCTCTTCGGCTCCGGCTTGGTCAAGACGGCCAACGATTTTGGTTCACAAGGTGAGTGGCCTAGCCATCCGGAGTTGCTCGACTTTCTGGCGGTCCGTTTCCGCGACGGAGGTACTGGAGCTGCGACGACCCAGCGGCGCGGCCAGAAGACTCCCCATCTTAAGCCCTGGAGCGTGAAGGACCAACTGCGCCTAATGGTCACCAGCGCCACCTACCGACAAGCGGCGACGGCTACCCCGGAGAAGCTGACCCGGGACCCCTACAATCGACTCTTCACCCGCGGTCCGCGCCTGCGGTTGGACGCCGAATACATCCGCGACAACGCGCTGGCCGTCTCAGGCCTGCTCAATTCGAAGATTGGTGGCCCTAGCGTCAAACCCTACCAACCGCCGGGCATCTGGGACGGAACCGACTCGGTCTTCGTCCAAGATCATGGCCAAGATCTTTATCGCCGGGGCATGTACGTGTTCTGGAGGCGCTCTGCGCACTACCCGTCTTTTGCCACATTCGATGCGCCCAACCGCGAGGTTTGCACCTTCTTGCGCCAGCGGACGCAAACTCCGCTGCAATCTCTGGTGCTCATGAATGACCCCGCCTTCGTCGAAGCGGCCCGCGGCCTTGCGCAGCGGGTGCTGAAGGAGGAGCCGACCAACCTCGACCGTCGATTGATCCGCGCCTTTCGGCACACCTTGGGTCGCAAGCCCCAACCGGACGAGGTGGCCGTGCTGAGGCAAACTCACGAACAGCAGTTGGCCCGCTTCCAGGCCGACCCAGCGGCCGCCAAGGCCCTCATTGCCGTGGGCGAGTCCAAGGCCCCGGAATCCGCCGATCCCGTCGCGCTGGCAGCCATGACCGCAGTGGCCAACGTGCTCCTCAATCTTAACGAGACCATCACCAAGTGAACCCCTCCTACCTTCAGGGCGAAGCCGAGCGCATACTGACTCGGCGCACGTTCCTTACTCGCAGCTCTACTGGCCTCGGTGCCATGGCCTTGGCCTCGCTGTTGCCGGCGCACCTCCGGGGAGCATCGGGCAATCCAACCACACAGGCCGTCCCAGGTGCGCTGAAGGCGTTGCATTTACCGCCGAAGGCCAAGCGGGTCATCTACCTCTTCCAGTCGGGTGCGCCCTCGCACCTCGATCTTTTCGACCCCAAGCCCAAGCTCAAGGAGATGACCGGCCAGGAGTTGCCGCCGAGTGTCCGACGGGGCCAGCGCATCACCGGCATGACGGCCGGACAGTCGGTGCTCAAGTGCGTGGGATCTCCCTTTGAGTTCAAGAAGTACGGCAAGAGCGGGATGGAGATCACGTCGCTCATGCCCAACATCGGAGCAGTGGCCGATGATATTTCCCTGATTCGCACGATGCATGTCGATGCGATCAACCACGATCCAGCCGTGACCTTTTTTGGCACCGGCAACCAGCAGCCCGGACGCCCCACCATGGGTTCGTGGATCGCTTACGGGTTGGGATCAGAAAATGCGAATTTGCCGTCGTATGTCGTGCTCGTCAGCGGCAGTGGTGGGCAATCGCTTCAAGCCCGGTACTGGGGCAATGGGTTCCTCTCAGCCAACTACCAAGGCGTTCAATTGCGCAGCCAAGGAGACCCAGTTCTTTATGTCTCCAACCCGCCGGGCATGAGCGGCGACTCGCGCCGTCAACTGCTCGACGCGATGCAAACCCTCAACCGCAAGCGTCTGGGAATTCTGGGTGATCCGGACATTGCCTCGCATATTGAGAGCTACGAATTGGCCTTCCGCATGCAGACGAGCGTGCCGGAGTTGGTAGACTTGTCTACCGAACCCGAATCGGTGCTCAAGTTGTATGGGGCCCAGCCGGGTAAATCGTCCTTTGCCAACAACTGCCTCTTGGCGCGTCGCTTGGCCGAGCGCGGGGTTCGCTTCATCCAATTATGTCACCGCGACTGGGATCATCACGGTGGTTTGCCCGATGGCATTAAGGCCCAGACCCGCAACACCGATCAAGCCAGCGGCGCCCTCATCCAGGACCTTAAGCAGCGTGGGCTTCTTGACGACACGCTGGTCGTCTGGGGCGGTGAGTTTGGTCGCACCGCTTATTCGCAGGGCGACATTAGTGCCAACAGCTTTGGTCGCGACCATCATCCCCGGTGTTTTTCGCTGTGGATGGCCGGCGGTGGCGTCAAGCCCGGCCTGGTGTATGGGCGCACCGACGACTTCGGCTACAACATCGTGGAAGACCCGGTGAACGTGCACGACCTGCATGCCACGATGCTGCATCTCCTGGGCATTGAGCACACCCGCTTCACGCACCGCTTCGAAGGACGCGACTTCCGACTCACCGACATCGCCGGCGAAGTCATCAAGCCTTTGCTGGCGTAAGGCCCCGCTGGATCAGTCCTGCGCTCGCAGGGAAGCTCAGGCAAGGGGATGCTTTCGCGCTACGCGCGAGGGGCTGGGATGATCGCTTCCAGAGCTCGCTCCGGCCCGATCCCGCTGCTGTCGGTGTTGCCTGAGGCATCGAACCCTCTGCCGGTCATCGCGCCATCCTTGCCTCCCAACCCACCAAGATCCCGGGCATGGATGAAGGGATCCCACTGGCCGTATTTCCAAATTCGGAAATCGTTCCTTGACCCCTTCTCTGGGCAGTTGATCGGTTCATCAATTGCATACATTCTGTATGCGTGCGGATTATCAAAGAAGGCTTCATCAGGGACGCCGCCATGGCGTATCCGAAGGCTGCCAAGTACCTGACGATCTGGATTGCCACCGTGCGAGCGGCCCGCTGGCAGAATCTGTCCGATCTGCGGCGAGTTTATCCGAGCGCGGATCTGGTGGCGGTGGGAAGCGGGAAGTCGGTCATCGTGGTCAACGGTTGCGACAGCACCTACCGGCTGATCGCGGCCGTCCACTTCGACCACGGGATGGTGTACACGCTGCGCTTCTTCACGCACGCCGAGTACAGCAAGGACAAATGGAAAGACGAGTTATGAAGGCTAAGAATGGACTGCAGTTTCCGGCATTGCCGAAGGATTACGCGGGGCTTTGCCGGCTTCAGATGCCGCGCCCAGTCCACGACCGGGTGGAGTACGCCAACGTGGCGGAGGTCACCGACGCGATGGCCTTATGGCAGGAGGACTTCACCGCCGATCAACGGGATTACTTCGACCTGCTCTGCGGATTGCTCGAGGACTACGAACGGGCGCACCTGCGTTGGCCCAAGGTGGGGGTGCGGGCCCGGCTGAGACATCTGCTCGACGAATCCGGGATGTCGGCTGCCGATCTGTCGCGGCTCCTGGGTGGGAGCCGGAACCTCGGGGCCATGATTCTCAGGGGCGATCGAAATCTGACCGTGGCGCACATCCGCAAACTGGCAGACCACTTCCGCGTCAGCCCGGAACTCTTCATCTGAAGAATACTGCATAGGCGACGGGGCAGGGAACTGCGGCGAGGTCAGGGCACGGGCTCAGGAAACGGTTTCCGATTTTGGAAACGCGAGTGGTGGAACGCATTCATCACTGCCCGTGATCTTGGCGGGCTGCCTCTTGCGGAAATAGGCCCCGTCCGGTGGGGCCAATACGGTCCTAGGGAACTCCTTTCAAGGCGTCGTATCTCTGGAAACTTCATTCATCGGACTGTCACTCAGAGAGAATTGCGAGTCGCTTGAGCCTTACCCGGCGCTCAGGTCTCCCTCAAAGCGTGGCAAGTCCCATCACGACTGTAACCACAAAGATGCAGGTAACCATCCCTGAGGAGGTTCGCCGGATGTTCCCGGTGCAAGCAGGGTCTCGACTCTCGTGGTCGGTCGAAGGAGAGACGCTCGTGGCCCGGCGCGTTCGGGGCGTCAGTGAATTGCGCGGCTGCCTCCAGTCGGAGGTGGCGT
>SYMJ01000171.1 GCA_005805505.1 Verrucomicrobiales bacterium | reverse complement strand
GAAATATTGGTCTCCGGTTCCATACCCCGTTGGGGCACCCAGAACCCCATTCTCATGACCGATTCGATCGTGGTTCCATGTCGTGACGGGGCATTGCCTGCATCCGGTGTCGTTGTCGGCCCCATACCCCAACGGGGCATCACCCGCATCCGGTGTCGTTGTCGGTCCCATGCCCCAACGGGGCATCGCATACCAGCCCAGGGTGAAACCCTGGGAACACGATGTAAAATCGGTGCGTTCTGAAGGAACGCCGCATAAACCCCACGCAAACCGACGATCCCGGAATATGCGGCGTTCCTTCAGAACGCGAGACATAGGATCTTCGATCCCCAAGATGGCAATCCATCGAGTTCCCGTTAGCCAACCATTACATCGAGGATGGGGAGCACTGAGGATATGCCCATCAATGACTGGCAATCTTCTCCCCGCCCCTTCCCAAGGATCGGGCCTGGGTCCACTCTCGCGGCATGAAGCTGATCGGTGTCATTCCTGCTCGATATGCCTCCACGCGGTTTCCGGGCAAGCCGCTGCACCCCATCGCCGGGATTCCTCTCATTCAACGGGTGGTCGAGCGGTGCCGATTGTCCCCCGCCCTGTCCGAGGTCATCGTGGCCACCGATGACGAGCGCATCGCCGCGTTCGCCCGCGGATTCTGCCGCGTGGAAATGACCCGCGACGATCACCCGAGCGGCACCGACCGAATCGCCGAAGTTGCCTCACGGGTCCCGGCCGACGGTTACATCAATATCCAGGGCGATGAACCCCTCATGGATCCGGCCGTCATTAATGCCGTGGCCGAGGCGCTGCGCGACAGCGACATGAGCACGGCGTCCACACCTATCCGGGACCTCGCCGAGTTCGACAATCCCAACGTGGTGAAGGTGGTGACCACTGCCGGGGGACGTGCCCTGTATTTCTCACGACGGACGATCCCCTACCTCCGGGACGCCGCTCAGAAATCGCTGGCCGAACAATGGGCCAGCTACCCGTTCCAGAAGCACCTCGGCATCTACGGTTACCGGCGCGACACCCTGCTGCGCTTGGTGGGATTCCCGGTGTCGCCACTCGAAGCCGCGGAGAAACTCGAACAACTGCGCGCTCTCGAAAATGGCTTCAGCATCGCCGTGGCTCGGGTGGAGCATGACAGCGTGGGGGTGGATGTCCCCACCGATGTGGCACGCGTCGAGGCCTTGCTGGCGAGCACCGCGTCGGTGACCCACTGCGCATGAAGTGGCTAATTCCCACGCTGCGAATCTACCGACCCGACGCACCCCGCTGCGCCGCTGCTCTTGGCTTGGTCGGATTGACGACCGCCGCCGCGGTGATTAAGCCGTGGCCCTTGGCGTGGATCCTGGATGCCCTGTCGGGCCGCTCCGGAGAAACCCACTCCATCACCCGCTGGACGCTGGCACTCCTCGGGGCCTACTTGCTGCACGGTCTCCTCGGGGCCGCCCAACAAAACCTGGTGATTAGCCTCGGACTGCGAGGACTTCAACGCATCCGCCATCAAGTCTTCGAGCGCCTGCTGCGACTGTCGCCACGCGAAGTCCAGGGAACCGCGGCCGGTGACTGGATTTACCGGGCCACCTGGGACACCTACGCCTTTCAGACTCTCTTCACTCACGGCATTTTCACCGGCCTGACTGCGGGCGCCGGTGTGATCGCCATGACGGTGGTGATGGCTCGCATCCACCTGCCACTGACGGCCGTGGCGCTGGCCACCGTGCCACCCCTGCTCATCGTCATGCGGGTGTTCGGTCCTCGCCTCCAACGGGCGGCCGCACACGCCCAGACGGCCGATGCCGGGATCGCCACCGCCGTCCAACAAGGGGTGGCCAACCTGTCCCTGATTCAGGCGTTCACCCGCGAATCGACCCTGACGGCCGCCTTCGACCAACAGGCCGGCGAAGCCTTCCGTGCCCGACGGCACCAGCATCGTTCCGAGGTCGTGTATTTGGCCGCGGTCGCTGCAATCCTGGCTGCCGGCACCGCCGGAATCGTGGCCCTCGGATCCCGGGAGGTCACCGCCGGACGCCTCACACTCGGCGAGTTGCTGGTGTTTTTGGCGTATCTGGCGCAGCTCTATGAGCCCTTGAATCAATTGTCGCACCTCGGCGGCACCCTCTCCACGGCCCAGGCCAGTGCCCAACGGGTGCTCGAATGGCTCGACACGCCGGACCACTCCGCCAGCGGCACCACGCCGGCGCCCCGCCCCGCCACCGGAGTGGACCTGGAGTTCACTGGCGTGGGCTTCGCCTACGATGCCAGCAGACCAGTGCTGCAAGGACTCCATCTCCGCCTAAAGCCCGGGGAGATTGTTGCCATCGTCGGACCCAGCGGTGCGGGCAAGACCACTTTGTTGCAATTAATTCCCCGATTCCTAGAACCCGCCTCGGGGCAGGTCCGCTGGTGCGGCCTCGACCTCAAAAGCCTGGATCGGGAAAGCCTCCGCCGGCAGGTGTCGTGGGTGTTGCAGGAACCCCTGCTTTTGTCCGCGACGGTCGCCGAAAACATCGGCTTTGGCCGCGAAGGGGCTACTCGCGCCGAGATCGAGGCCGCGGCCCACGCCGCCCAGGCCCACGAGTTCATCGTGCGCCTGCCTCAGGGTTACGACACCCGCGTGGGCGATGGATCTGCTCGCTTGAGTGTCGGAGAAAAACAGCGAATCCACCTGGCCCGAGCCTTCCTCAAAGACGCCCCGGTGCTGCTGCTCGACGAGCCCACCAGCGCCCTCGATGGCGAGAGCGAGTTGGCCGTGATGGCGGCCGTGCAGCGCCTCACCCAGGGCCGCACGACACTCATGGTCGCGCACCGTCCTGAGACGCTGCACATTGCCCACCGCGTCGTGCGCTTGGAAGGCGGTGTACTCATCGAAGAACCCGCCCGCGGGCCTCGGTGATCAGGTCTGAAAACCCCGCATCGCCGATCGGACTCGGACTCCGGCTCGCCCCTCCGATCATCGCTGGACCACGAATCCGGCCTCAGCCCAGTCGGCAAAATCCTCGCGCGATCCGTTGCCCGCATCCATGGCCACCAAACTCAATCGTCGGGCCCCAGCTGGGATGGGCACATCGAAGTGCCAAGCGGTGGTCTTCACCCGCATCACCGGACTGACCGCGGCCTCCTTGCCGTCAATCAGCACCTTGAACACCACGCTCGGAAACTGGGCCAGATTGGACCCATTGCTCACCTCCACCAGATTCTCGTCGGCCCCGGCCAAGGCCACGAAGCGCCGGAACTCCGGCTTCAGCGCATACTCCACCGCACACGGGGCATGCACGCCGAGTCCACGGGTGTAGATGGTGCGATTGACCCGCAGCGGACCACCCAAATTAGATCGATCGGTCTGAGGTGGCCGAGTGTTGGCCGAGTAGCGTACATCGCCCCCGTACGTGTGCCCGAATCCGACGCTGCGGGTGGGCTTGAGGGTCGACAACAGCACATCGGGTTGCGGCGGCAGAGGTCCATTCTTAGCAAACGAACCCTCTGATTCGAGGCACACTGCGCGGCCATGCAAGAACGCCCCGACACGCAGGCGAGTTGTCTCCGATACGGCCATTGGTTTAGTGTACTTCATCGACTTGGGCGTGGGGGCAGAGCCATCCAGCGTGTAGCGAATGTCCGCTCCGGGCTGCAGCGGTGCCGACAAGGTCACGGTGATGGGCTTCTCGAAGAGGTGGGGCCGAAGTTGGGTGCCCCAAGGCGTGATGCGCACCGGATCCACCACCCAGTCTTTGCGCCAGCGACCGAGCCGCGACAGTTCCTCCTGGAAATGGATCGTCGGAGCCAGGTGCTTCTCGAAATGAGCCACCACCTGCTCGGTGTTGAGGTCGGGTGTGAAATTGCGGGCCGGATCGTAGCCGGGGTGCGCATCGGTCATGTCGCGGGCCAGCACACACTGGAGACCGGCCGACTTCATCGCGCGCAGGCCCATGGGCTTGCCCAACAGGCAGACCTGGGTGTGGAACCCGACATAAATGAGATGGGTCAGGCCGTACTTTTGGCACAACGCGTACACCTCGGCCTGCGTATCGGGCATCCAATCGTCGCGGCCAATGACTAGGTCCGGGTGCATCCCATCCCAACCGAAATTACCACCGCAGCGTTCGGCCCCGCAGGCACAACCTCCGGCATCGGGCACTGGCGGGCAGGTGACATTCACGACGGCCGGTACCGTTATTTTCGGTAGGTTGAACACCGCCTCGCGTTGCGGATATCCGACATAATTGTCCACCACATCGCTCGGGCAAAGGAAGACGGGCATTCCCATATCGCGGGCCGCGGCCAGAGCCTTATTAATGCGCGGTACGAAGGCATCCACCCGCATGGTGGCCGTCTTGCACCAGTGGTAATTCCAAATATCCACCGCCACCACGCCGATGCGCGACGAATCCACCTGCTCGTGGGTGATGACGATTTTGCCCGTTTGGGGGTCGCGGGTTTGGAGGCTCCAGCGAACGGGCACCGCGGAAATCCGCGGCAGGAATCCCAAACACAAGAGGAGGGCGAACCACGGTCGGGTAAAGGTGTTCATGGAATCAGAGGGGGCTTCAGTTCATACAACCGTCAAACGGCCGCCCTCGCAAGCCACTCCTCAAGGATCCCGCAAGATCGGCGGCGTGGTTTTTCGGAGATCCCGAATGATTTGTAATGAGGTCACCAGCGACCAGAGCCAGGCCCCGCCAAACAAGGCTCCGCCCAGAATCAACGCTTGCGCCGGGGGCCAGACAACCGAGTCGCCGGACTGGAGGCTGCCCCATGCCCCTCGGACCAACTCCCAAAACCAGAACAGGATCGCGATGAAGCCTGAAACGGACAAACCCATCTGCAAAAGGCCCACCCATCGATGACCCGCCAAATACGACCCCAGCCCGGGCGTGGCTCCCAGATTGATCGCCAACGCCGTCCAACCCATCGATCGACTACGAGGCTTTTCGGCCATGGATGACCGTCTCATAGGCATACATCGTCGCCAAGATCGAGATGGGCACCGTCACCAGCAATCCCACCAGACAACACAACATTCCGAATAAGTTTAAAATCGATATCACCACCGACAGAGCCAGGCACGACCACCAGTGCCGACTCACCTGCCGCCAACTCCGCTTCATGGCTGTCCAGAAGTCCACGCGTTGATCCAGGATCATTGGCAACGAGAACATCCAATTGACCGTCAGGAAAATGGTGACCGGAAGGCCGAGGAGAATCAGCCCCAACCCCGGTACCAACGCTGCAAAAGCCGGCCAACTGGCCGAGCCCTTCGCCAAGCCCATGATGACGGTCAGTCCCACACTGAAGAACAGGACGATGAATCCCGCCAACAAGGGCAACGACGCCAAAATTGCCTGTACCCACTGTCCCAGGAACAAATTACCAAACATCCTCCGGAACCCATCGAACAGAGACCCCAAAGGAGGCGTCTCTCCACGAATCACCCTCAGATAAAGGACACAGAGACCGGCCATGAGCGGCGCTCCAATGACAAAACTACACAGGCTGAAAAGCACTCCGATGTAAGGCAGAGCTCCTAAAATTCCCAGACCGAAGAGGATGAGCACGTACATCATCGTGGGCCCAAAGAGGGTTGAGAACTGCTGTTGGAGCAGCCTCCAAGCGGACGTCAGGCAGGCGACGACATCCAAGTCGTAATCCCCGTCATAATCCCCTTCGAAATCAGACGTAATAGAACGCGCTTCCGTCGACGACACGGGCGGCGATGAAGGCAGGACCGGCGGTTGGAGCAACACCACCAATTCGGTCACCTCGCGCAAGAAGCGCCAGACGCCGTCGTCACCCTGAACGCGGGTCTCGCCGTTGACGCGCTTTTCGGCGATCCACTGCCGCAACTGTTCGGCCGAGACCGGACCGTACTCATTGCCGTCGATGCCTAAAATTCGATACATGGTATGGATTTAGAAGTGAGCTGAATCAGTGAAACATAAAACAATGAAACCTGATCCAACCGCACAAGGTTGAAATGAAGACCACTTTGGAATTTATCAATCCGGGCCTCGGGCATCGATTGGAAAAGTCCGGAAACAATTCCACCTCGAGACCTCAGATTCGAATCACGATTCGACAGGGACCTCAACGTAGCGTTGAGTAATACATATTTATGCGAAGCGCACGCGCCATTCCGTTGCTCTGCCTGCTGGGCGTCGTTGTGTCGTTGGCCGCGGACACCCCGGTGGACTTCAATCGCGAGGTGCGCCCAATCCTCTCCGACCGTTGCTTCGCTTGCCACGGTCCCGACGCCGCCAAGGGCCGCAAGGCCGGCCTGCGCCTCGACGAATACGCCGGCGCGACAACAAAACTGAAAAGTGGCAACACCGCGGTCGTGCCGGGCGACGTAGAAAAGAGCGCGCTGGTGCAACGGATCCTCAGCGAGGAGGAGGAGGACGTGATGCCACCGCCGGAGCTGCACCGGCCCCTGTCTCAGGCGGAGAAGGAAATCCTGATCCGATGGGTGAAGCAGGGAGCAAAGTACGACCCTCACTGGGCGTTCGTCAGCCCACGGGCCCACTCGGTGCCGAACGTGTCCGACCCGTCTTGGCCCAAGGACTCGCTCGACGCGTTCATCGCGCACGCCGCTTCCCAGAAAGGCCTCAGACCTTCCCCTCCTGCCGACCGCGCCACGCTCCTCCGCCGCGCTTCGTACGCACTGACTGGCTTGCCACCGACGACCGCCGAGACCGACGCCTTCGTGGCAGACACCTCCGCCAACGCCTATGAGCAGAGGGTCGACACCCTGCTGGCCTCGCCGCGCTTCGGCGAACACCTGGCGGTGGCTTGGCTCGACCTTTCGCGCTATGCCGACACCTGGGGCTACACGGGCGACATGGCCATGTTTGCCTGGCCCTGGCGCGATTGGGTGCTGAAGGCGTTGAATGACAACAAGCCCTACGATCAGTTCCTGACCGAACAAATCGCTGGCGATCTGCTGCCTCATCCTACCCAAGACCAACGCGTGGCCACGGCCTACAACCGGATCCACCGGATGACCTTCGAAGGGGGATCCATCGCGGAAGAATTCCGGCAGGACGGCATCAACGACCGCGTGATGACCGCCGGCTACGGATTCATGGGGCTGACCCTGGAGTGCTCGCGCTGCCACGACCATAAATACGACCCGATCTCGCAGAAGGACTACTTCTCGATGGCGGCCATGTTCGGCGACCTGAACGAGAACGGGCTGCTGTCCATGCATGGCGAAGTACCACCCCCGTTCGTGCGTCTGTTTAAGTCCGACGAGGATCGTCGCAAGGAAACCGATCTGAGCGCAGCCGTCACGGCCGCAGAGCACGCCTTGGCTGCAGTGCCGCCTGCATCTCCGTCGCTGGCCGCCGCCGTAGCCGTGCCCGCGCCCGTGGCGCACTTCCCGCTCGAAGCCTTCACGAAGACGGGCGTCGACGCCGCGCTCACCAACACCAAGCCTGCCAAGTTCGAGCGTCGCGAATCGCCGGAAGACCTCCAACTCGTCCCCGGCGTCCAGGGCCAGGCGGTGAAGTTCAACGGCGATGCGGGCTTCGTCCTACCGGACTTCAAGCAACTAGGGCGCTTTGATGCATTCACATTCTCGAGCTTCCTCCGCCTCGGTGAAAAGAACGTCCGTGGGACCATCCTTCACTCGACCGGTTTCTACACGGGCGATGGCGACGCGACCGGCGTCGAACTGCTGGTGAACCAAGGGAAGCTCCGCTGGAGTATGATCCACCTCTGGCCCAACAGCGCCGCCTCCATCGAGACGGTTGAAGAGCTTCCGGTGAGCCAATGGCATCGAGTGACGGTCACCTACGATGGTTCCTCCAAAGCGGCTGGGTTGCACGTGTACCTCGATGGACGCGAGGTGAAGACGGTGGTCGTGCGCGACACGCTCCATGCCAAGCCGCGAGACAATGCCCTGGAGATCGGCTCCCGTTCCCGCGACGCAGGCTTCCGCAACGGCTCGCTCGACGAGGTCCAACTCTGGCGCACCGCCCTGACGGCCGCCGAAGTCGCGGTCCTTCACGGGCTGGATGCCGCTACCTTGCCTCCGTCCGTGAAGGCCGAACAGGCTCGCCTCCGTGCCGACCCCGCCTTCGCCCAGGCCTGGGAACGCGTCCAGCAAGCCCGCCGCGCACTCGCCGCACATCAGGAGACGGCCCCTGCCTTCCCGGCGATGGAACATTCGCCGCTCGCTCCCAAGACCTACGTGCTCACCCGCGGCGAATACAACAAGCCGGAGCTCTCCAAGCCCTGTGAACCCGGCGTGCCGTCTCGCATCTTCCCGTGGAACGACTCCTTGCCGAACAACCGTCTCGGCCTCGCCCAGTGGCTGACGGACCCGAAGCATCCCCTGACCTCGCGCGTGGTTATCAATCGTCTCTGGGCTCAAGTCTTTGGCGCGGGACTCGTGGCCTCCAGCGAGAACATGGGCTTGCAAGGTGACCTGCCCTCTCACCCGGAACTGCTGGACACTCTGGCCGTGGACTTCGTCCGCAGCGACTGGAACACGAAGGCCATGCTGCGACGCATGGTCCTCAGCGCGACCTTCCGACAGGCATCGACGCCGACGCCGGAAGGTCGCGAGAAGGACCCATCCAATCGCTACCTCGCTCGTGGACCCATCCTCCGCCTCACGGCCGAGATGGTGCGCGACCAGGCCCTGCTGGCCTCCGGCCAGCTTGTCGAGAGGGTCGGCGGCGCCAGCGTTCAGGAGTCCGCCAAACGGCGCAGCGTGTACACCTACCGCAAGCGCACGGCACCACCCGACGACATGCTCATCTTCGACGCAGGATCGCGCGAGGTCTGCCAACCGAAGCGACTCAACACCAATACGCCGCTGCAAGCCCTGGTTTTGCTGAACAACTCGGGCTTCTTCGAGTCCGCCAAGCAACTGGCCCTGCGCGTCCGCAAGACCTCCGGCGACCCCGCGGCCCAAATCACCGAGGCCTTCCGACACGTCTGCACCCGCGCACCGCGGCCTGCCGAGCTCGCGGCACTGACGGAGCTTTACGCGATGCAGAACCTCGATGGAACGCAGCGCACACCAGCGCCCGCGCCAGACTTGGCGCGATCAAAGATTTCGTCCGATCCCGCCTTGGCCGCTCTCACCCTCGTCTGCTCCACCATCCTGGCAAGCGACTCCGCCGTCACCTCCCGCTGACCATGTTCGCCCAACTTCCTTCCTACGACCATCTGATGCGCTCCACGCGTCGGCATTTCTTTGGAACCTCGGCCTTAGGTCTCGGTGCCCTCGCGATGCGCGGGATCGTCGGCGAGGCCCACGCTGCGCCGCTGCCGCAGGGCACGCACTTCCCGGCCAAGGCCAAGCGCGTCATCTACCTGTTCCAAGCGGGCGGCCCTTCGCAGTTCGAGACGCTCGACCCGAAGCCGCTCCTCCGCGAGAAGCACTTGCAACCACTGCCCGACTCGGTCCGCCAGGGACAGCGTCTGACCGGCATGAGCGGGTACCAAGCCACGCTCTCGCTGGCGGGCTCGTTCGTTGATTTCAAGAGGTACGGGCAGAGCGGCATCGAATACAGCGACATCATGAGCCATACCGGCCGTTTGGCTGATGAGCTCTGTGTCATCCGCTCGATGCACACGGAAGCGATCAACCACGACCCCGGCATCACGTTCTTTTGCACCGGCAACCAGGTGGCCGGTCGGCCCTCGATGGGTGCCTGGGCTTCCTATGGTCTGGGCAGCATGAACGAAAACCTGCCGGCCTTCATCGTTCTGGTCTCGCAAGACGCCAACAAGGATCAACCGCTCTACTCGCGCCTCTGGGGTTCGGGCTTCCTGCCTTCCGAACATCAGGGGGTGAAGTTCAAGGCCGGCACAGAACCGGTGCTCTTCCTGACGAACCCGGAAGGCGTCTCGCCCCACGCCCGCCGTGGCATGCTCGACGCGCTCGGCAAGCTCAACGCCGACCAGCGCAACACCGAGCTCGATCCTGAGATCGACGCACGCCTTGCGCAGGCTGAGATGGCCTACCGGATGCAGACCAGCGTGCCGGAAGTGGCCGACCTTTCCCAAGAATCGCCAGCGACCCTCGCGATGTATGGCGACAGCGTGAAGACACCGGGTTCTTTCGCCGCGAACTGCCTCCAAGCCCGCCGACTTGTCGAGAAAGGCGTGCGCTTCGTGCAACTCTTCCACCAGGGCTGGGACAACCACGGCGGCCTTCCGGGCGGCATCACGCACCAATGCCAGCAGACCGACCAGGCTTCGGCGGGGCTCATCCAGGATCTCAAGCAGCGCGGATTGCTCGAAGACACGCTCGTCATCTGGGGCGGCGAGTTCGGTCGCACCGCCTACGGTCAGGGTCGGATCAGCAAAGACTCCTACGGGCGCGACCATCACCCCCGCTGCTTCAGCCTCTGGATGGCTGGTGGCGGCGTCCGAGGTGGTCATGTCCACGGCCAGACCGACGAGTTCGGCTACAACATCGTCCGAGATCCGGTCCATGTGCATGATTTGCACGCCACGATGCAGCACCTCCTCGGTGTCGATCACGAACGCCAGACCTTTAAATTCCAAGGGCGCTACTACCGCCTCACGGACGTGGCGGGCAGCGTGGTCAAATCCGTGATTGCCTAGGTGGAAAGCGAAACCGATCGACTTAAGTTTTTTGTTGATCAGCCCTCCAAGGCGACGAGCTTCTGGAAATCATCCCTCCGCTTCCCAATTCCTTGGACCGTACAAACCTCGCCCCAGTCCGACTAATCCGTCTTTTGCATATTGGGGTCGCCCTCATTGTTGGCTTCGGTCTCGCCAACCGCTCGATCGCTCTGGAGATCGTCCGCCCGCCCGCCTCCCAAACGATCTTCCTGGGCGACCCGGTGAGCTTCCGTGTCGAGGCCCAGGGCCAACCGCCCCTCCAATACCGCTGGCTGCGCAACGGCAAACCGATGGACGGGGTGTCCGGCCCCGATTGGACCTTCGTCACTTCAGCCGCGGATCACGACGCGACGATCACCGTCGAGGTCATCGACAGCACCCTCCGACTCACAAGCCCAGCCGCCCGATTGACCATCGATCTTGGGCTTCCGGGTGCCTATCGGACCAATCGTCTGGTCGAGGTCGTCCACCCGTGGCAATACCGGGTGGATGGCGTGCTGCCCCACCCGCAGTGGCCAGGGTGGAGCGATACCAGCACCGGATGGACCACCGGCGGCGGCGTGCTGTGCGTCGAGGATTCCGAGCTTCCAGGCCCCAAGACGACCCTGCTACCGGCGACCGCCGGGAAGCTACCCACGACGGCCTTCTTCCGAACCACCTTTGTCAATCCGATCACCAACGCCCACTCCATCGAACTGGTCGCGAGCCTGCTGGTCGACGACGGGGCGCTGGTATTCCTCAACGGTTCCGAGGTCCAGCGCCTTGGCTTGGACGAAGGCACGGTGCTTCCGACCACCCAAGCCAGCCGGGGTGTCGGAAATGCCGCCTGGGAGGGACCGTTCCCCTGGGCGGCCACCGGCCTGAAGCCGGGAACCAACACGCTGTCTGTCGAGGTACACCAGTCGGGCTCCACCAGTTCCGATCTGGTGTGGGGACTCATCCTCGATGCGGTCTGGCAGGAGCGGGTGCGCGACACGCTGGCCCCGAGGGTGGTCTCCGTCACACCGCCGCTCGGGTCCGCCGTCGGGGCGGCGCCTCGACTCGAGGTCTTGTTCACTGAACCAGTCCAAGGCGTCACGGCCTCCGCCCTCCGACTCAACGGCGTGCCGGCCACGGTCGTGACTGAATTGGGCGCCAACCGCTACGCCTTCGATTTCGGCTCTGCTCCGGCAGGCACCGTTGCACTGGCTTGGTCGACAGAACCCGGAATCACCGACCGTTCGGCCGGCGCAAACCGCCTCGACACTCGAAGTTTCTCGAACCCGGTCGAACCGGCGATCGCAGCCACCCGACTGGCCTTCGCCTCGGTAGGCCAGTCCAGCGACGCCTCTGCCGACACCGCCGCGGCGTTGGCCATCGACAATCGGGAGACCAGCAGCAGCCGGACAGCCGACCTGCCTGGTAGCCACTGGTGGGGACACCTGTCACGCATCCACCGCTTGCAGCGCGTCGAGGGCGTCCAACCGGCCGCACCCGACGACGCCCTCGGCCGGGGCTACGTGCTGCGCCTCCTCCGCATGGACGACCAGGTGGTCTTCGAGCAAGACCTGCCCGACGTCGGCCCGGGCGGCACTTGGACCATCGACCTGCCGGCCGGGATCATGGCCCGCACCGTCTGGATCGGACTCCTCGGCGATCGAACCAATGGACGCGGCACACGTCAGGTCGCCCTGGCTGAGATCCGCGTGTCCGGGGTGCCAGACATCCCGTTCGGCCCGCCACCCCCAGTAGCCGGTACGCCTCTGGACCGGCTCGTGGTGTCGAACAACCTCGCGTCCTTCAAACGCAGCACAATGCTGCGCCTCACCGATGGAATTGCCCCGGCCTCCCGGGCCAACGACGACAAAGCCTCCACCGAGACCAAAACCACGGAACGGACGGTCGACGGCTACTGGGAGGTCGATCTTGGAGGCACCTTCGCCCTTCATGGCATCCGTACCATCGCCGCTTCCGGCATCGGCGGACGTCTCACCAACGCCACGGTCCGGCTCTTCGACGAACAGCATGACTCGGTCTTTTCCCGGAGGATCTCCGGCCGCCCCGACACGTTCGACACCGACTTCGGCGGGCCGGTCTTCGCGAGGTATGTCCGGGTCGGGCTCGAGGACAAGCGGCGGACGGACCCGGGCGGCGGCATCGAGTGGTACATCGGCTTCCGCGAGGTGGCTGTGTTCGGTCAACCCACCAACCAGGTCGGCATTCTCAAGTTTGATGCGAATCCCGCCGCGACCGGCTCGGCGGAGGCAACGCTGTCCTGGCAGGTCGAGGATGTGCTCCGGTTGGAGCTGCATCCCGGCGTGGGCTCGGTGGGGTCACTCACTTCGGCCGACGGAAAGGGTCTGGTCCGGCTGACGCCCGCGCGATCCACCGAGTACCTGCTCGTGGCCTCCAACACCGCCGGAATCTTCGTCCGCGCCGCCTCGGTGGAGGTTCCGGGTTCGTCTCTGCCGGTGCGCCTCGACGAGTTGGTTGCGGCCAACCGCTTCTCGTTGGCCACTGCCTCGGGCGACGCCACCGACTGGATCGAGCTGCGCAATCCAGGCAACCAGCCCGTGGACCTCGCAGGATGGAGCCTGAGCGACGATCCGACCAAACCGCGCAAGTGGACCTTCCCCCGTTGGGTGCTCGAACCGCACCAGTCGCGGGTCGTCTTTGCCTCGGGCAGCGACCGAGGCCTCGACGCGTCAGGCGACCTGCACGTGGGCTTCAGACTGTCCCGGGCCGGCGGCGCAGTGTTGCTCGTCCCGCCCGCCGCCTCGGGCGAAACGCTGCAGCGGGTAGACTACCCCGCCCTTGGCAATGACCTCGCCTACGGCCGTGATCTGGCCGGCAATTGGCGGATGCTCGACCCGACTCCGGGCCGCCCGAACGTGGCTGCAGCCTACCAGGGCTGGGTCCGCCAGCCCGACTGGAGCCACGAGCGGGGATTTCACGAGAATCCCTTCCGCTTGTTGCTCACCGCCCCCGATCCCGGTTCGACCATCCTCTATTCGACCAACGGGACCGAGCCGAGCCTCGTCTACTCCAACGGCCTCGATGTGGCGCGAACGATGTCCGTCCGCGCCCGTGCGGTCCGCCCCGGCGCCCGGCCCTCCCCGGTGCAGACACGCACCTTCGTGTTCATCGAGAGTGTGGTCGCCGCGCCGTCGATGAACCGCACGATCACCCAGAATACCGCGCTGGCCGCACGACTCCGAACCGGCCTACGAGCGATCCCCACCATCGCACTGTCGCTGCCCGGGCAGCCCGATTACCAAGAGAAGCCGGGGTCCTTCGAGATCCTCTGGCCCGACGGTCGGCCGTCGGTGCACGTCAACTGCGGACTCTCCCGCTTCGGCAACGCCTGGACCTCGTTCGACAAGCGCAGCTTCCGGGTCAAGTGCCGCAACCGATACGGCGACGATGCCATCCGGGCGCCACTGTTCGACGGTTTCGACCACGGGACGACTCCGGTCCGTTCCTTCGACCAGCTCGACCTTCGATCCGGTTCTCACGACATGTCCGAGCGCGGCTTCTACATGGCCGGCCGCTTCGTCGAGGACAGCATGCTCGACATGGGCAGCCTCAATCCCCATGGCCGCTTCGTGCACGTGTACGTTAACGGGGCCTACTGGGGGCAGTACGATTGCCGGGAGTTGCTCTCGGAGCGCTTCCTCGCCGACTACCTGGGTGGATCGCGCGACGACTACGGCGCAGTCATGGGCAACGACAACGTGACCGACGACTTTGTCATCGGCGCTCCGGAGCCGCCCAACCTCGACCCCTGGGAGCGCGCCCGCGCCGACCGGAACAGCTACGAGCGGGTCCGCACCCGGCTCGACGTGGCCCACCTCATTGATTTCATGCTCCTCTGGACCTACGGCGACTGTGAGTCGGAGTTCCGGAGCTGCGGTCCGCTCGAGCCCGGCACTGGCTTCAAGTTCTGGATCGCCGACGCCGACGGCTTCCTGCGCACCAGCGCGCTCAACCTCAACCGCACCGACCGCGAGGGCCCCGGCGGGTTCTTCGGGTCGCTGGGGCGCGAGAGGAATCCAGACTTCCGCGCGCTCTTGGCCGATCGGATCCATCGCCACTTCTTCAACGATGGGGCGCTCACCACGGCGGCCTTGGAAAACCGTCTCAATCTTCGCATGCGCGAGATCGGCGACAGCCTTGTGGCCGAGTCGGCCCGGTGGAACCAGCGCACACCGGCCTCCTGGGAAGGAGCTGCCGCCACGATCCGCACGCAGTTGTTCCCACGGCGCACGGCCACCCTGCTGAGCCAACTGCGCGCCCGGGGCCTGTACCCCAGCTTCGATCCGCCGAAATTCGATGTGCGGGGAGGCACCGTCGCGTCGGGGTTCCGCTCACAGCTCAGCGCCCCCTCGGGTGACATTTTTTACACGCTCGACGGCAGCGATCCGCGCCTGCCCGGCGGGGCCGTCTCACCGGCCGCCAAACTCTGGACCTCCGACGCAGTGACGGTAGAAACAGACCTGACCGTTACCACCCGTGTCCGTTCCACGTCCGGCGCTTGGTCTGCAGTGGACGCCGCGACGTTCCGAATGCGCGCGCCGCGCCGACCAGGACCCGGCGACCTATTACCCGTCGAGATCCACTACAACCCCTCGACCGGCGGCGAGTCCGAGTTCATCGAGTTGCGCAACACGACCGCCGACCCGCTCGACCTCTCACGCTGCACCTTGTCCGGCGGCGTCAGCCTGGTGTTCCCGAACGCGACCGTGGTGGCCCCCGGCGGATCCCTGGTCGCGGTGCGCGACCCGATCGGCTTCGCCTCCCGCTACCTGGCACCGGGCTCAGCAGGCGCCCGGGCAGGCATCCACACGGTGGGACCGTGGGTGGGGGCGCTGGACAACTCCGGCGAACGCATCGCCCTGCTCGGAGCCGACGGCTTGGAACTCTGGTCGGTGACCTACGGCACCCAGACCCCCTGGCCGGTGCGCGCCGATGGGGACGGTCGCTCGTTGGTACTGGCCGAGCCATCGACCCCACCCACCACTCGGGATGCCATCAATGCCTACCTGGCCAACGGTCGACGATGGTTCCCGAGCCTCGCCGACCACGGCACTCCGGGTTGGACGGACCCGTTCCGGGCCTCGGTGACGGTGACCCCGGACGGACCCGAGCTCCAGTGGCCCGCCGTCTCCGGCGAGAGCTACCGCATCGAGTTCACGGAGCGCCTGGCCGACCCCATCTGGACGGTGCTCGAACAGGGACCGGCACTCCGCGACGAGATCCGTCGCCGCCCCTTGCTGCCAGCCCCATCACCCGGCTTGCCCGCCGGAGCCGACCCGTTGGCCGACCCGGCGCGCCTCTACCGGGTGCTTTGGATCCGGTGACCCGGCGAAAAAACGTCCCAAAATAACAACGGCTCACTCAGGCCGCTGCGGATCTGGAGGACGGGGCCGGCACCGAAATACGGCCCTACGAGCTGCCTAAACCGAATCCGGGATCCGATAGCCTTTGCGGTAGGCGGGCTTGAGCAACCTATTGGCCGAAGAGTTGTTGGTGAAGCGTTCGTGCACCGGATCGAAGTACAACTGTTTCTGTCCGACCCGGTAGGAGATGTTCGCCATGTGGACCAAACAGGCGCTCGGATGAACCTTAGCAATTTCAGCATTGGGAGCCTGCCGGGAGCGGATGCAGTCGATGAAGTTGGGCTGATGCCACTTGTCCGGAAAGTACCCCTTGTCTTGGTCAATCACTCGCCCGCCCTCGACGACGACTTGCCAACCACACCCATGCCGCCCGAGGTACATCATCGCCTTGGTGCCGTAAATCTCGACCCGTGTGGCCGAGGTTGCCCAGTGAGGCCACTTGTCTCCGTAGCGCACCTCGCTCGAGAACTTCCGCAGATACGGGGTGGCATTGCCGCTTTCGCAGGTCATTGAAAAGTCCCCGTAATCGTAGGTGATGCACTGGAACTCTGGTACCTCGCGCTTCGACTGGAAGGCATAATTGCCGCCGGTGCAAAGAATCGATCGAGGGTGACCCGGATCGCCCAGCACCATTCGGGTGAGGTCGATTTGATGACTGGCGTCGTCCGCTAGTGTTCCGCCTTTGTAGTCCCACCAAGGATGCCAGTTCATATGACGCCCCGCGTTGTAAGGCACCTTGGGCGCCGGCCCGAGCCAGGCATCCCAATCGAGACCTGCCGGCGCCGGTCCATCGGGCACCGGTTCCCATCGTGAGCCATCCAGCATGTTGTACACCTTAACGTGAACGATGCGGCCCAACTTGCCGCTGGCGATGTAGTCGCGTGCCGAGGCCGCATACGGGCCACTCCGGTTCTGGAACCCCACCTGAACGATGCGGTCATACTTACGGGCCGCCTCGATCATCTTACGCCCCTCCCAAATCGCATTGCAGGGGTTCTTCTCCACATACACGTCCTTGCCCGCCTGACAGGCCATGACGGTGGCCAGGGCATGCCAGTGTTCGGGCGTCGCAATGACCACGGCATCCACCTCGCGGTCATCAAGGGCCACCCGCATGTCGGAGATTCGCTGGGGTGCCCGCTTTTGGACCCGAGCCAGATCCTTCATGATGCCGTCGCCACGATCCTTCCAAATATCGCAGACGTACTTGAACTCCACACCGGGCAAACGGGACATCCCGGCTGAATGATTGGAACCGCGGCCACCGGCTCCAATGAGCGCGAGCACCACACGTTGAGAGGGGGCCGAGGCCGAAGCGGCACGATCATTGGAAGCACGGGTCGAAACCGCGGCGACGCCAACCGCCGAGCCAGCCAAAAAATGGCGCCGAGAAAGCAGGGTAGAACTCATGGGAGATTCAAAAAGATGACAAACCCAACAACGCAAATCCATCCCCCTTTCGATCAACATTCTCGATGGATCCGATTCTTCCTCCGCCGATTTGCTCGACCCCCCGGTTTTATGGCTGACGCGGATTCACTGGCTCAGGTACACAGTGGTCCATGCCTCGTCACTTGAGCTCCCGTTTGGGACCCAACCTGCTCCTCAAGGGGCCGTGGCGGGCTTTGTTCATTCTGTGGTTGCTGGTGAGGCAAATCCCCCTTCTCACGGCCCAATCAGGGGATGCCTCGACCGAGTTTTTCGAATCACGAATCCGCCCTTTCCTCATCACCGATTGTCAGGAATGCCACGGTCCTAAGCACCAGCGGGGCGGCCTGAGGGTCGATTCTCGCGAGGCCCTGCTCCGTGGTGGCGACTCCGGCCCGGCCGTAATTCCAAACAAGGCCCAGGAAAGCCGCCTGCTCCGGGCTATTCAGCACTTAGAGCCCGAGCTGCAAATGCCTAAGGAACGCCCGCGCTTGCCGGAGACGGTGATCCGCGATGTCGCCCGCTGGATCGATGCCGGAGCGGTTTTCCCGGTGGCTTCCGACTCTTCGGCGAACTCGACCAATAACTCTTCGGCATGGCCTCGTGTTTTTGAAGCCCGCCGGCAGTGGTGGAGTTTTCAGCCTCCCGTCGCGGCGCCCGTTCCCGTGGTGAATCGCTCCGAATGGTCCACCCATCCTGTGGACCGATTCATCCTCGCGCGACTGGAGTCCGAGGGGTTGCGACCGGCGGCTCCGGCAGAACCTCAAGTCTGGTTGCGGCGGGTGCATTGGACCCTCACCGGACTCCCCCCGGAACCGGCGAATGTCGTCGCCTTTCTTGCCAATCCCTCTCTCGAGGCCCGAGCCCGGGTGGTGGATGCCTTGCTGGCCTCCACGCGGTTCGGCGAGCGGTGGGCTCGCCACTGGATGGATCTAGTGCGCTTCGCCGACTCCTATGGTCACGAGCAGGACTACACCATCCCGTATGCCTGGCGCTACCGCGACTACCTCATCCGCGCCTTCAATGCCGACGTGCCCTACGACGTGTTCGTCCAAGAACACATGGCCGGCGACCTCCTCCCGAACCCGCGACGCCATCCCGGAATGGGTTTCAATGAATCGGTGCTCGCGACCGGGTTCTGGTACTTGCACCAGGCGACTCACGCTCCGGTCGATCCGCTGCAAGATGAGGCAGATCGGATCGACAATCAGGTCGATGTCTTTTCCAAGACCTTCTTGGGTCTCACGGTAGCCTGCGCGCGCTGCCACGATCACAAGTTCGATGCCATCTCCACCCAGGATTACTACAGCCTCAGTGGATTCCTCCGCGCCTCAAGACAGGACATCGCTAGCCTCGATCCGGATGGCACGCTGGAACCCCGGCTCAATTCCAGAATCCAAGACGACCCATCCATCTCCAAAAAACTTCGCACCATCCTGCGAGGGGCCTTGAAAGACGCTACTCCTCGCGTGGCCCCCTACCTGATTCAGGCGCAGGAACTCCTCCGCTCGAACATCGCGTCGAATGCATGGCCCGGGGAGGTACTGGCCACCGCACGACGCCACGGACTCGATGCAGGCATCTTAGATCGCTGGGTCGCAGAAGTCCGGACCGCAACCCCGGCGGCCTCGAACCATCCGCTGCGGCCTTGGCTGGATGCGGCAGACAAACCGGCGTCTCAGGTCGCACGATCGAACGGATCCAAGTCTATCCCGGCCACCACCAACCCTCCGCCGTGGACCCTCCGCCCCGATCCCGACACCTGGAAGGCCAGTGGACAGGCGTTCCGGACAACGGAACCCCCCGTCGACACTTGGCGGGTCGGGTCGCTGGGAATGGAATTCCTGGCCGGAAATATTGCCCACAGCGGCCGATGGGCCCCGAATCTTCAAGGAACCCTCCGCTCTCCGACCTTCACTGTAACCCACAATCATCTCCACCTGCGGGTGGCCGGACGCAACTCAAAGATCCGGCTCATCATCGCCCGCTACGGGCTCCGCGAGTTCAACCCCCTGCTCTTCGAATCCACCCAAATGGACGTGGATGCTGGCGCGGACTTCGTGTGGCGGTCCCTGTCTTCAGGGCTTCATCGCCATCGAGGACGTCTGGCCTACTTGGAGTTCCTGGACGATGGGGACGGATTCGTCGCGCTCGATCAGGTGATTTCCTCCGACGATCCGAAACCTCCACAGCCTCCCGAAACACTCGGGAATCCCGAGGGCAAAACCTCCTCGTCCGCCAAAGCCCAGGCACTCGAAAAAACCATTCATGCAGGCCTCGATTCGTGGGCTCAAGAAACACCGAATTTCCCCGATCTTCACCTCGCATCGACCCTCTGGCACCGCGGCTTGTTGGATTGGGGAAGCTCCGGAAACGCGCTTTCCGCCCTCGTTGCTCCCGTCCGAGCCGCAGCCCAGCAACTGCCCCACCCGATGCGTTCTCTGGCCATGACCGATGGTTCTGCCGAACCCACCCGTGTCTTCCTTCGGGGCGAGCCCAAGAATCCCGGCGCCCTCGTTCAGCGTCGCTTCCTGGAAGCCATTTCTGGTCCCGAACCGATGGCGATTCCACAGGGCAGCGGGCGCTTGGAATGGGCGAAGGCGCTCACCTCGCCCTCCAACCCCTTTCTGCATCGGGTGATCGTGAACCGTGTTTGGGCGCATTTATTCGGGCGCGGTCTGGTCGAGACCGTGGACAACTTCGGAGCGCTCGGTTCCCGCCCATCGCATCCGGAACTCCTCGACCGTCTGGCCCTCGATTTCGGCAGCGAGGGCGGTTCGCTCAAGCGGTTGATTCGCACGCTGTGCCTGACCGAAACCTTCGCCCAATCGAGCGAACCGCGGGATCCGGTGGCGGAGAGCCGGGATCCCTCCAACCGACTACTGCACCGCCAAAACCTGCGTCGTCTGGAAGCAGAGGCTTTGCGCGACGCGCTCTTGGCCACCGCAGGCAACTTGAATCACCTCCAATTCGGCCCACCGGTCCTCACTCACATCACCCCCTTCATGGGAGACCGCATGTGGGTCCGCAATGCCAATGGCCCCCTAGACGGAGAACGACGGCGCTCGGTCTATCAGGAGACGCGCCGCAACTTTCTCTCGCCCCTGATGGTGACCTTCGACGTGCCCATCCCCGACACGACCGTGGGTCGGCGAAACCAGTCCAATGTGCCCGCACAGGCGTTGACCTTAATGAATGACCCCTTCGTCCGAAACCAGTCCTCGGCTTGGGCTAGACGTTTGGTGGCGGAAGGCGGAACTGCCACGACCGACCGCATCCTCAGCTTGTACTTGCAGGCCTTCGGACGAACTCCCACACCGGCAGAAATCCAGACGCTGCAGGACCTGCTGGCCATGGGAACCCGGGAACTGGATTCGTCGCCCGCAAAGCCAGATCGGGAGATCCGCCTCTGGACCGAAGTTTGCCACGCCCTGTTCATGACCCAGGAGTTCACCCATGTCCCCTGACTTCCGTTCCCATTCACCGGCGACCGTTCACGGCCTGAGCCGACGACGACTGCTCATGGACAGCGCCTTGGGCTTTGGCGCACTGGCCATGAACGCGCTGCTGGGTGGAACCGCCCACGCGGCTGCTTCGGCCAACCCGGGGACCTCGGGCCAACGCGGCACGCCCCACCACCGGCCCAAGGCTAGGAATGTCATCTTCCTCTACATGGATGGGGGCGTCTCGCAGGTGGACACCTTTGACCCAAAACCGCGCCTCACCCGAGAAGATGGGAAGCCCTTCGGACTGCGTATGGAACCGACGCAATTCGAGGACAACGGAGCCACACTGGGCAGTCCCTGGGCGTTCCGTCCCCGAGGCCAAAGTGGCCTACCGGTCAGCGAACTCTGTCCCCAGGTGGGTTCCCGCGCCGACGACTTGTGCGTGATCCGCTCCATGGTGTCGCGATTCTCTGAACACAACGCCGCGAACTACTTCCTGCATTCCGGCAGCGGGATGGCCGGCCGGCCGAGCATGGGGGCCTGGACCACTTACGGCCTCGGAACCGAAAACCGAGACCTCCCTGGGTACGTGGTCCTCGACGGAGGGCTCATTCCCTCGGGCGGCGTGGACTGTTTCGGACCCGGTTTCCTTCCGGCCAGCCATCAGGCATCGCTCTTGCGCAACGACCT
>SYMJ01000170.1 GCA_005805505.1 Verrucomicrobiales bacterium | reverse complement strand
CGTCTCGGCATCCAGTTTCCGGAGATCACCGCCATGCAGGCCCGCGCCGTGTTTGAGGCGGCCGCTGATGCGAACAAGAAGGGCTTCAAGGCCAAGCCCGAGATCATGATCCCGCTGGTCGGGTTCAAGAAGGAGCTCGATCTGCAAGTCGAGATCGTCCATCAGGTCGCCGAGTTGGTGCAGAAGGAGAAGAAGGTGAAGATCGCCTACACCGTTGGCACCATGATCGAGATCCCGCGCGGCGCGCTGACCGCCGACGAGATCGCCCAGACCGCTGAGTTCTTCAGCTTCGGCACCAATGACCTCACGCAGACCTGCCTCGGCATGTCGCGCGACGACTCCGGCTCCTTCCTCGGTGCCTACACCGAGAACGAGATCGTGAAGAAGAATCCGTTCGCCTCCATCGACCAGACCGGTGTCGGCCAGTTGATCAAGATCGCGGCCGAGAAGGGCAATGCGACCCGCCCGGGCATCAAGCTGGGCATTTGCGGCGAGCACGGCGGCGACCCCGATTCCGTGAAGTTCTGCCACCGCGTGGGCCTCACCTACGTGAGCTGCTCCCCGTACCGTGTGCCGGTGGCCCGCCTCGCGGCGGCCCAGGCGGCCATCGAAGACAAGCGCACGGCGGCTAAGACAAAGGCCACGACTAAGGCTCCAGCCAAAAAGAAGCGCTAACGCCGTCCGACCTGACCGGTTCTAAAACCGGCAGGCGGATTTTCAAACAGGCCGCCCGGCGCAATCCGGGCGGCCTTTTTTGGGTCCGTAATTGAGCCCTTAGCAATTTGAGCCCATTGCAATTGAGCCCATTAGCAGCATCCACGCAAAACACCCTTTGAGTCGCGGATCGTCCTCGGTGTGAACTCGAGCCGATTTCTGGGGTTCCCTTCGGGTAACTGAAAACCACTACTTGGACTCGGGTGGCAAACCTTGCTTCTCGCGCCAAGTGCGCTCGATCCGAACCTTCACGGTGGTATGGATTGCGTTGGTTACACCATCCAGATGGGTCCGAGCCTCCGACCATCGACCCGCCTTAATTTGCCAACGGGCCATGTGTAAGCGGACTCCTTCACGTTCCTCACCCAGCGTGGCCAGACGCAAGGCGTTGGTCCAAGCCCCGAGCCCTGAATCGATGACCACGAGTTCAGCCGCCTTCTTGGCCGCGTCGGTCTCGGCCGTGGCCGGCTTCACGCCATACCAAGTCTGGGCAACATCGGAGGCGAGCTTGAAATCCAGCGGACGCAACGCGGTGGCTTTGGCGTAGAACTCGAAGGCCTTCTTGAACACACCTTGTTCATCAATGCCGTAATACTTCTCAGCATCGCGACGGAAGAGGTAGGTCACCGTCCCGAGGGAATGCCAGTACTGGGCCTCGTCGGGCTTTAATTCGATGGCCTTCTCGAAGTACGGGAAGGCCTTCTCGATGGGGCCGCGATGAGCATAGTGACCGGCCAAATTGTTCCAGACCGCCGGATTCGAAGGATCCATGGCTCGCGCCTTTTCCCACTGGTCGGCCATGGCAAATTCGTCGCCGATATCTCCCAGGAAACTCCCGTAGGCAATCACCGCACGGGCATTCTTGGGATTCTTTTCCATGAAGGCTGTGTAGCGCTTGCGCACCTCTTCATGGCGGCCATCGATCCGCGCCTTGAGTTCCGCACTCACCTCGGTGCCATCGGGCAATGCATCCAACCACCGTTCGACCTCATCGCTCACCCGGTCATCTAATCGAAGGAGGGCCTGGAATTCAGCCTCCACCGGATCATTGGTGGTGTTCACTGGAACCGCGATCCCCGCCCGTTCCACCAACGCCGTGTTCAACAACGCGGTTTTATTGGTGGCCAACAGAAGACTCAAGGCTCCGGCGAGGACATCGCTCATGGCCGATAGGATAACACAACTCACCGGTGAACGCACCGCTTTGTAACCTAAGGAGTGCCGGATGGGTCTGGACCTGTGTACCGACTGTCCGGAAAATTCGGACATCCAACCTTAGATCAACACTCATGAACAAACGCACCATTGCTCTTCTGGCCACCCTCATCGGCCTGAGCCTCGCCCCGTTGTCCGCCGAAGACGCCAAGCCCGCAGCCCCTGCCACCCCGCCGGTTCCGACCGTTGAGAAGGTGGACAAAAAGGGCAAGGGCGCCCGCGAAGACTGGGACAAGCTTACCGAGGCAGAAAAAGCCGAGAAGCTCAAGGAGCGCAAGGCCAAGATGGAAACCCGCATCAAGGACCTGAAGGCCAAAAAGGCCGCCGGCACCCTGAACGACAAGGAGACCCAGCAGTTGGAGCGCCTGGAGAAGCAGGCCGCCCGCGGCGACCGGCCTCCGGGTGACCGCCCGGCGGGTGGCAAGCGCCCCAAGAAAAACGAGACGAACGAGAAGTAAGCGGGAAGGCCATTCCTAGAACGATCGAACAGACCGTTAATACAGCCTCAACACGACGCCGCCCGATGGGCGGCGTTTTTGTTTACTCTTCCAACTTTGGAGCCCTCCAACTCCGAAGACTAAAAAACAAAGACCCCGCCGGACTGAGAATCGCTAGAAACCCATTCCAACCGATCCTAAGCCAGAACGGCTGATCCCACCGAAATCGTATCGACTCAGTTTCAAACCAACACCCGAACCCGATCTTACCACCGGGCGCGGAAGGCAAACCGAGGGGCGCAATAAACTGGCGCAGGAGCGTAGAAGACCGGTGCAGGGGCGTACACCACCACGGGGGCAGGGGCATACACCACGGGCGCGGGTGCATAAACTACCCGAGCAGGAGCATAAACCACCGGTGCTGGTGCATAGACGACCGGCGCAGCAGCATAGACCACTGTCGGAGGAGGCGCAGAATAGACGACGACCGGAGCCGCCACGGAAACAAAACCGCCACCGCGGTGAGGGTGCCCGCCCCAATGACCATGACCGCCGCCGTGACCGCCGTGGGGACCGCCGCCGTATCCGCCTCCGTATCCGGAGCCAGCGGAAACCCCGACTCCGATGCCCCCTCCCCAGCTTCCGACGCTAACGCCCCAGGAGACGTTGCCGGCGTTGAGGGTGGTGGTGACCATGGCAGACCACGCAATCAGCGCGGCCGCAACAACAGAGGATTTGTTCATGCTGTGGGTTCCAAGAAGGGCCCACAGTGGTGTCGGACGCGCCCGATGGGCGTTTATTCAGTGAGCCCCAAGTCGAGCCAGCAACCGGTTATGGATATCCCCGAAGCCGCCGTTGCTAAAGACACACACCACATCACCCGAACGGGCACCCGAGCCCACGTGGTCTACGATCGAATCGACGGTCGGCAAATAGGCGGCCGGCTTGCCCGTGAGGCGAAGATCCTGCATGAGCTTCTCCGGGTTGAGGCGCTCACCCAGCGGCAACTGCTCCAACCGCGCCACCTCGGCCACCACAACGACATCGGCCCGTTCCAAAGCGTCCACCAACTCCTGCTGGAAAACATTGCGGCGCGTCGTGTTGGAACGGGGCTCGAACACCGCCCAAATGCGGCGACCCGGAAACTTCACCCGTAACGCCCGGATCGTCTCCCGGATGGCCGTGGGGTGATGACCAAAATCATCAATCACGGTGACTCCACCGGCCTCTCCCCGGACCTCCATCCGCCGCTTCACACTTAGAAAGGAGTCGAAGGCCGATTGGATGACCGAATCACGGATGCCGCAGTGGCGGGCCGCAGCGGTGACCGCCAAGGCATTGCGCACATTGAGTTCGCCCACCATCGGAATCCGGAATCGAGTTCCGCCCAATTCAAACTCAGAACTGTCCTCCTTCAGGACCAGACCACTGGCCCTCAGTTCGTTGTCGACCCCAAGACCGAAACGCTTGATGGGGCAGTGCCGGACATCCAGCAGCGGAGTGATGTTCGCTTCGTCGCCATTGGCCAAGAGGAGGCCATTGCGGGGGATAAGGTGGATGAACCGGCGGAAACTCAACTGAATGTCGGCCAGCGTCGGGAAGATGTCGGCGTGGTCGAACTCCAGGTTGTTCATAATCGCCACCTCCGGCTGGTTGTTAACAAACTTGGAGCGCTTGTCTAAAAAGG
>SYMJ01000169.1 GCA_005805505.1 Verrucomicrobiales bacterium | reverse complement strand
CCCTCATCTTGATGGATCTGAGCCTTCCGGTGATGGACGGCTGGGAAGCCATTCGCCGACTGAAGGCCGATCCGGAGACCGCCACCATTCCCATCATCGCACTCACCGCCCACGCCCGGGCTGAAGACGAGAAGACGGCCCGCGAAGCAGGGGCCAATGATTTTGACACCAAGCCCATCGATCTCAATCGCCTGGTTGGAAAGATCGAACACCTGCTGACGCCACCCGCCACCGCCACCCTCCCAGAGAACCCGTAGTCAACCGAACCATGAAAACACCTATCGCTATTCCGATGAAATCCCCCCTCGTCGACCTTCTTCGCTCATGGCTTTTGAGCGGCCTCAGCCTCGCCGTCCGCTGCGGATTTCTCCTGGCCCTGGTCACGGGATTTACCGCCCAGCCCATCGGTGCAGCGGAGCCTACCAACTCGGTGCTCTCACTGCACACCCTGTCGACACCCGCCAAGGCCAGCGCGACGAATGTCGCGAGCAACCCAGACGTGCTGGGCGCGGAACGTCTGTTTTCGGCCTGGCTGGAGGGGCAGATTGCGTATCGGGGCCTGCCCGGCATCGCCGTGGGGGTCGTCAAGGATCAGGAACTAATCTGGTCCAAGGGCTTTGGCTTTGCGGACGTGCAGGCCAAATTGCCCATGACGGCCACCACCCAGTTCCGCGTGGCGTCCAACAGCAAGCTCTTCACGGCAATCGCGATCATGCAGCTGCGCGAGGAGGGCAAGGTGGGCTTGGACGATCCGGTGGTGAAGCACCTGCCTTGGTTCAAAGCCAAGCCCGCCGGGGACGACGATGGTCCAATCACCATTGAGCAGCTGCTGTCCCACAGCTCGGGGTTGCAGCGCGAGGCGGACGATCATTGGGTCTCGTACAATTTTCCGACTCGCGAGCAAATTCAGCGGCTTTACTCCGACCGGCAGGCGGCGTTCGCTCCCTCCGTCCGGTGGAAATATTCCAACCTCGCCTATGCTATCGCCGGTCTGGTGATCGAGCAGGTGAGCGGGCAGTCGTGGGCCGACTATGTGGAGCGCCACATCTTTCAGCCGCTGAACATGCGGAACTCCAGCGTGGACCAAAATGTCCTCGGCCTAGCCGTGCCCTACGGCCGTCGCATGCCGGACGGGACTCGGGAAAAGCTGCCCTTCGTTGACGCCCGCGGTATGGCGGCGGCCACAGGCGCCACCTCCACGGTCGACGATTTGGCGAAGTTTATCTCGGCACAATTCCGACGCGGCCCGCGAGGCCCCGGACAAATCGTCAGCGGTGGCTCCTGGCGCGAGATGCTGCGCGTACGCTCGGTGGAGGAAAACTGGACGAAGGGGAGCGGCCTCGGCTTCGACGTGAAACGCGTCAAAGATCGCACCTACATCGGGCACGCCGGCGGCTACCCCGGCAACACGACCCAGACTCTCATCCAGCTCGACGACAAGGTCGGCGTCATCGTCCTCACCAACGCCAACGACTCCAACCCCTGGGACATCGCGAACGAGCTAATGGCCACTGTCGGCAAGGCGGTCGCCAACGCCGCCCCGACCAAGCCCGCAACGGTGGCGTGGGACCCGGCCTGGGAGCGCTTCGCGGGCCTGTATCGAGCGCGATGGAATGACCAACAGGTTGTGCTGCTCAACCAGAAACTAGTCATCATCACGCCCGACGCGCCGGTCATCGATCCGGCCACCACGCTCGAACCGCTCGGCGGTGGACGCTTCCGTTTCACGGCACCCACAGGCGGCGACGTGGTGGGCGAAGTGGTGCGATTCGTCGAGGAACCCGGCCTCCCCATGCGAATGTTCACCGGAGACAACTGGCTGGATCGGATTTCGGCGCCGTAAGCGCACCGCGCTTGAGCAGTTCGGCGCGCACGTCTCGCCGATTTGGGTACACGCCGTCACTGGCCAAGGTGCTGAAGGAGGCTCTCCGCCAGATGGCCTGCATCCCAGGCCGTCCAACCACACTAGTCCTTGGGCCCAGACACACCGGAAACACCTCAGCTCGCTTGGGCGACCTCAGCCAGGGCGGTGCCAAGGAATCTAGGAAATGGCCTCCCACCGCCGCCCGTACAGCTCGGCCGTCGCCACTTCACCCTCTCCACCGGTCAAGGTGTGTGAAGTTACTCGTCGGCATCGCCAAATTCGAAGACTCGTAGGATGCGGTTGAAGGCATCATAGAGATCGGCGTTTGACCGCAAATCGACCGTGTACCGTTCATTGCGATTGAGGGGGTGCGAGACGTGGCCGTCGATCCACAGGAAGCTGCTGGCTCTTCGTCCGTGGTGCGTCCGCGGCTTCACATTGAATGCCGCGACTTCGTCGGAGCAGAGAAACTGTGTGTCGGTCACCAGGGCACGGACTTGCCGCCCATCGCGGTTCTCGCCCGGACCATCCAACCGAAGCGTTGCGGGCGTTTGGGGGGGATTTTGGAACATACCGGTGACCCCTCCATGCCGGTAGTAGTAGCTGCACTGAGCTTGGTTCGTGCCTACTTTGCCGAGCTCGGATCGGGCATCCAGAGGTTGATCGACCGCCGGGCAGAAGAGAACGGATGGAGTTTGAGCCAGATACTTTACGAGCAAGAGGCCCAGGGCGGCGGGGCGACCGTCTCGCAGGGACAGGAGGCTGGTCGGAGCACCCGTCGAGGGATAAAACTCGGCTGGATGAGAAAACGGCGGAGCGGTCGGACCGTAGGGCATCCACCCCCCTTGATCTTGTGCGTACACGTGGATCGCGATCCCTACCTGATGCAGGTTGCTCAGGCAAACAGCGGTTCGGCCTGATTCGCGTGCCCGAGAAAGCGCGGGCAGCAACAAACCCGCCAGAACCGCGAGGATCGCAATGACAACCAGCAGTTCGATCATCGTGAACCCGGATCTCCTGGGCATTGGCGTCACCGAGTTCATGCCAGATTCAGGGGAAAACCACGTCAGTGTTGCAAGCGCGCAAGCACCTTTAGGAAAACTCTTTCGGAAGGTTCGGCGTTCAACGGGATTTCAATCAATGCGCCGGTTCCTGGCAAACCCGTTCGAATCGGGGTCCACTGATTCAAGTCGGTCGACTGAAGGAGGTCGTAAAGCTCTCCTAATCGGCTCTCCAAGCTCAGGGCTAGCTTTCCGCTCGGTCCTGACTGGCGTATCGCCAATTGCGGCGCGACTGGATTGACGTCCTCTCGAGTGAGTCGGACTTGATCCAAATCCCAGTAACCTCCGCGCCGGGCGTCGTCTACCAGGGACCGCATCCGTAGGCCAACGGTCCGGCCAGCCCAGGGGTCGGTCGGAAGCACGATGGGGGTGGTCACCGAAAAATCGACGAAGTGACGTCGATCCGGAAACAGGGTTGCCGAGTTCGTCACGAGGGTCGTTCCAATCGGAACCGCCTCAGCGCGGTCATTCCGATAATAAATTGCCAACTCAAGAGGCACTCCTTCCAGCATGCCACCCCCGTGTCCCAAGACTCCGACCGTCATCGTGTAGCGATTCCCGGGAATGAGCGGTACGGAGAAGGCGTGTGTTGGAGTTGAACCCTTCCCGTCGACGGTGTCGGCATCCTGGAATAGGCAGACTCCAGGAATGGCGAACAGGTACATCGCCTGAATGCCATCGATGTTGATGAGGTTGTCCGCCGCCCCGGGGGCGGTATTGCGAAAGACACCGGCCAGCTGATCCCAGAGAAATCCACCGCCTTCCGGATACTCGGGAGGCCGGTCTGCTTTCTGCCAGGAGTCGATGTGTGTGTTGACGAAGTCGGCCGCCGGTGACTCAAAGGAACCATTGGGAACCGCGATGGGAATCACCTCCGACCGGGCGCCCAAGAGGGCCAAACACAGGAGTCCCCCGGTCAACCCGTGGCGCAACACTGCTTGTTCCTTTGCCGTTCCCATCAGGATTGCTGGCGCCGGCGTCCGACAGCCCACAGTACGACCGTTCCGACTCCGCCAAGCATCCAAGTCGACGGTTCAGGGGTGGCGACCAGCCGGACCTTGTCCAGCTCCCAGTAGGCAATCCCGGCCGCGCCGTTTTGACTGAACGAGGTGAGAGAAACCCCGATGTTGCGCCCATTCCACGCATCCCCGGCCTTCACCGTCCCGAGAGTCACCTTGAAGTCCTGCAGCGCCGACGCCGTGGTTAAGGCATCCGTGGCCATGAAGACCGTGCCGCCGATGGGAACTACGGTGCCATTATCGCTATAGTAGAGGCCAATTTGGAATTGGGTCCCCGGCGTCAACGAGCCGCCGCCGCGTGCGCCGACCTGGAGCTCATAGCCAAGTCCAGCCGTGTACTTCGAGGTCACTTCCTGGGAGAGACCCACTCCTTGCACGGCAAACAAGTAGGCAACCTGGCTGCCATCCGCATTCGTGAGGTGCCGAGGTTGGCCCTCCGCGGGATTCGGAAAAACCCCCGCCATTTGATCCCACTGGTCGGCTGTAATGCCGAACTGGGGCGGAGGCGCCGGATTCTTCTGCCATCCGTTCACCATCGTCAGTGCCGGGAATCCCGCCGGGATTTGCGGCGACTCAAACGAGGGGTTGGTAACGCTAATGGATTGGGCGTTCGCACAGTAGGAAAGACCGACCACTGCGGCAAAGACGTGAGCTGCTGAGAGCAAGGGAACGGAGTTTCTGTTCACGGGACCAAGAAGTTGATTATTTAGCGCTTTCACTCAGCGCCGGGTGGAAAGATGTTTCAAATTTGCTCCGGTCCGCAAGCGTGTTTCCAACCCTCGTAAATATTACACAAGCCCTCACAAATCGGGTTGAGTTCAACACCACGGGAAACCGGGAAGAGTGAGGATGATTGAGACGCGCTTCAGAAAGTCAGGGGATCCACGCTGCGGCGAAAAGGCGTTTCACGGGCCTTATCCTGTTCTTGCGAGTCCGTTCGTGGGTTTCGTGGCCGGCACGTCAACCCTGCTCATTTCGAACTGCACGCCCCTCATGTCTGTCACTTGAAGATCTGGCGCGAAGGATGATCTCGGCCGCGATGGCGTCGGGCTCCGAGCACAGCCAGGCGGCGGCAACTCCACCAAGACCTACCTCCCCACCTCCCCACCTCCGCGTGAACCAATCCCAGCGATGAGCCTCAACCAATCCATCGTCAACACTCTCCTCTCCTCCGCGTCTCCGCGCCTTCGCGTGAACCAATCCCAGCTGTGAGCCTCAACCAATCCATCGTCGAAGACGCTCCAGGATGCCGGTAAGGTCACGGCCTAAATCGCACAGGCCCACGCTGAGAGTAAGTTTGAGAAATATCGTATCGTGCAGGATCGGCTGTTCGAGTCGGACTTTGACCCGATGCTTAAACAGTGTAAGCGTCACCCGAGGCACCTCCCCGCATAGGTGCCATAGTTTGCCGAGTATGACGTTTATGCAGCGGCTCTGAGGGCGGGGGTATGCATTCGCCCCCAGCTTTCCGGTAGGAGGAGGACGATCTGACGGTTGGTCAT
>SYMJ01000168.1 GCA_005805505.1 Verrucomicrobiales bacterium | reverse complement strand
TTGGCGCAACCTGGACGCTTCTCACGACCACCGGAGCAATTGCTGTCGATGCCTAGGATCAATCCTTGTTGGGACAAGAAACATCCAAGTCGCTCCGCTATCTTGGGAGCTACTGCTACTCACTGAAAGTAGCGAGGAACCCCAATTCCTCCCTTGGATTACGGCGTGTTGTGTCCGGCACCGCTATTGGTCGAATTACCAGCGCCACCGTGTCGCCGTTCGTTGCCGCGTCGTTCCATCTTCTTGCGGTGTTCTTCGAGCAACTGCTTCTGATCTTCATCGAGCAGTGGCAAGACCTGCTGGTGCATGCGCTCGAAGGAACCTTTCATCCGACGTTCTGTTTCTTGATGGATGCCCGAGACGTCGGTTTCAGCGGCCTTCAGAATGGGCTCGATTTTGGTAACTTGCTCCGGGCTTAGGTGAAAATCAGTGGTCCAACGCTTGAGGATACGTGCCGACATTGCACCAGACTCACGAGGAGGCCGCGGAGCCGGCTTGGCCGGAAAGGCTCGAGCACCGAAGACGCCCGCGACCGCGCCGGCGACAAACGTGGCGGCCAGGTAACCAATGATCGCAGTGCGGCTTAGGGGACTCATTGCAGGGCAAGGTACGTTTCCGGCTCGGGCACCACGAAGGCTTCGTCGATCAAGCTGTTGGCCGGATCGCTGACCGATAGCAGAATGGCGCACAGCGCGGCGCATCCGGCGAAGGCGACGCCCCACCGCAGCACGGCGAGCAAGTTGATGCCTTCGGCCTCGGAACGGGCCCGTCGCATGGCGGCCAAGACTCGATATTCGAGCACAGGTTCCAGCGCAGCGGTTGCCACAGCAGGTTGATAAGCCGTCGCGGCGGACTTCAGTAGACGATCCAACGGATGGGTCTTCATGGGTGAATTTCCTCCATCAATTCTGAAAGGTGTTTCTTCATTTTGGCCCGAGCGCGGAAGGCTCTTACTTTTACCAGAGGGCCGCTCCAACCGGTGATGTGTCGAACCTCTTCGACCGATTTCTGCTCCAAGTGGAGCAGTGTAATGACCAATCGGTCTTCCGGGTTCAGCCGTGCCAGCATCTTTTCGACGAGTTCTCGCGACGCCAATCCGTCTTCGGGTGACAAATCGTTATCGGTGGACGCGAGGTTTTGCACCACCTGTTCCTCGTCTTCGCTGAGATCAGACATCCGCCACTCGGGGCGGATCTTCTCGTGGGCGATCTGGTTGAGGCAGGTGTTGACCGCCACACGCGACACCCAGTGCTCGAAGGGCACAGCTCCTCGGTATTGGTCGATTCGGGTGAACACCTTGACGTACACGGCTTGAATGAGGTCTTCCTCGCTAGTTCTTCGGGGCAGGTGTGACCTCACGATTTTGACGATCAAGCCATGAAGATGTTGCATGAGGACGCGAGCTGCATCCTCATCGCCCGCCCGCACGCGTTCTACGCAGGCGGTCACATCCAGCACCGGTTCGTCCATGCTCAAATCGGAGAACACCCCTCACTGTTTCAAGCGACCGCTCTCGATCGGCAAGGTTACAAGATTCCCCCGACCCATCAACAGCACACGCTCTTTTGAGCCTTTATTCCCGAGGGACAGGCTGGTTTTCTGGCTTCTGTGAAGACTGTCGCCCTCCCAACCCTTGTTGCTCAATGCCA
This sequence comes from Verrucomicrobiales bacterium, assembly GCA_005805505.1. Classification (GTDB taxonomy): domain Bacteria; phylum Verrucomicrobiota; class Verrucomicrobiia; order Limisphaerales; family UBA9464; genus SXXZ01. The sequence continues at coordinate 982 of SYMJ01000168.1, read as the reverse complement.
GGCTTGGATGACTCCGGAGCGCTACCGTGACTATGATCGGGCCCGCAATGGCCTACAGGTGGAGAATCGCGGGCAAGTCCGCAAAATTGTCGCGGCGGTGGATGCCTCGTTGGCGACGGTTCGCCGGGCGGCGGCTTCCGGGGCCGATTTGATGGTGGTTCACCACGGGTTGTTCTGGTCGGAAACCCGGCCATGGACGGGGCCTCGAATGGCATTGATCCGAGCATTGCTCGAGGCCGACATGGCCGTCTATTCCATGCACCTGCCGCTCGATGCCCATAAAACCTTAGGAAACGCCGCTCAATTGGCCCGATTGGTCGGGTTGCGGCGCCTGAAACCATTTTTCCGGCATGAAGGGGAATTCGTCGGTTGGCAGGGTGAGACGACGTTGAGCCGCGAGGCCTTGGGTCGCCGTTTGGGTGAAATTCTCGGACGTGATCCGATCCTGCTGGCCGGGGGCAGCTCGCAGTGTCGCAAAGTAGGCGTTTGTACCGGGGGAGCCGGGGCCGAACTCCAGCAAGCCGCCGCTGAGGGGGTAGATACCTTTATCACGGGCGAAGGCCCGCATTGGACGCATGCCCTGGCGGAGGAGTCTGCTATCAATGTCTTTTACGGAGGGCACTATGCGACGGAGACCTTTGGAGTCCGGGCCTTGGCGGAGAAGTTGGCCAGCAAGTTCGGGTTGCCGTGGGAATTCATCGATCACCCCAGCGGTTTGTGAGCGGGTTTCGTGGGAGAGGCTAAGAGCCTGTCTGAAAATGGGGAGGGGTTCTGCGGCTGGGGAATTCTGGGTTGGGCAAGGCGGTGAGCGGCGGGGCAGACCTCCTGCGGTCTGTTCCGGCCGAACCAACGCAGTCCAAGCCGGAAAGACCCGCCGCCCGGAGGGTTTGGGAGGGAAGGGCCCGCTGGCGGCGTTGCTTGTCGGTCACAGACCGCTGCGGGTCTGCTTCCTCCTCGCGCCTTGCCAATCGAACCCTTCTCT
>SYMJ01000167.1 GCA_005805505.1 Verrucomicrobiales bacterium | reverse complement strand
CCTTCGCCCAGGCGCATGCCCATGATGAGGAGGTCCTTGAACACGACCCCGGGTGTCGTGGCCTGAAGGGACAGGCCCGAAGCATCGCGTCCGAGTTCCTGCTTCAAGTCGATAGACCCCTCCTGACCAAAACTGGGAATGCGCTGTCCGGTCACCGCATCAATGGCATGAAGAAAATGATCGTTGGCGTAGAGGATGCGTCGGTCGGAGCCCTCGGCCCAATAGACCAGCCCCCGATTGACCCCGCTCTTGGTGATGCCCTTGCACGCAGCCGGATCAAACCGCCATTTCTGAACACCGGTGGTGGCATCGAGCGCGAAGAGTTTGAGGTCGGGCGTCGTGCCGTAAACCACCCCATCAATCACCAACGGATTGCATTGGATTTGCGAACGGTTCTGCGCGTCCGAACCACCGCTACGATAAGTCCAGGCTACTTGTAACCGCGCGACATTCTTGGCTTGGATTTGCTCACTGCGCGAATAATGGCTGCTGGCCGCATCCCCCAAATACACGGGCCAATCCACGGTGCCCGGCGAGGCGCCCGCCGCGCGGAAGGCCAGAACCGCCGCCCAGACCCATGTCATCCATCCTCGTTGCTGTTGCTTCATACGAAATTAATTCAGTCGATTATCCCGGAACCACGCCGCACTGCCATCGAGCATCAGCCGGTTGCGACCGCCCCGGTGCGCGGACTGCCCCGACAAGGCCGCAGACACCGCGGGAATCGTCCGAGGAAAATACGGATCCACGGCCAACTCCACTGCGGAGAGTCCCTCGGGCGGTGGCGTGGTGGAGTTGAGCAGCGAGGCCCTGAAATCCTCCAGCGCCGAATCCGGGGTCTTGTTCCAGAAATTGTCCAAAGGCACGACGGCATCCGCACGATCAAAACGCCAAAGCCAGAATCCGGTGCGTTGGCGGATGCTATTGCTCGAAACCGTCTGAAGCACCTGAGGGGCCTGACCGAGAGGGCGATTGCTCAAGGCGGGGCACATCCCTGCCCCACCTCCCGACGGGGCGAGGGCCTCGAAGGTCCAACCCGCGCGCGGATCCGATGGGGGCCAGTCGGTCCAAGGCCGGTAACCCAACGACAACTTCAAGTCACGGCGATCGGGCAAATGGTCCTGCTGGTCTCCCAAGTACAAAGCAAACCCGAGGCCCAATTGGTGCAACTGAGACAAACAAGCCACGCGCACCGATTTGGCCCGGGCCGCCGCCAGAGCCGGTAAAACGAGGGAGGCCAGCACTGCAATGATGGCCACCACGACCAGTAATTCGATCAGGGTGAAGCCATCCTTGCCGTTCCTGCCAGCCATCGGTTTCACGGATTGGGGATCAGTCAAAGATTTCTAACAGCCTTTGAGCGGACGGCACCAAAAGCAATTCCCTACCCGGGAGCCCACCCACGGGCCCGACGGGGTCAATACCCGCCGCCACCCAGGCTAGATACGGCGGGCGGCACCAAAGTCCCTGCCGCCACACGGCGCTGGTATTCGTCGAGCATCGCGGCCGTGGCCGTGGCTCCGCAACGCGAGGCCCCCAAGGCGCGGACCCGCAGCAATCCATCGAGATCACGAACGCCGCCGGCGGCCTTGACCTGGACATTCTCGGAAACGGCCGCACGCATGAGAGCCAGGTCGTGTTCGGTGGCCCCCTCATAGTTGTAGCCACCGCCCGGTTGCTTCACGAAGCCAAACCCCGTGGAGGTCTTGACCCAATCAGCCCCGGCCCGCTCGCAGAGTTGGCAAAGAGTGCGCTTGAGGGCGTCACCGTCGAGTCCCGCACCGCCTCCACCGAGATAATCATTCTCCAGGATGACCTTCACGCGGGCTCCGTGACGGTGGGCGAGGTCGCAGACGCCGCGAATTTCGGCCTCCACATACTCCCAATCGCCGCTGAGGGCCTTACCCACGTTAATCACCATGTCGATCTCCGAGGCCCCATCGGTGCAGGCCAGGTCGGTCTCGCGCCATTTGGATTCCGGGGAAACGCTGCCATGAGGGAACCCGACCACGGTCCCTACTGCGACACCGGAGCCCTCAAGCCATTCCACGGCCTGGGCCACCGCATAGGGTTTAACGCAAACCGAGGCCACCCGATAGCGGGCAGCCAGAGCGCATCCGGCCTGCAAATCCGCATCAGTGAGCGTGGGATGCAGCAACGAGTGGTCGATCATCGAAGCCAAGTCTTCGTAGGAAGGGGTCCTAGGGGTCACGTTATGTCCCGGTATGAACGGCCTATCTCGAAAGGCAAGCGCGGACGAGAAAGGTCTGTAAACTGTAACAGTCCACCCCTCACCGGAGGTCTTGCCGATCCGACGAGGCGGGGCAGTCTCTGGGCATGGCGACACGCTACTGGTTGGTGAAACAGGAACCCGAAGCCTACCCGTGGTCTCAATTGGTGGCCGACCACAAGACCGCTTGGACCGGTGTGCGCAACTTCCAGGCCCGCAATCACCTGCGGGCCATGAAGACAGGGGACAAGGTGCTGTATTACCACAGCGTCACCGGCAAGCAAATCGTCGGTATCGCCGAGGTGATCCGAGAGTCGTATCCGGATCCGACGGCCACCGAGGGCGACTGGTCGGTCGTAGACCTCGCACCGCACCAACCGTTGGTCCGCCCGGTAGACCTAGCCACGCTGAAGACGGATCCCATCACAAAGGACATGGCGCTCATCCGCCAGTCTCGTCTCAGCGTCATGCCCCTCGAAGAAGCGGTGTTCCGGCACATCCTCGCATTGTCCCAAACCCACTGAAAAACCGCTGAGCCCCCCTCGGAAGCCCCGCTGAATCCACAGGCCCCGGGCACACCGATCAACCCTGAGAATAGCCCGGTCCAGACCGGCCCGGCGACTCGTCGACAATCAGCCCATCGACGAGATTCACCACCCGGTCTGCCCGGTCGGCCAACCGGGAGTCATGCGTCGCTACCACCAAGGTCACTCCCCGCTCCCGCCGGATCTCTAGGAGCAACTGGACAATTTCTTCGCCGGTCTTCGAATCGAGATTGCCCGTGGGTTCATCGGCCAAGATGAGCGTGGGATTGTTGATGAGGGCCCGTGCGATAGCCACCCGCTGCTGCTCACCCCCGGACAACTCGCCGGGCCGATGGTCCAGTCGATCGGCCAACCCCACCCGCTTGAGCAAGGCGTCGGCCTCGGCCTGCACCTCGGCCAACGGACGCCGGGCCATTCGCCCCGGGAGCACCACGTTCTCGCGAGCATCGAATTCCGGCATGAGGTGGAAGGCCTGAAAGATCAACCCCACATCCCGATTGCGATACCGGGCCAATTCGGCAGGACCTAAAGATTGGAGGGCCACCCCTCGAATCTGAATCGTTCCCTGATCCGGGTGATCCAACCCACCCATGAGGTGCAACAACGTGCTCTTGCCCGCCCCGGATGCCCCCCTCAACGCCAAAAATTCACCGGCCCCGACGCACAAATCCACACCGCGGAGCACTTCGAGTCGGCGGCGGCCCAGGGAATACCCCTTGTGAATGGATTGGGCTTGGACGAGCAACTCACTCATGGCGAAGGGCTTGGACAGGTTGAAGCCAGGCGGCACGCAGCGCGGGAACGATGCCGGCCAACAGGCAGATCACCAGCGATCCTCCGCAAATGATCACCACATCGGACGTCACGATCCGGGCGGGCAACTCCCGAAACTGGTAGAGCTCCGGGGGAAAGAGGTCGAGGTTGAAGGTCTCGTTCATGAAGTGGAGGAAGTCATTGCGGAATCGGATCCCGGTCCAGCCCAACGCGAAGCCGCTAATCACACCCACCACACCCACCACCAGGCTCTGCGACAAAAACACCAAGGCCACTTGGGACGGCGTGGCCCCCAGCGCCTTGAGCATGCCGATTTCGCGGGTCTTCTGAACCACGAAGGTAATGAGCGCGCTCATAATTCCGAAGGCGGCGACAATCACGATGAAGAACAGCAGGTAGAACATCATGTTTTTTTCCACCACCAATGCGCCGAGGAGTTGGCGATTGTCCTGCATCCAAGAGATGACCTGAAACTCGCTTCCCAAAGCCGCGGTGAGTTGCTGGCGCACTCGGGTCGTCGTGGGCATGTCGGGTTGATACAGCATGACGGTGATGCCCGTGACGTTGTCTTCGATGCCGTGCAAATCCTGAGCGTCTCCAAGGCCGGTTAGCATCGAGGACATCTCCAACTGGTACAGGCCGGCATCAAAGACTCCGGCGACGTGGAATTTCTGCGGCGGATCCACCTCCTTGCGCCCGGCCTCCCAGGCCTCATGCATCCGCTTTAAAGCCGGGAGCGAATAGACGGCCAGCGAGTCTCCCACCTTGAGTTCCAAGGCTTCGGCCAACGAAACGCCAATGAGAACCTTGTTCGGTCCGACATCGAAGCTCCCGGAGATCATGCCCGCTGGAACCTCCGAGACCCGGGGCTCGAGGAGCGGGTCTACACCCCGCAGCACCGGCGCGAACGGGCGGGGATTGCCCTTCTCCGGCTGGGTTTCCATGAGCACCTGGGTGTGGACATAAGGAGCCACCGCCCGCACCGAGGCATTGGAAGAAATCGTTGCGGCGACCGTGCGCCAATCCGACAGGGGTTTGCCGATGGCTTCCACTCGCAGATGGGCGTTGAAGCCGAGGATGCGCTCCCGCAGCTGCTCGCCGAAGCCGGTCATCACAGCGATCACGATCATCAGCACCGCCACCCCCAGCGTCACCCCCAGCACGCAAATGAGTGTGATGATCGAGACAAAGGTCCGCTTAGGCCGCAGGTAGCGGAGGGCCAGAGCAATTTCATAGGGCAGCGGCGACATGTTCGAAGCGCAACGGTGGCGAGACCAACCCAACCTGACAAGGCATCAGCCGCTGGTTGGAGCACCACGGCTCCAGCGACACCCTTGCCCGGTCCAGCCAATCGGCTCACGGTTGGGGGGTCGATGAATTCCCTCATTGCGAAGATCGAAGAGAGCGCCCGCAAGCTGCTCGTGCTGCCGCCCCTGAGCAAACCGGCCGACGAACTCCCTCGCTACAAGCGCTTTCTGAAGGTCGAGAGCCATCGACTTTACCTTCTGCATCGAGGCGGCGCCAGCGGACTGAACGTTTGCCGCGCCCGATCCGCGATGATGGATGTGCTCATCCGAAAATTGTGGACGTCCATCCAGAGCGTCTTCCCAGCTCTCACGGGGAAAGCTCCCAAGGTGACGTTGGTGGCCTTTGGCGGTTACGGACGCGGTGAACTCAATCCCTTCAGTGACATCGACCTGATGTTCCTGCACGCCGAGGGGCTTAGCCCCGAGGGTGCGGAACTGAAGACCCTCGCCGAGTGGACCGGAGGGCTGCTCTACACCCTCTGGGACATCGGACTCAAGGTGGGTCACGCCGTGCGCACGGTGGAAGACTGCGTCCGTCTGGCCAATGAGGACATGCAGGCCAAGACTGCGCTCATCGAGGCCCGCCGGGTGACCGGCGACGAACCCCTCTTCGAACAACTCCAACGCGAAGTGCAGAAGCACTGCGTCCGCCGCCACGAAGACGAATACATCGCCCAACGACTGGCCGACCAGGCCACTCGCCGCACCAAATACGGCAACTCACCGGCCTTGCAGGAACCCAACGTCAAAAACGGCGTCGGCGGCCTCCGTGACTTTCAGAACCTCCTCTGGATGGCCTACTTCAAGCACGGGACCCGCTCGCTCATGGACCTCCAGAAAGCCGAGTTCCTCAGCGCCTCCGACCGCAAGCAAATGGAGGCGGCCTACGACTTCTTGCTGCGCACCCGCAATGAACTGCATTACGTCGCCGGCCGGGCCGCCGAAACCCTGACCCCGATTGTTAAACCGGCTGTCGCTCTGGGTCTGGGATTTTCTGACCGATCGCCCAGGGCCCGCACCGAAGCCTTCATGCGGGAATACTACACCCACGCCCGCAACCTGTACCTCACCACCCGCACCCTAGAACAGCGACTGGCGCTGGTCCCCAGCCCGGGAAAGTCAAAGACAGGCAAAACCAAAGGTGGAAAACCCAAACGCGGCGCAGCCCCCGCTGAGGAGTTCGATGGATTCCGAATCTTGGACGGGCAACTCCACATGGTGGACCGGGGCATCCTCCGTCAGGATCGAGGCCGTATTCTCAGGGCCTTCCTGGAGGCCCAGAAACGGGGGCTGCAAATCCACCCGGACCTAGCCCAATTACTCCGTCAGCAAGTGTCGCTGGTGGATCGATCCTTCAAGGCCAATTCGCACTACCAGGCCACCTTCCTCGAGATCCTCAACCAGCGTGGCAATGTGGCTCCCTATGTCCGGGCCATGCACGAGGTGGGTCTGCTCGGCCGATTCCTGCCCGAGTTCGGCAAGATGACCAACCTGGTGCAGCACGAGTTCTACCACCAATACGCCGTAGACGAGCACACGCTGACCTGCGTGGCCAAACTCGACCAAGTCTGGGGCGCCGAGACTCGGCCCTTCGCTGGCTACACCGAACTCTTCCACCACGTGGAGCGCCCGTTTGTCCTGTACCTAGCGCTGCTGCTTCACGATTGCGGCAAGGCCTTCCCGGGGCGTCGCCATGAATTGGTCGGGGCTGAACTGGCCCTGAAGGTCTCCAAGCGGTTCCGACTCGATGGCACCACCGCCCACACGCTTTCGCTCATTATCGAGCACCACCTCACCATGGTGCAGACCTCGCAGCGGCGGGACCTTGATGACCCAGAAGTGATCCAAACCTTTGCCGCCCAAGTCCAGGGAACGGAGAACCTTGACCTACTCACCCTGCACACCTTCGCCGATTCGATGGGCACGAGCGACACCCTCTGGAACGGCTTCAAAGATTCCTTGCTCCTCACCCTCCATCTGAAGACGACACGGGCACTCCAAGGCACCACCGAATTCATTGAGGCCGAGATCCGCCAACGGCAACTGCTGCGCGAACAAGTTCAGAGCCTTCTGCCCAAGACCTTCTCGGAGGAGGAGTTCGCGGCCCATTTCGAGGGGTTACCCGCCCGATACTTTCAAATCCACTCGCCGCGGCAAATCGCCCGGGATCTGACCCTCGTCCACCAATTCATCCACCTCCAACTCACTCAAGAAGACCGGGCCCTCGAACCGGCCGTGCTCTGGAACGAGGAGAAAGACCGTGGCTGGACTCGGGTCCACTTCTGCACCTGGGACCGGCCTGGGTTATTCACAAAATTCACAGGGGCTCTCACCGCCGCCGGGCTAAACATCTTTTCCGCACAAATTTTCACCCGTTCCGACGGCGTTGTGATCGACAGCTTCTATGTCACCGACGCCCGGACCGGGGCCGCACCCGACCCCTCCGTGCGGGAACGCTTCGAGAAGCTCATCCGGGATGTCCTCGCCAAGGGCACCGACGTCCGACCCGCCGTCCGAAAAATCGCTGCCCAGACACGCCCCCTGTACCAGGCCCTGGCGGGGGAGCACATGGAGCCCAATATCCGATTTGAAAACTCGGCTCCCAACGGAACCACCATCATCGACATAGAAACCGAGGACCGGGTGGGCCTGCTCTTCGCCCTGTCTCAGGCACTCAGCGAACTCGGACTCAACATTGTCCTTGCCAAGATCGTTACGGAGAAAGGGGCGGCCATTGACACATTCTACCTCACCGAGAAGAACGGCTCACCCGTCATGTCCCCCGAGCGACAGAACCAGATTGCGTCCGAGTTGCGTCGTGTAATTCAGGATTTGTAACTAAATAGCTCCCAATGACCGCTGCTGAGATTGTTTTAAAAAGCAAAAAAAGTGTTGTCACCAGTCTCTACCGGTTCCTAGTGTCACCCCTGTGATTTCCGCCATTTCGGCGGGGGCTGTGGACTGTGTCTTCAGCTCGTCAGTTGATTATTGCAGTCAAACACAACGCAGAACTCAGGAAATAACATGAAGTTTAATAAGTGGACAGTCGCTCTGGCCGCCACCGGCGTGGTGAGCCTCGCTTCCGCGGTGCAGGCCGATGAGTCTCACCCGGTTAACACCGCGCTCAGCTCGACCACCCTCAGCGGTTACGTCGACACCTCGGCCATCTGGAACTTCGGTTCCGGACCCGAGGTCGCCAAACGCTTCGCGAACACCGGTTCGGACCGTCAAGATGGGTTCAACGTGAATACCATCAAGCTGCAGCTCGAGAAGCCCATCGACGAAGGCACTTGGAGCGCCGGCTACAAGTTCGAGACCATGTTTGGCCCTGACGCCAACGTGATGCCCGGCGCCCTGACCTCCGGTGTGGCCATCAAGCAAGCCTACGCGGCCCTGCGCGCCCCGATCGGCAACGGCATCGACTTCAAGATCGGCCAGTTCGAACCGATTGTCGGCTACGAAGTCACCGACTCCTACGCCAACCCGAACTTCTCCCGCAGCCTCGGCTTCAACAACCTGGAGCCGTTCGGACACACCGGTATCTTGGCCAGCTATCAGGTCAACGACATCATCGGTGTGTCCGGTGGCGTGGCCAATGGCGACAACGGCCTTGGTCTGAACGGTGGCAGCTTGACTGCTAGCGGCTTCAAATCTGGGCAGGAGGGCACCAGCTTCCGCGGCATCCTCGCTGAGTCCTCGAAGGTGTACATGGGATCCATGGTCGTGAAAGCCCCGGAGAGCACTGGATGGCTCGCCGGCAGCTCCCTGTATATCGGCGCCGTGAACGGTGAGGGCAAAGGTTCCAGCAACGACCCGACCCTCTTGTACGTCGGCGTTTCCCTCGCTACCCCGATCAAGGAGCTGACCATCGGCGCCAGCGCTGACTTACTCTTCAACGGCGGAGCGTCCCACCCAGATGCCGTTAAGACGGTTCCGGGTAAGTTCAACAGCTACGCCAACGCCTACGCGTTCTACACTGGCTACCAGATCACCGAGAAGCTCAAGGCCAACAACCGCATCGAGTACGCCACCTCCGGCTACGGTGCATTCCTGCCTGGCCGCGCTTATGTGGCCGCAGGAGTGGATGCTAAGGTGATTCCTGCTATTGCCGCCAAAGAT
>SYMJ01000166.1 GCA_005805505.1 Verrucomicrobiales bacterium | reverse complement strand
GCACCGGAAACATGGAGATCCATCTCGATCGATCTCTGGTGGACCGCCGCGTCGTCCCCTCAATAAACATCGAGAAATCCGGCACTCGCAAAGAGGAGCTGCTCTACCATCCCGACGAGTACCAGCGGATCTCGGTCCTTCGCCGCGCTCTGGTAGGGGTTCCGGCGGTGGAGTCGATGGATCTTCTGCTCGGCAAACTCAAAAAGACGCCGAACAACATCATGTTCCTGCTCTCGATGGGGCCGGGTTCGCGCTGAACGGTCTGGTGGCAAATCAGGTCTCCGGGGGGCCTCCTCCCGGGACCTCGTTTCCGGAGAAGCCTGGCGACTAGCAGCCAGAGGTCAGATAAACCCAAGGGATTCCAGAAATCAGGACTTCAAGAACTTCAGGATCCAACGGGGGGGTCGAGGGTCTGTTGAATTTCAGGGGATTCACGGGTCAGCAGGTTCGCCGGAGCCCGAACTTTCTAACGCAGCCTTCAGTACTCTCAGCAACGTTCCGGAATCCACGGAAAGTGGCCGGTTTGAAATTCGCGGTTTTGCCGGATCCTCGGATCCGTTTTCTTTCCAGAATGAGCGCCCGCGTTTCTTTCTTCTTCCAGATGAGGCCGAACGCGTCCGGGGCCCACCAGAGTTGATCAGAATTCGTTTGGGCCAACCGCTAAACCCGGGGCGGATCGATGATCCGTTGAGTTTCTGGGCTCAGTGATTTTCACACCGGCAGGCTTCATCGGTTTTTACACCGTTACGGACACAGTCCCTCACTACTTCGGCTCACTGCTTACAGGGCACACTTTATTCCAGCCCCGCTTCAGCCACGACCGACGGAACCTGCGGAGTTTTCACCCCGTAACTCATTGAGCTGCAACCTAAGGTCTTCAAGGTTGCCCACTCGAATCGCACCGATCGCGTCGATATCGGACTGGTAGGCGCAGCTGGCCCGCCCTCCGACAAGAATGCGCGTGGCTCCGGGGAGCAGTCGTCGCAGGAGCTTCAGTTCCTGAGGGAGAAGCGAATCATCCGTCGGGTGCACGATACTCAGGCCGACGGCCTTCGCACCCTGTTGAATTGCCATGCTGACGATCTCCTCTGCCGGCAGGCAGGCGCCACCATAAACCACCCGCCACCCCATGCCGGTCGACGCGGCAGCAACGATGATGGCCCCCAGTTCGTGGAGCTGACCCGAGGGAGTCGCCACCACCAGAACGGGCGCCCGCGGGTGCAGAGCAATCGGCCGGGCGATGTTGCCCAAAAAGGTTCTCAGGACCGCCGTAGCCACATGTTCGTGAGCCACCTTGACCTGCCCCGTCAACCATCCCTCACCGATCCGCTCGACCAAGGGGACAATCAACTCGCTCAGTAAACGAATCTGTCCCATCGCCACCGCGGCCCGCTCCAACAAGCCTTCGAGAGCCACCGCATCCATGCGCAGGACAGCCTCGAAGGCTCCCTCCAAAAATCCAAACGACCCCTCGATGGAGGAATCGGCCGCTGCGAATGGGAAGCGGGCGATGTCTGACACCTTCGGAGAGCCCACTTCTTCCACGTCACCAGTGTCTATTGAGACTCCAGCCGAGGCCTCCGAAGGCACCCCTCGAGAACGACCGAGCGACGAAGCTCCTCGTTCTGAGTTCGACAGCAAAGATCGCAGGGATTCGAGGGAAATGGAGGCGATAGTCCCGATAGAAAACCCGGCTTCAGTGGCTTGGCGCAGCAAGGTCAACCGACCAATGTCTTCGGCGGAATACAGGCGCTGTTTTCCCTCCGAACGGATCGGTTGGACCGTCTGATACCGCTTTTCCCACGCACGAATAACATGGGGACTCAACCCCGTTTGCCGCGCAACGGTTTTGATCGAATGCTTTACCAAGACTTCACTCATCCGCGCACACGGTTGACCCATTGTTCCACACAATCAAGACCATGAGGCCGCAAGCCGAAAACTTTGTTTTCAAGAGCCTAGCCAACGGAACAAAAGCTAACTTAAACCTCCCACCACGGTGAGCTTTGTTAATTTTTACTTAGACAATTGTTCACTAGACTGTTGACAACCTTCGCTTTGTCCCTCACTTTGTCCTCGATGAAGCCGTCAAACAAAACCGTAAAGAAGGCTGTTGTTCAACTTAAGGCCTCCGTCACCCGGAAGCGTCCGTCGCCCACTTCCTCAATCGCTTCGGTCTCAAAACCTTCAACCGTGCGGTCCAAATCCCGAGTCAAACCGATGAAGGTGGTTTCTTTTGTGTCTTCCCAGGTCACAAAAACTCCTTCCCGCCCGAGAAAAGCTAAGACTGTGGTGGGCAACTTCTCGGAAAGACCCGGCTTCCAAATGATCGATGGTATTCCGGTGATGCAGAGCCCTCCTGAGCCGGTTCGCGACTTCTACGAATCGAAGAGCGCGCTTAGTTTATACATGCGTCAGGCGGTTGAGGTTCCGCTGCTCACGGTGGCCGAAGAAAACACCCTCGCCGCACGCATCAAAAAAGGAGATTCGGTCGCCCGCGAGCACATGATCCGGGCCAACCTCCGGTTGGTGGTGAAAATCGCCAAAGACTATGACGGTTTGGGAATGCCGCTTTTAGACCTAATCAACGAAGGCAACATAGGGCTCATGAAGGGCGTGGAGCGTTTCGATCCCTCCAAGGGTGGTAAGTTGTCCACCTATAGCTCCTGGTGGATCAAGCAATCGATTAAAAGGGCCTTAGCCAACCAGTCTAAGACCATCCGACTGCCCGTGCACTTGGTGGACAAGATTTCCAAAATGCGCCGTGCGGCCATGGAGCTGCAGGAACTCTTCGGCCGTGAGGCAACCGATGAGGAGATCGCTGACGAGATGGATGCCCCGCTACGGAAAGTTCGTCTCTGGCGTCGTGCTTCTTTGCGAACCAGTTCGCTCGATGAATCATTGGGCGACGAAGATTCCAGCAAGCTGGGTGACGTGGTGGCCGACGAATCCTGCCAGACTCCCTACGAGAGTCTCGAAAGCCGCACCACCCATAGCCTGCTGCAAAGCACCCTTCATATCCTAGACGCCCGCGAGATGACTATTTTGCGCGAACGGTTTGCCCTGGATGGGGGGAAGGAGAAAACTCTCGACGAAATCGGTCAAAAGTTCGGTGTTACCCGGGAACGCATTCGTCAGGTGCAAAACATCGCCTTGGCCAAACTCCGTAAGAAAATCGAGTCCTTCGAGGCGGTTCAAGACCCCGGCGAGGTCGCCGATGGTGTGAGCTGAACCTTGATTCACCCAGAGCCCGACCTCTGACCTCCCATTCCTCAGGGCTTCCCAAGCCTACCTAGGCCATCGCCTTGCGGTTTTGACCGAAGACTGTGGTTTGATGGGCTTCAAGGCCTGAGACCAAAGCTGGGGCAGCACACTGGCGAGACGACCGGAGACCCTTGAGGCACTCCGGTCGTTCGGCAAATCAGCCCTCGAGAATGGCCACAGCCGAAGCGTATTGCGCGGTGTGCGTCAGGTTGAGGTGAATGGTTTTCGCAAATCGGCGTTCCATCAACTGAGTCCCCGCTCCCTGCAGTCGGACTTGAGTCCTGCCGCTTTCCAAACGGATCACCTCGATGTCCAACCACCCGAGCTCCGTTCCGATGCCTGTCCCGAAGGCTTTGCTCACGGCCTCCTTGGCGGCGAACCGAGCCGCGACATGAGTGGAAGGATCGGTGTGACTGAAGCAGTAATCGTATTCGGCCGGACACAGGATTCGACGGGCAAACCGCTCACCCAGACGTTCGAGCGAATCCCGGATGCGCCCGACCTCCACCAAATCGATTCCCACGCCCAGAATCATGGCGCCGAAAGAGTTTGGGGCTTGCCCCCGTAGCCCTCCATGACCTGAAGAATTTCCTGCACAGCCTTCTCTAGGCCGACAAAGAGGGCCCGACTGATGATGGAGTGGCCAATGTTCAACTCCTCAAGATGCGGAACCACATGCAAGAGCGGTAGGTTTTCCCGATTGAGTCCATGCCCGGCATTGACTCGCAAGCCCACTTGATAGCCCTGCTCGGCGGCGGCAACCAAGCGCTCCAACTCCCGGTTCCGCTCGGCTTTTTGATGAAACACCTCGGCGTAGGCTCCGGTGTGCAATTCGATGAATTGCGCCCCCACACGGGCAGACGCCTCGATTTGGGCCAGATCCGGATCCACGAAAAGACTGACCTCGATGCCGGATTCCTTCATCCGACGAATCGTCTCCCTCAGTGCGGCTTCGTGACCCACAACATCCAGCCCACCTTCCGTGGAAATCTCTTCCCGCTTCTCCGGCACCAGACAGACGATGTCGGGCCGAACCGCCAGAGCGATCTCCACGATCTCCGGAGCATTGGCCATTTCGAAATTAAGGCGGGTGCGGATGGCCTTCCTCAAAGCAACAATGTCCCGATCGATAATATGTCGGCGATCCTCCCGCAAATGAGCCGTAATCCCGTGGGCACCGGCCTGCTCGCACAAAAGCGCCGCGGCGACGGGATCGGGTTCTCCCCGTTCCATGCCTCGGTACCGGGCCTGACGGAGGGTGGCGACGTGGTCGATGTTGACGCCGAGTTTCAGCATTTGGGGTTCAGGGTTTAGCAATGGGCTTGGGTGCAGGAAGAGTCTTCGCGGACGGTGTCTGAGGCAGCCCCATCGGGGGCGGAGGAGCCAAACGGGCAGCCTTGGGCTTGCGGGGCGTGGCCGGATCCAGCCATCGACCTAAGAGAACCCACTCCATGGCGCTCAAACCCGCCGGAGCCTTGCGACTCCAAGTGAACACCCCGGGGCCCGACTGCCGGACCTGGGTTACGGTATTGTCCACCTTGGCCAGGGTGTCGGTCAGCCAGAGATTAGCCAGACCATCCCCAGGAGCCGGATTAAGCCCTAACGAAAGATCACGGTTCTGAAGGTTGATCCACCAGTGGACAAAGTTCTCGGAAGTAATCTCCCAGTCATAGACCACCAAACCCGGTTGCTGGAGCTGTTGGAGCAATTCCTTGGGCACGGGTTGAACCGAACGCTGCCGCGGAACCATGCTGAAACCCAGAAAGCCGGGCTTCTGATTCTCCGTTCCGCTGAGCATCGGAACGACAAACGGTGCACTGCTGAGTGCGAGGATTTGCTTCTCGGCATCGTACATCACCAGGCCGTCCAGCTTGCCCGGTTCAGCATTGGTCGAATAATGGCGGCTCAATTCCGCATTAGCCGCCTTGAGCACCGAAGCCGAGTCCTTCACATGGACTACGGCATAACTCTGAAAGGGCGACTCGGCTTGGGCCCAGAGGTACATCTGGCCGATTTCCTGACCCTGAAGGTAGCCCTCCAGACCGAGCAGGCTCAACACCTGGGGTGCGACACCCCGGATGGCAGTCCAGGAGACCAACGGATCATAAATCAAATTGGTCGGGTACTGCCAATCACGCAGAGACAATTCAGCCAGACCCGGCTTGCTCAAAGTTCCGGACCACGCGACGGCCCCATTGGTGGCTACTGCGGTGGCCTGAAGTCCTGGCCATGCACCCGGTGCCTTCTGGAACTCCAACAACCGGGCCGGAGGATTGGAGGCCGAGAGCACGCGGGACCGGAAACTCTTGGCCCTTGGCGAATCCGACGGACTCACGGCAAAGAGCCAGCCCTTCTCGGCGCTGACCCAAGCCCCGGACGCCTTAGAGCCCAGGGGTTTCACCAAGGCCGGATAACGGTCATTCCAAATGGGGGCCCGCTCAGCAGTGATCCGAATAGCCAAGAAAACTTCCTTAGATCCATCACCTCGACGCCACACCTCGCCGGCCGACTCGTGGGCCAGCAAGTCGGCCATCAGGGGCTGCGCTTGCGTCACCACGGTGTCGGTGGTGGTGGTTTCCGAGAGCCATTCCATCGCCGCGCGAGTGGCCTTTGAACGCAGCCGATCGGTCAACGCCGGAGCATTGCTGTGAGAGAAGAAAGCCCGCAATGCCAGGGCTCCGGTCTGGGTGCGCAAGCCATCGGCTCCAACGAAATGCCATTGGGTAGCCAATTCAGGTGCTTGCTCCTTGCATCCGGAAAGGAGCGCCAGCAGCGCAACGGCCAGCAGCACAGAAATCGAGCGGCGATTCATAGTCAGGACGGCTTGGTTGCCAGAGAACCCACCCCGAAGCAATGCGCCTTTGCGATCTCGGTCTCTCCAGCTCACCTTTGCCATCGAAATGGGCGATGAATGGTACTGGCTGGATTCCTCAACGGGAGACGCTCCCGCCAACATGGCCTGGGACGAAGCACTGCTGGAAGCCGCAGCGGAACTCCGTCGTCCGGTGCTGCGCAGTTATGCCTGGACATCCCCATCAGCCACCTTCGGCTACTTCCAACGGCATGCAAACATCGCCGCTTGGACCCCACTGCGACCGCTCATCCGACGGCCCACCGGAGGCGGACTGGTTTCCCACGAGGCAGACTGGACTTATGCGATCGTCGTTCCTCCACGGCACCCCTGGTATTCGCTCTCGGCGGTCGAGAGCTACCGTCGCGCGCATTCCTGGCTCCAACGGGCCTTTGCCCACTGTGGCCTCCAAACCGAGTTAGCACCGTGTTGTGATCCAGCCGGCCCCGGACAGTGCTTTTTGGGTGCAGAGCGGGAAGACCTGCTGCTGCAGGGCCGCAAGATCGCCGGGGCCGCCCAGCGCAGAAATAAACAGGGACTGCTCATCCAGGGCAGCATCCAACCAACTCCACCCGATCTCTCACGAACCCGCTGGGAAGAGGCGATGCTTCGGACCGCCGAAGAAGATTGGGGAGTTCGATGGCATCACTGGCCCGCTCCCTCCGACACACTGACGCGACGGGTAGAGGAACTCCGGTCGCGCTATGCCTCGAGCGATTACAACGAACGCCGTTGAGGCCCGGTTGTACGCCCCCCTCAGAAAGTTCAAGCATCGGCCCGACGGCTTAGGCGGAATTGCGTGGGAGTCAGGCCCGTGGCCGCCCGGAATGCGCGAGTGAAGGCACTGTGGTCATAAAACCCACAGGCATGGGCGATCTCGGCCACGGGCTTTTGACTCTCCTCCAGCCATCGGGAGGCCGCCGCCAGTCGGGTGTGAGAAATCAACTGGCTCGGGGTAGTTCTGAAGAGCCTTTTGATGAGGCGGGCAAAGCGGACCGGCGGGATGCCCGATCGCTCCGCTAGCGAGGTCGGGCTCAACTCCTCGTCGTAGTGGACCTCGAGATGATCCAGAGCTGAGGCAAGTCCGGCCGGTATCCGCCCGGCCCCGGCAGGCACCTGAAGGTCCCGGGAGATGCCCACCAGACCGATGATCTGCCCGAGGTCGTCCCGGATGGCGAACTTAGTGGTGAAGCACCAACCCGTCTTTCGCCGAGGGTACCAGTGCAGTTCCAGCTTCTCGATGATGGGTCGCCCTGTCCGCAGAACCGCCTCATCTTGCCGGGCAAATCGAGTCGCCAACTCGATCGGGTAGACTTCGCGCACCGTCTTGCCCACCAGATCCTCGGTGCGTTGAAAACCCACCCGCTCGGCGAGGGATTGATTGACCGCGGTGTAGCGACCGGCGGTGTCCTTCACGAAGAATGCGGTGTCAGGCACATGCTCGAAAATCTCGGCGTACAGACTCACGGGAAGATGAGTCACTGTAGGCACCCTCTCGGCCACGCCTGTGCGGACTTTAACGGACATAACCGGAGGGTGCTGCAAGACCTAATTCAGGGCGATGTCAGAGTGAGGCAAATGATCCGTCTCCAGACCATTGAGTGGCCGGGGTTCCGAGGGCGCTGTCGCCCCCAAGCATCCGGCTGGACCATGCTCTTGCTGACCTGCCTGAGCGCGTTCGCCCAAGGCTCTCGGGAGGATTACCAACGGGCCATGAGCCTAGCCCAACGCACTGAAAACACGGTGTTCCGCGCCTCGATCCAACCCCAATGGATCGCCGGTGGTGGCGGCCAATTCTGGTATCGGGTGGTGAGCGGCCCTGATCGGCAGGAGTTCGTCTTCGTGGACCCGGAACGTGGCACTCGGGAACCGCTCTTCGACGCCGCGACGCTGGCGACCCATCTTACCACAGCGCTGGGTAATCGGGTGCTGCCCGAATCCTTGAAACTAGATTCCCTGACCGTAGAACTCGATGGCAAGCGACGGGCTCTCCATTTCCGGCAGGGAGGAAAGCGCTGGAAAACCACGGTTCCGGAACTCGTACTGGAGTTGGACCCAAAGCCCGAAGACCCGCTGCCGATGGCTTCGGCAAAACGGATCCCAAAGCGGTCCCGCAACACGGGTGAGGAGACGGAGATCCTTCTGGTGAATCGGACGACCGAGGATGTCGAACTGTACTGGCTAGACGATCAGGGAACGCGCAGGCCGTACGGTCGCCTGCGCCCGGGAGCCGAACGCCGCCAGCACACCTTCGCCGGGCATGTCTGGCTCGGGACCGACCGGAACGGCAGTGTTTTGGGCGCATTCACTGCACAGGAAAGCGAGGGGCGAGCGGAGTTCGTCACCCCACCCGACGGGGCCAAGTCAGCCACCGCATCGGCAGACCCAACCCCAGGACCCCAGTCCAGTCCGCAAGATTCACCCGACGGAAAATGGACGGTCGAACTGAGCGAGAACAATCTATTCCTGCGACCCAAAGCCGGCGGAGAAGCCGTGCGCCTGAGCCGGGACGGCACCACTGACGACGCCTACCACTCCGAAGTACAGTGGTCTCCAGACTCTACTCACCTGGTGGCACGACGGGTTCGAGGAGTCTCCTCACGCACCGTCTCCTGGATCGAAGCGGCTCCGAAGGATCAACTGCAACCCAAGGTGCATTCACACACCTATCCCAAGCCGGGAGATCCCCTGCCCCACCCGCGTCTTCGGGTCTTTGCTGTGGACGGATTTCGACAATATGACGTGGACGAGAAGCACTATCCAAACCCCTTCACCGAGAGCGGGGCACTGGATGTTCAATGGGCTCCGGACGGTCAGGAATTCTACGTCAACTACAACCCACGAGGCCATCAGGAGTACCGGATCCTGGCCGTCAACCGCACCGGAAAAGTCCGCACTGTGGTCGAGGAGGCCCCAAAAACCATGGTGGATTGGACAGCCAAGACTTGGCGTCACTGGCTGCACCCGCGCGGCGAACTCTTGTGGATGTCCGAACGCAGCGGTTGGTGCCACCTCTGGCGCATCGACATCGCCACCGGCACCGTCAAAAACCCGATCACGCAGGGCGACTGGGTGGTGCGCTCGGTCGAACACGTCGATGAAAAACGCCAGCAAGTCTGGTTCTTTGCCGGCGGAATCCGACCGGGGCGAGACCCCTACTACTTGCACCTCGCGCGAGTAAATATGGACGGCACCGGGCTCGTAGTGCTGACCGAGGGTGACGGCACCCACAAGGTTCAGTTCTCGCCCGACCGACGCTGGTTTCTCGACACCTGGTCCCGAGTGGACCAACCGCCCATCACCGAACTGCGCAGCGCGACCGACGGCCGCAAGGTACTGGAACTCGAGCGGGCCGACATCACCCGACTCTTGGCCACCGGATGGTCGATCCCGGAACGGTTCACCGCCAAAGGTCGCGACGGAACCACCGACATCCATGGCATCCTCATCCGCCCGTCGCACCTTGATCCGAAGGTCCGCTACCCAGTGATCGAAGAGATTTACGCCGGACCCCAGGGCGCGTTCGTGCCTAAGGAATTTGGCCGATGGACCCGGCAACACGCCCTGGCCGAACTGGGTTTCGTGGTGGTCCAAATCGACGGCATGGGCACTAGCCAGCGCTCCAAGGCCTTTCATGATGTCGCCTGGAAGAACCTTGCCGATGCCGGATTTCCTGACCGGAAACTCTGGATCCGGGCGGCAGCCCAATCGCGGCCCTGGATCGACCTCGGCCGCATTGGTCTCTATGGCGGAAGCGCCGGTGGACAGAACGCCCTCCGCGGCCTGCTGGACCACGGGGACTTCTACCAGGTGGCCGTCGCCGACTGCGGGTGCCACGACAACCGGATGGACAAAATCTGGTGGAATGAGCAGTGGCTCGGCTGGCCCGTCGGCGAGGCCTACCGCCGCAGTTCCAATGTCGAGGACGCCCACAAGCTGACGGGCAAACTCCTCCTCATCGTGGGCGAGGTGGACACCAACGTGGATCCGGCCAGCACCCTGCAAGTCAGCGCCGCACTCGTGCGCGCGGACAAGGACTTCGAGTTGCTCGTCATGCCCTCAACGAACCACGGTGCCGCCGAGACCCCGTACGCCAGCCGACGCCGCATGGATTTCTTCGTGCGGCACTTGCTGGGTCGGGAGCCTCGCTGGCACTGACCTTGTGAACAACCCGGACTCCGTTCAGGCCAGCAGTGCCTGAATGGGGTGGGATTCTTCGACACCGGTCAGACGCTGATCGAGCCCTTGGCTCTTGAAGGTGAACCGTCGGTGGTCTACGCCCATGCATTTCAGGATGGTGGCGTTCAGGTCGTTGATGTGCACCGGGTTCTCCGCGACGTTGTAGCTGAAGTCGTCCGTCTCGCCGTAAGAGATACCGCCCTTGATTCCGCCGCCCGCCATCCACATGCAGAAATTTCGCGGATGGTGGTCGCGACCGTAGTCGGTGCGAGTGAGGCGGCCTTGAGAATACACGGTCCGACCGAACTCGCCGCCCCAGATGACTAGGGTATCCTCGAGCAGACCCCGGGCCTTGAGATCATGGATGAGCGCCGCGGAAGCTTGGTCGATGTCCTTGCACTGGGCGCGGATCTCCGTCGGCAAATTGCCATGCTGGTCCCAACCCCGGTGCAAGATCTGAACACACCGCACACCCCGCTCGACCAATCGGCGGGCCAACAGCGCACTGGCCGCAAAGGTCCCCGGCTTCTTCACCTCGTCACCATACAAGTCGGTGGTGGCCTTGGACTCGCTGGAAAAATCCACCAGGTCCGGAACGCTGCTCTGCATGCGGAAGGCCATCTCGTACTGGGCAATGCGCGTCAGCGTCTCCGGATCACCCCAGCGCTCATGGGTCTTGGCATTGAGGCGATTGAGAGCGTCGAGCACCACACGCCGGTCCTCCCGGCTGACTCCCGGCGGGTTGTCGATGTACAGCACGGGGTCACCGATGGACCGCAAGGCCACGCCCGTGTAGCGGGTCGGCAAATATCCACTGCTCCACATGCGGGTGAAGAGGGCCTGGGCATCGGCCTTGGAAGACCAGTTCGGAGTTAGCACCACGAAGGCGGGCAACTCATTGTTCTCGCTGCCCAGACCGTAGGCCAACCAAGAGCCCAGACTCGCCTTGCCCGGAACTTCGCTGCCGGTCATCACGAACGTGCAGGCTGGATCGTGATTAATAGCGTTGGTCTGAACCGACTTGAGCACCGCAATTTCGTCCACCACCCGGGCCGTGTGCGGGAGCAACTCGCTAATCCAGCGTCCGCTCTGGCCGGCTTGATTGAACTTGAACAGGGTCGGCGCCACCGGAAAGCGGGCCTGACCCGAGGTCATGGTGGTGATGCGTTGACCATTGCGGACCGAATCCGGCAAATCTTTGTCGAAATACTCCTGCAGCTTCGGCTTGTGGTCCCACAAGTCGAGCTGGGACGGAGCCCCATTCATGTGCAGGTAAATGAGGCGCTTGGCCTTGGGCGCGAAGTGTGGAAATCCCGGCAACGGTGGATGAATCCGCGCAACCGCAGAATCCGCAGCCCCCAGCAACTTGCCCGCTCCGAGCGTGGCGAGTGCCAGTCCGCCAAGGCGGATGCCTGCATTGCCAAAAAACTGACGTCGGGTCTGATTCAGTTGAAATTCGAGCAGAGGATTCATAGTCAGTTGCGGGTCACGGTTTCGTCGAGGTTGAGCAGCAAGTTGGCCGTCAGCGTGTAAGCAGCCAGTTCGGTTTCCGGCAAGCCGGCTCGTGGTGCCGATTCACCGACACGGATCGCCTTGCGGGCCGATTCCGGATCCGCCTGATAGCGTTCCAAACAACGGTCCAAGGTGGTCCGAACGACTTCCATCTCCGTCCCGCTCGGCGAACGGGACAGGAGTGTTTTGAAGGCGAAGCGAATGCGATCCTCCGGACGGGTTCCGCCCTCGGTCATCATCCGGCTGGCCAACCCGCGTGCGGCCTCAAAGTGCTGAATATCATTGAGGAGCTGCAGGGCCTGCAAGGGAGTGTTGCTGCGCTCACGCCGAGAGCAGAACTGCTCCCGGTTGGGGGCATCGAAGGTGGCCATGAAGGGAGGTGGCGCCGTGCGTTTGAAGAACACGTAAAGGCTTCGACGGTAATGAGAGGAACCAGTTTCTTGACGGTAATTGCGGGTATTGGAACCACTGTAGGCCACCGGCTCCCAAATGTTCGGCGGTTGATAGGGCCTAACTCCCTTCCCTCCTACGCTCCCGTCCAGGAGCCCAGAAACAAACAAGGCATTGTCACGCAACTGCTCGGCATCCAGTCGGAAACGCGGACCACGAGCCAGCCAACGATTCTCCGGATCGCGTTGCAGCAAGGCCGGTGGTAGGACCGCCGACTGACGGTACGCCGCCGAGGTCACAAGGGAGCGGACCAGTGCCTTCACATCCCAACCGGATTCCTGAAAGGTCACCGCCAGCCAATCCAGTAGTTCGGGATGACTGGGGGGCTCGCCCTGCGAACCAAAATCGTCGGCAGTCTTCACTAGACCCACCCCAAAGAACTGCTGCCAGAATCGGTTGACCGTCACTCGGGCGGTGAGCGGATGATCCGAAGACACCAACCAACGGGCCAAATCGAGGCGGTTCGGGAGCGCTCCGGCCGGCTTCATCGCGGGGAAGACCGCAGGCACCGCACGCCCCACCTTCTCGCCCGGCGCATCGTACTGACCGCGCACCATGACGAAGCTCTCACGGGGTTTGTCCATGTCGCGCCAGATAAAGGTCTGCGGAATCTGATCCCTGAATTTGTCCCGCTGCTGACGCAAGTCCGCCACGGTGGCGTTGAGCGGATCCAAAGTGGCCCGGGTTTCCGAACACACCTTGGCCAAGTAATGCTCCCGGAGCATCCGGGTTTGTTCGGGGGTCCGCTGGTCGGCCGCCACGTCCTTGAGGATCTTCCGGAGATTCTCCGGCACTTCCTTGGCCTCCTTGCCCTGATTTTGAGCAATCCACGCCGAGAGAGAAAACCGCGGATCCCGAGCTGGATCGATACGACCCACGATCCCGGCGCGATCCCAATGAGCCAACCCTCCATGCTGCGTGTAGGCGACCCCGGTGACGGGTTGTCCGACTTTAAGTCCCAGGGCTTCGATATCGAACTCCAAGCGCACCCACTCCCCGACCTGAGGCAAGGGTCCTGCATGCTGGCGACTGGGCTTGCCTTGGGTGCCCCATTCGGTGGCGCCTGCGTCGCCCCAGACGACACGGTGTTCCCAGTCGCCCTGAAAGAATTGAAGCATGATCATTTTGGGCGTGGAGGCCGGATCCAAACGAACCCAGGCAAACACCTTAGCCGAAGCAGGAACTTCGAGGGACAGGCCCTCGTAGACCGCCTGAATCAACCCATCCCCCCGCTGCTTGAGGGCAGACTGCCCGAACTTCACAGGACCCTCGGGCGATTTCACCCAGGTGGGAGCACCCTGGACGCGGGCTCCAGTCGGGGTCCCGTCTTCGAGCCAAACCGTCTCGAACTCTCGGGCCGGTGGTTGCGGGTTCAGGGTGGCTGGATCGGTGTAGGACAAGCTCTGAACACGGGCCTCCACCGCCTTCTCCGCCTCTTGAATACCCGTCTCCATCTCGGCGAGTTTCTGGAAATCCTTTTCTGACTTTACCGAAGCCACCGGCGGAGTGCGCAGCGCGTTTCCATCCATCGCAGGATCGGCTGCGCTATGGAAGAACGCATAGAGCGAATAGAACTCCTTCTGGGAGATGGGGTCGAATTTGTGGTCGTGGCAGACGGCGCACCCGGCCGTCAACCCCATCCAGGCCTGCGCGGTGGTGGAGGTCCGCTCGACCGCGTAGCGGAACACGAACTCGGCATCGATGGCACCGCCTTCGCCCGTAGTGACATTGTTTCGATTGAAGCCTGTGGCCACCAACTGGTCTTGAGATGGATTGGGCAGAAGATCTCCCGCCAACTGCTCCACGGTAAATTGATCGAAGGGCAAATTGCGGTTGAAGGCCCGGACCACCCAATCGCGGTAAGGCCAGATTTGACGTTCATTATCTAGGTGGAGCCCGTGGGTATCGGCGTAGCGCGCGACGTCGAGCCAATGGCGCCCCATTTGTTCGCCATACTGCGGGCTGTCCATCAGGCGATCGACCCATCGCTCATAGCCCCCGGGACCGGAGTCTGCCAAGAAAGCGTCCACTTCGGCCGGCGTGGGCGGGAGTCCGCGCAAGTCCATGCTCAGGCGGCGCAACAACGTCGATCGATCCGCCTCGGGCCCCGGAGACACGCCCTCGCGCCGCCGGCGGTCCGCCAGGAAAACATCAATGGGACCGAAGGCTTTGTCCGCCATCAACGGAGGCTGAACCTTGCGGGGCAGTTCAAAAGCCCAATGTTTCTGGTAGGGAGCGCCCTGTTGAATCCACCGGCGCAAAAGATCTTTCTGGGCGGCGCTAATCGTCTTGTGGGATTCCGGCGGCGGCATGATCGAGTCCGGATCGTTCGTCTCGAGACGCTGCCAGAGTTCACTGGCTTTCAGGTCGCCGGGCCGAATGGCCACTCGGCCCTCCTTGTTGGGAGTAAAGGCTCCCTCTGCAATATCTAGGCGCAAACCCGCTTTGCGCTTCTTGGCATCCAACCCGTGACAGGAAAAGCAGTTATCGGAGAGGATGGGGCGAATGTCCTGATTGAAGGTCAGGTCTGCAGCCAGGGCCGAAACAACCGAGACCGTCGCCATCGCCGGAATCCACCGGAATGCGCTTTGAAGCACGCGAATGGGAAGCAT
>SYMJ01000165.1 GCA_005805505.1 Verrucomicrobiales bacterium | reverse complement strand
GCGTTCGGCGCGCAGGCCGTCGGTGAGGTTGGCCAGGTTGATTTGGCCGCCACCGGTGATGTCGGCGGAACGTTCGAGCGCCTCCAACTGATCTTCCATGATCGACTTAGAATCATAGAGCAGGCGGCCGATGAGGGTGGACTTCCCATCGTCCACCGAGCCGCAGGTGTTGAAGCGCAACAATTCGATCGGATGAGTCGGAACAGACATGACCAGGAGATGGATTGAAGGGTATCGGGGTCAAAGGCGCACGTCAGAAAAATGGCCCATGGAGTCTGGGGGGATTCGAGGGGCTGGCTTGCGGAACTGGTCTGGTGAACGGTGAAGGGCTCCGCGGGACCTGTTCGTTGGACAGGTTCGCGGTGGGGCTCCGCGGGACCAGTCCTGCGCTCGCAGGGAACGTTGGGACAGGGGGAGCTTTCGCGCGGCCGCGCGACGGGGATCAGGATGTCGACGTTCCTACGCTCGCTCCGGCCCGGTCCCGCTGCCGCCTCGTGGTCAGGGCCGGAGTCGGTCCCACCTATTTACACAACAGGGGACACTCTTTACTATTTTGATGTCGTTGCTGGGGCTCCGTGGGACCGGTCCTGCGCTCGCTGCGGCCTCGTGGAGGCGCAGGAAGGCTCTGGTGGGTGAGGCGTTCGGAGTGCCCCAACGGGGCACCGCATACCAGCCCGGGGTGAAACCCCGGGTATGGCACACAACCGGAGCGTTCTGAAGGAACGCCGCATACCCCCGGGGGCTCTCGCCTGTTTTGCAGTGGCAGAGCCGGGGCTGGCTCTGGGGATCAGTGCCTCGACGGAGTCTGGAGGATATCGGCCGGTGGGGCTCCGCGGGATATGTCCCGCTGCGGCCTCGTGGCGTCCAAAGGGTTAGGTTGAGAGGGTTAGGATCAGGAGGAACTCACTTCACTTCGTCTGATTGCGGAGGATGAGCACCGAGGGGCCTTTTTCGCGCCAGAGGCCCTTGAGCTGGTCGGAGACCGGGGTGGGCATATCGATGAGGGAGCCCAAGACTAGGTCGTCGTCGCCGTCGCCATCCAGGTCGCCGGCATCGAGGGAAATCCAACGGCCGGTGACACCTTGACGCAAGGTCCTGGCCTTGAAATCCCATTCCCGGCCGCCGGCGGAGCTGTTGTTCTCGAAATAGATGAACCCCGCTTGGGGAGTGGTCTCGTAGTCGGCGAAGAACGAGGCGGCGGCGATGTCGAGATCACCATCGCCATCGAAATCCCGGGCGACCGCGCGGTATGCGCCGTGCATGGGTGCCGTCCAGGCTAATTCCCACTTCAAGCCTCCGCGGTTCAGGTAAATCCGGACCCCGTGGTAGGCTTTTGGGGGCGAGGTGTTGAAGTCGGCGTTGTCGCCGTTGGTGACCAAAATATCCGGCAGTCCGTCTCGGTTGAAGTCGGCCAGTTCGAAGCCCGAGTGGCCCCAACTCGGGGGGCGCTGATAGATGAGTTGCCGTCGGAATTTCCCGTCTCCTTCGTTGAGAAAGAGCAGTAGCGACTCGCGAGCTTGCGCCTGGAGGACCATCAGGTCGGGGCGGCCGTCGCCATTGAAGTCGCGAATTTCGCAGCGCAGGCAACCGGGCTCTGCGAGAATTACTCGCTCGGTGAACCCGCCGTCGGCACGCCCTTCGAGCCAGGACAGGCGGCCGAGATAATTGCCGAAGGCACACAAAACTAAATCCTCCCGGCTATCCCCATTGAGGTCTCCGGCAGCCACATGAGCCAGTCGAGGGAGCCCTGAAAGGAGGGTCTCCGGTCGCAGCGGAGTGGTGTTGCGGTTGACCCGAATTAATTGGCCCACAGGTTCTTCGCGCGGGAAGAAGTGGCCGATGGCGCCGATGTACCAGTGTCGCCCATTTTCCGCGAGGCTCACGGCGATGTTGCCCAGCGGGAGGCTGCCCAAATGCCGCCCGGAGCCATCCAAGAAATCCAGAGCCTGCGAGGTCGCATCCGAGGCGAGGATCATCCCCTGGCGGGCATCGATTCGGACCATGGGGGTCCTTGGAGGAGAGTGCCGATGGGGAGCCATTTCCGGGCGGAACAACGGCCATCCAACTTCGATGGACAGCGACTCTCCGGAAGGCAATCGCTCTGGGGCGACCTGAGTATAATAAGCCGCGATCTGGTTGAAGACGACCGGAGGAATGAGCGGTTTCTTTGGGAAATATTCGGCTGCTAGAAGCCGCGGCAAATCTCGGAAATAGCCGTTGGTCGGAGCGGCAGAAACCCCGGTGATGTAGCGCATCTTCGGCAGGAGTTCTTCACTCCAGGTGCGCCGATCCAAGTCGGTGGGGTTCGGCAGCGCATGGCAGATGACGCAGTAAATCGCGGCCGCGGTGCGCCCGGGCAGAGCTTCCAAATTCACAGGGGCTGCGAGCGCGGCGGTCTCAGGAACTGGTGGGACAGTCTCGACGGCTCCGACACGTGAGGCACATGACAGAAGGGTCAGCGCCCAAACCGTCAGAGAGTGCTTGAAAAATGGAAACCGACTCGAACTCAAGGCCCCGAGACTAGGTGAATCGGCCCAGATGGAAAGAGCCGGATAGCTACGGAGCGGAGCCGGGGGAAATCACCCGAAAGCACAACCCCTGCCTGTGTTTATTGCGAATCTCAGTGCGCCGGCTTGGCCGAAGCCGGAGCCACCTTGTGCGAAAGACCGGCCACGGCGTGGTCAGCGATCTTCACTAAACCCTGCGGAAAGATTCCAAGGACTAACATCCCTGCCACACATGCCACGAGGACGATACGGGTAGACAGAGCCACCGGAATGATAGAGAGATTGGCGGATTGGCCACCCCAGTAAATCGCCCGGATGACACTGAAGTAGTAGTAGAGCGAAATGACTACCCCCACCACGGCCACAGCAATGAGTGCATAGAGCTCCGGATGACCCGGGGCCACATCCAGAACACTCTTGAAGAGGAGCAACTTGCCGAAAAAACCAGCCATCGGGGGAATGCCCGCCAGTGAGACGATCGCCATGGTGAGGCAGGCAGCGAGAAACGGAGACCGCTGACCCAGACCCGATAGGGCACTGATGTCATCGCTCTCCACGAAATTAGCGATGGCACTGATCACCGTGAAGGCGGCCAAGACCGTTAGGGTGTAGCCACCCAAATAATACAGCACCGCTGTTGAGCCCGCCGCCGAACCGGCCACGATGCCCAAGAGTAAGTATCCGGCGTTGGCGATGGAGGAATAGCCCATCAACCGCTTGAGGTTGCGCTGCGGGATCGCACACAAGCTTCCGAAGAGAATAGTGGCCCCGGACATCACCACAAAGAGGCGGTGCCATTCGGCCGTGATCTGCGGCACCGCACCGACCAAGAGGCGGATGAGCAGAACAAACCCGGCGGCCTTGGAACCGACGGCCAGAAAGGCGGTCGCGGGAGCCGGTGATCCCTGGTACACATCGGGCGCCCACATCTGGAAAGGCACTGCAGAAATCTTGAAACCCAGGCCCACCAGAACGAGCAGCAATCCCATCAGAAACAGCGCCGAGTGGGCCAATTCCTTCTGCTTGGCGGCCAACACGCCGAGATTGGTGGAATTGGCCGTGCCGAAGATCAGCGCGATACCGAACACCATAAAAGCCGAGGAGACGCCACCCAGAATGAGGTACTTCACACCGGCCTCCAGCGAGGCCAGTTGCGTCCGCTGGAAGCTGTTGAGCACGTAGAAGGTCACGGTAATCAACTCCAGGCTGACGAAGAGCAGCACTAGGTCATTGGCCGATGCGGCAAAGAGCATCCCGACCAAAGCAAAGACGGTGAGGGCAAAAAACTCCGAAAGCCCGGCGCCAAATTTGGGCGCGAAATCCACAGCCATCAGCACCACGGCCAAGGCGGCGAACAAGAAGAACCCCTTGAAGTAGCGGGCGAGGTCGTCGACCACGAACATATCGGCGAAGGCCGATCCGGACTGCGGGGCCAATGAACCCACCGCAAAGGCCAACAAGCATCCCAATGCAGCGGCCAGGCCAAGGCCCAACGCCTTGCGGGCGGTGGGCGACACCCACAAGTCGGCCAACAGCACGATCAGGCCCATCAGGACCGCCAGGACTTCCAACGTAATCAGCGAGTAATTCATGACTGCAAAGGCTTGGTCTGCGCTCAGTGTCCGGAATGGCCCGGGGCGGAGGCTGCGGGGGCGGCGGGAACCGCTGGAGCCTGATGGGCCTGCGAGGGCGTCAGGTGGGCGGCCAACACCGCTTTGGCGGCGGGTTCAATGCGAGAAGTCAAGATGCCTGGGGCCACGCCGAAGAGCACCATTGCGCTCAAGAGCATTACGAAGGGCAGACGGCGCCAGTAACCCAGGTCAGCCACGCGCGAAAACTCGGGTTTTTCAGGCCCCTGAAGTACCGCACGCAAGGCCCGGAGCATGGCCACGGCGCCAATGATCAAGCCGCTCCACGCAGCGATGATCACCAACCAAGGCAGCGACTTCCAAGATCCGAAGAGCACGGTGGCTTCACCGGCAAAATTGGCGAAGCCCGGCAAACCACAGCTAGCCATGAAGCCCATCACTAGTGCGCTACCGTAGAAGGGCATCTTACGCAGCAGGCCGCCCATGCGAGTCATGTCGACGGTGCCCGTCTGGGTTTCAAGGTAGCCACTCAGGGCGAAGCTCAAGCCGGCCAAGAGCGCGTGGGCGACCATCACAAGGACAGTCCCAGTGACCCCGATGACCGTCAGGCTCGCGATACCCAGAAATGCAAAACCCATGTGGGCCAAACTCGAGTTGCCGATCAGGAGATTCATGTCTTTCTGACGCAAGGCCACCCAGGCGCAATGCAGCAAATTACCCACAGCCAAGACCGCGACCACCGGCAGCCAGCGATGAGCACCGTCCGGCATCAGGGGCACCGCCATGCGAAGAATCGCGTAGAGACCGGCCTTCTTGAGAATGCCCGCGTGCATCATGGCCGTGGCCGTGGGAGCGGCCGCATACCCGACCGGGGCCCAAGAGTGGAAGGGAAAGAGCCCCACCAAGATGGCGAAGCCAAAGACCACCAGCGGGAAGATCCAGGTTTGGGCTGAGACGGACAGCGGATGGGCTGCCAAATGTGCCTTGAGCACGATGACGTCCAGACTATTGGCGCCGGCGGCCACATAAAAGGCGATCAGACCGACCAAGGCCGTGAGCGCGCCCAGGGTGAGGTAGAGGGTGATTTTGAAGGCGGCCCAGTTGCGGTCCTCACCGCGACCCCACACACCGATCATGATGAAGGTGGGAACGAGGGCCAACTCGTTGAAAAAGTAGAAGAAGAACAAATCCAGCGACGCAAACGCGCCCATGGCCCCGGCGATCATCGACATCAACAACACATAAAAGAGCTTTACGTGGCGTTCGATATTCCAGGACACCAGCACTGCAGCGAAACCCACGAGACCGGTGACTAGGATAAGCCCAATGTTCAGGCCGTCGGCGCCGACGTGGTAGGCGAGGTTCAACGGGCCCACGGTGACCCAGGGTACCAGTGACTCGAATTGCAACCCCTCTTGGCCCGCATGGAATCGGGAGAAGAAGGAGACGGCCGTCCAGGCGGTGCAGGCGGAACCCAGGATGGCCGCCAGACGCAGCACGACCCGGAAATTGCCCGGGATCAGCAACAGCAGCACGGCCGTAAAGACCGGGGTGAGGATGACGGAAGTCAGGGAGTCCATGGCGGTTACTTCAGGGCAAGGAGAACAATGAGGAGCACGCCAGTTGTGAACAGGAAGGCGTAGGTCTGAATGCTGCCGGTTTGAACCAGGCGCAGGGCCCGGCCGGCGATCTCCACAACACCGGAGAGACCGCGGACGGCGAGTCCGGCAATGAGCCAACGGTCGATGGCGTCAGCGATTTGAGACAACAAATTGTGGAGCGGCACCACGATGCCGTCGTAAATCTCATCAATGTAGAACCGGTTGCGCATCGCCTGCGAGAGCAGTCCGAGTTTTGCAGACAAGGGGTCTTGGGCCGGAGCCTTTCCGTAGAGCGAGTAAGCCAACGAAAAACCGAACAGAACCGCACCCAGACCGAAGACAGCGGCGATGGGGTTGTGGTTGAACGGACCGAAGAGGATGTCACCCCCATGGGTCGCATGACCCGGCTTGAAGTGGCCGCTCAAAAACTCTCCGAGTGGCAACCAGGCGATGAACGCACTGGGCACTGCCAACACCAGCAATGGCAGCGTCATGCTGGAAGGCGATTCGTGGGCGTGATCGGCACCCTCGCCGCGCGGCTTTCCGAAGAAGGCCACGAGCACCAGGCGGCTCATGTAGAAGGTGGTCAGCACGGTCACCAGTACGCCCACTCCAAAAAAGATGGGGTTGGCTTCCAACGCCACGGCGAGGATCTCGTCTTTGGAGTAGAACCCGCTGAAGGGCGGCAAACCAGCCAGAGCGGCCGTGCCGAGGGCGAAGGTCCAAAAGGTCTTAGGCATCTTCGAGCGGAGACCGCCCATCTTCCAGATGTCTTGCTCATGATGGCAGGCATGAATCACCGAACCGGCCCCAAGGAAGAGCATCGCCTTGAACCCGGCATGCGTGACCAAATGGTACATGGAAGCCGACGCATCACCGGTTTTGGCACCCAATCCCACGGCCATGACCATCAGGCCCAATTGCGACAAAGTGGAGTAGGCGAGGATGCGCTTAATGTCGTCTTGCTGGACGGCGATGACGGCGGCAAACAGCGCCGTGAATCCACCGATGCAGGAGATAATCGAAGCGGCTGAGATTCCATCCAGGAAGCCCAGCGCGGCCGGCCAACCCGGAGTTGCCGTATACAGAAAGAACACCCGGCAAAGCATGTACACACCGGCCGCGACCATGGTGGCGGCATGGATGAGGGCCGACACCGGCG
>SYMJ01000164.1 GCA_005805505.1 Verrucomicrobiales bacterium | reverse complement strand
GTCTATGACGCCACGAAAATCGTTTTCCCGAAGCCTTTTGATTCAATCAGCAATCCTGATTATTGTAATATTGTAAGCAGGGACCATGCTGATGCGCTAGTGGATGCACCTTTCGGTAATGTAAAGATGGCTAAAAGCATGTATTGGGATGATGAGCGGAAAGCTGGCTGGGGTCAAGTAGGTGGAAATTATATGGTTATAATAAGAGATGCTCCAATGCACGTTTTTATGCATGAGTTGGGGCATAATGTTGGTTTACGTCACCGAGATTCATCTACTGCTAACTTGATGCACGCAAGCGGCCCTTCGACCGCTTGGGAGATCAACCGAGCAGAGAGAGTTGCTTTCGAGCGATGAAACACAAGATTCTGGCAGGTATATTGGCCTGTGGTTTGATTCTGTTTCTGTATACAGGGTTCCATACAGACACACAACCCAAGCAGTTGACTGATGCTCAACCGGTGTTACAAGGAAGCGATTCAATTGTTGCGCCGTCCCAATTGCTTGAGTCAGATCCAGCAAGTGGTGCATCAAATTCAACGCTGACCCACTTGAAGACAAGGGCCAGGCTCAAGGAGCGCCTAGTCAGCGAAGGATTCCGCTCCGGCACCGGTTTGCGTTCTGGATTTGAGAATGATGCGGAGGAATGGAAATTCGTTCAGACTCTGGGACCAGCAGATGAGGATGAGTTGTTGGCGATGCTCTTAGAGCAGAATTCACTCAGCAACAGGGTTCAATTTCATCGCATGCTGAAACAATGTGGGGGAGACAAGGCAGCGCAAGTCATCATCGATACCATCAAAAGCCAAACAGGCAGGTTTGGTGAACCGGCCGAAGATCACAATTACTATGCCCTCCACGGGTGCTTGAATGCATTGGGCCCCATTTCAACCCGTTCCGAGATCGCGCGTCGATTCCTTCGGGAGGCTGCCGACGAAGAATACTGGAAATTGAATCGACAGCATAAAGCAACAGATTATGTCGAACCACACGAGAACCGCTATCTTGCTTCAGACTCCATCGTGGCCCTTGCGCGCGGCGGACATCCTGAGGCCATGGAGTTGATTAATACCATGCGCCAATGGGAACCCCAGCGAGCGAAGTTGTGGGCAGGTGCATTGGTGGATGCGGTATTTGAATATGAAGTGGCTTTGCGTGGTGATTCTGTAAGAATCGGTTTCATCGATGATTTTAACGAATTCCTGGCATGGAAGAAGACCAAGTCTGGCAAAGAATGGAATCAGTGGGCTGATGAAATGAGAAATTTACAAGATTAATTGGGTGGTGTAATCGGGTCTTCTGGAATATGTATTTGCTTTGATTCTGGTTTGAAGAGGTTCTAGCTAGTTTCCGTATTTATGTTTTTTAGTGTTGTGGTTTGTAAATCGGCGGGGATTTTTTAGAACGCGATCTATAATAATTTATTTATGCGCGAGTTGGGGATAACGTTAGCCTGAACCATCATGACTCTCGACGATGTAATGTGCTACATCCAAACGCGCCGGCAACCTCTTGAAAGTTGAGTTCTTGGAATTTGAATAACCAGAGCCGTTTGAGGGCCGGGCTCCTTCTAATATTATTAACTCCTCTGACCGTGCCGGCCCCTGAACACTCGTTGTTCAGGGTGTGCCGGGCGGCCCGGGTCGATGATATCAGCGGGAAGGTTTTAGACGTTGCCGGCATCTGCCCTCTGATTGCGAAACAGCAGATTTATAAAAGATCGATGGTGGAGCGCCGTGGCGACGTGGAGAATGTCCAGATCGTGGTGACCGCCGGTTTTCGTATGTCGGCGCGTCCAGCCACAGGTCGCCCACGGTGAGGATGCCCCGTTTGGCCAACAGGCGTGCCCGAGCCGAACCCACCCCGGCCACCGCCGACACCGGCGATTCCAGGCCAGCCGTTTCCTCGGAGGCGTGTGCCCCGGTGCTGGTCATTGCGGCAACGGGAGCAGCAGCGAGTACCGATTTCGGCACTGGTGCCTGCTCTGGTGTCGCAGCGTTGTTGGTCTCCTTCCCCATGCAAGTCCCCGGCCAGACCCTCCGTCACCCCACCGATGGGGGGCAACCTAGAAGGCCATAGGCTTGATCCCTGAGACGGCATACCGGCTGCACGATAGCCATCGGTGCGGAAGCAGTGTGAAGGCCGTTTGAGCAACGAACGACAGCCGACACTGAGGACTGCCCTCGTTCGGCTGATTTGGTAACGCGGTTACCCCGGAGGGATTCGGCGACCTACCTCAACTTGCGACGGCCATGAACGAGGATATCCGACGTGAGTGAACCGTTGACCACAGATTCGTGATGGCACCATCGGTTAACGGCGGCGCTGGAGACCAACCCAAGCCTTAAGAATTAGTGGCAGTTGGAGTTCCAGCCGATCAAATCCATTAAATGATGCGGATCAGGGGCGGACCTTGAGACTCGCAGCCCGGGCGAGCCGGCGCTGGTTTTTATCAAAGGTGAGCAGTTCGGTCGCATCCAGGTGGAGGGCCGTGGCGATGTGGAGAATGTCGAGACCGCGGTGACCGCCGGTCTTCGTGTGTCGGCGCGAGAGCAGTTCTGCGCGGCTGAGCACGTCGGGCCATTGGGCCGCAGCCAGCACGACCGCACCGCTGTCGAGGTCGGATTGAAGGTCGGCCAAGGCCCGGTCGGCGTCGGTGAAGGGGAATCCTTTGGCCGGATTCTGCCGGTGCAGCCACGCCTGGAAGCGCATCCCCTGGCGGAATTCATACAGCAGCAGGGTCGATACATGCAGCGGCTCCTTCATGTCGGCAAAATGGGCGGCGGCCGCCGGAGAATTGTCCTGCCGCCGGTAGAGCGCACACAGAAAGGAGGTGTCCGGGTAGGCGATCATCCTTCTTCGCCCTCCAGCTCGGCCGCCCGCATCGCCTCGACCTCCTTGGCCGAGAAGACCCGGTCGCCCCAAGTCTTGCGGAGCCGGGCCATGATGTCGGGTTTCACAAGCCGGGGCGGCAGAGCGGGTTGGGCGGGCACGAGGCGGGCGAAGAACTTGCCTGCTTTGGTGATGACGACCTCCTCTCCGTTCTCGATCCACGCGGCCACTCTGGCGAACTCGTTCCGAAGGTCTCTGACCGTGGCAGTCTTCATTGTGAGACACAAAGTGTATCACAGCGGGTATGCTGTCAACGAGGTCACCCACTGGGCGACCGCAGGAGGATCGGTCGTGTGTCGGTGTGGCCGCTCACTCTATCGGGGACAAAGTGGGCAAATTGGGGAAATAGGTGCGGAGATAGCCGCGATCGATGGTGGCGAGACGGTCGGCCTGCACACTGGCGTGAGCGGCGATGAGAAAGTCCGGGATGAGGTGCTGTCGTGGCCCGCCTTCCCGCCGGTACCGTAGGAATATCTGGCCTGCGCGGTAAGCAGCAGCAGGGGTGATGGGATCATAGAAAATGTGGAGGCGATCCAAGTCGGCGAGGGCCGATTCCACGCTGGGATAGGCGATGGAGAACTCGGCGAAAGCGATCGGGGAGATGATCAATTCGCCTTGAAGGGCCGCCAGTTGAAGGCTGTTTCGCCACGCCTCCCAACCGGGTTGTTTCCGGTACAGGAGGATCAGGACCGAGCTGTCGAGGGCGGTGCGCATGGCGGTGGCTGTTCAAGGCTGAGCGGGCGAAGGCAATTCGACCGGTCCCCGCAATTGGTCCAGGACCTCTGGGATGCTCAACCCGGCCCACGGGTCCGTGGCATCGGTTCCAAATTCCTCCCAGGCTTCGGCCGGAATGGCCTTGGTGGCTTTCAAAAATGGAGAGGTTTCATCGAATTCTAGAATGTCGCCCGGCTTGAGGTGAAGACGGTTGCGGATGTCGATGGGGATGGTGATTTGGCCTTTAGAAGTAAGAGTGGCCTGCATTGGAAACAGGTAAGATTTAAATGTAAGGAATTCAACAGAGATCTGTGACCCGGGTCATTCACCGCTCGGCGCTGCTCCTCCTCTGCCTTTCCGGTTGGCCTGCGGAGTGCGAGGCGATACTGTCGTAGCATCCATGGCTACCTTCGCTGTTCTCGGGACGTTTGACACGAAGAGGGAGGATCATCGCACTGTGGCGGATCGCACTCAGGAACACAGGCATTCGATGCAGTTCTTCCAGGGTCCCAAACTCGCATATGAGAAGCTGCCGCTGGCAATGTTTGGCGTCTCCGACGAAGGCACACTCGCTAGGACACGGTGCGAGGCTCGGGTGGAAACCGAGAGCAATTCGGCCTCCCACGCTCAACGATCAAATGTATGAATCCTAAACGAAGCGCTTCGGCGGCATTAAACTCCCGCCCCACCAGCCTAAGGTCGTTCGTCACAGCTTTTGCTGCCGTGATGAGCCTTGTCGTGTTGGCCGTCGAAGGGCGCGCGCAGGGCAAGGCGAAGCCGACGTACCAGTATGAGTCGGGCGACATTCGGGTTAGCATACCCACCGCGGACGAGCCGCGCGTGAAAACCTTCGGAGCCGGGTCGCTCAAGCGGGCGGCGAAGTATTTGGAGGATGGGGCGGTGAGCTGGGTGCGCGAGAAGTCCTGCGTGAACTGTCACACTACGGGCACTTACCTCGCCGAGCGCTCGGCATGGACGAAACAGTTCGGCCAACCCAGCGCTGAGGTTCACGCAGACTTTGTCGGTTCCGTCCCGAAGCAAGTCGTGCAACTAAAGGAGACCGAAGGGGGCGGTCACCGGCACTATCCAGACACGTTCTACAGCGTGTGGCGTAGCCTTGGATTGGCGGAGTGGGACAAGCATCGCAGCGCCCAGACCACCGAACCCACCGAACGTTCTTTGCGCGACCTGTTTGAGCACCAGTCTGCCAACGGATCCTTTGTCAGCCATGGGGAGGTGGAGATTCCACACATCACCACTGACTTCGAACTCACCCTCCAAGCAGCCCGCGCGATCACGGCGGCGCCGGGGTGGCTGGCCGGCCTCAAGGATGAAGCCCTTCTTGCCCGTGTTGCGAAGTTGAAAGGATGGCTGCGCACTGCGCCCCCGAAAAACGACTTCGATCGCGTCCTAAAACTCCAACTCGCGCACTATTTGCCTGAACTGGTCTCCCAACCCGAGCAGGACGCGGCGCTGACCTTGCTGTCCTCCCTGCAACATGCCGATGGCGGCTGGTCCACCCGTGATTTTTCGCCGGTGGATGGCTGGCATTTCGAGATGAGCCCTGCCGTTTTAAACCTCATCAAAAATCTGCCCGATGCCGCCAAGCCCGAGAGCGACGCTTACATGACGGCGTTCGCCACCGTGCTGTTGCGGCAGAGCAAGGTGCCCGTCGCTGATGTCCGCATTCAGCGCAGTCTCGCTTGGCTCCGGCGTGAGCAGCGCGAAAGTGGCCGCTGGTGGATGCATTCGCTCTACCGCGGCAACTACCACTACATCACCTACATGGCCACCGTACAGGCGTTGAAGGCGTTTGACCTTTGCGGCGAACTGTCGGTTGTCTCGACGGACTGACAGGTAAACGCACCCTGCCCGCGAAGTGAGTCGCGGCCACCAACGAGGTCACCGAAGCGGCACTCCAGGTTGCTCGGTGGAGGTGTTGGTAATTCTGAAGCGTCTCTGCGGAACTGTGAGCGCAGGGGAGTGGCCGCGGGATCCCCAGTCGCCCCATTGACTCCATTTGGGTCGGCCCCCTTTCAGGTTGGTCTACAAAGGAGGCGACGGTAGCGTTCGGGAATCCATGGCTATCATCGCTGTTCTGGGGACGTTTGACACGAAGGGGGAGGAGCATCGCTATGTGGCGGATCGCATCCGCGAGCACGGGCATTCGGTGCTGCTCATCGATGTGGGCACGCTCGGCCCGGCGACGCTGGAGGCCCAGGTCTCTCGCGAAGAGGTGGCCCGCGAGGCCGGTGCCGACCTGGCCGCGGTGGTCGCTCGCCGGGATCGTGGCGAGGCGGTGGCCCTGATGACTCGCGCCGCTCCGTTGGTGCTGGCGCGGTTGCAGCGCGAGGGACAAATCGACGGAGTGATCTCGTTGGGCGGTGGCGGCGGTACAGCCATTTGCACGTCGGCCATGCGCGCGCTGCCCGTGGGTTTTCCCAAGCTCATGGTTTCTACGTTGGCCAGCGGCAACACGGCCCCCTACGTCGGCGTGAAGGATATTGTGATGATGCCCAGCGTGGTGGATGTGGCGGGCATCAACCGGTTGTCGCGCGTGATCCTAGCCCAGGCGGCCGGGGCCATTTGTGGCATGGTGTCGGCGCGTCCTCCCGAGGCCGAGCTCAAGCCCGTGATCGTGGCCTCGCAGTTCGGCAACACCACGGCCTGTGTCACCCACGCCCGCGAGATCCTGGAGGCCGCCGGCTATGAGGTGATGATCTTTGCAGCCACCGGGACCGGAGGCCGAACGCTGGAGTCGCTGGTGGAGAGCGGGCTTGTGTCCGGAGTGCTGGATGTGACCACCACTGAATGGGCTGATGAACTCGTGGGCGGAGTCTTGAATGCCGGCCCTACGCGCTGCGAGGCCGCGGCCCGAGCTGGGGTTCCGGCGATCGTCACACCCGGATGCCTCGACATGGTCAACTTCGGCGAACCGGCCACGGTCCCAGCCCGATTCGCGGGTCGACGCTTCTACCATCACAACGCACAGGTGACATTGATGCGTACCAACCCCGAGGAGTGCGCTCAGTTGGGCAAGGTCTTGGCCGAGAAGTGCAATTTGTCGAAGGGGCCCATCCGGGTATTCATCCCGCTGCGGGGCATCAGCGTCATCAGCGCCCCGGGGCAGCCGTTCCATTGGCCGGAAGCCGATGCCGCGCTCTTCGAGGCCTGGAAGTCGAACCTTCGCAAGGACATCCCCGTGACCGAGTACGACGGCAACATTAACGATCCGGAGTTTGCCCGCTTGTGCGCCGAGGGGCTTCTGGCGTTGATGTGCCAGTAGACCGAACCAAGCTTTTTTTTTCTGTCTGAAAATTCCCATGACCATCGTCCTGGATCCTAATTGCACCGGTTATCATCAGCCCGGTCATCCCGAGAAACCCAACCGTGTGGCCCGGACGGTCGACTTGCTGCGCTTGCAGAAACCCATCGCCTTGGAATGGGCCACGCCGGCCGCCGTCACCGATGCGGTTCTGCTGCGAGGCCACACGCCTGAACATTTGGCACGTTTGAAAGTCGAGGCCGCCTTTGATGCGGACACTCCGTGGCATCCCGGCATTGAAGATCATGCGCGCCGCTCCGTCGGGGCGGCCCTTCGCGCGATGGAACTGGCGGCCTCGGGCGAGCCGGCCTTCGCGCTAATGCGTCCGCCTGGGCATCATGCCGAACGCGAGCGGGCCATGGGGTTCTGCTACTACTCGTCGATGGCCCTGGCGGTGCTGGAAGCCAAGGCTAGGGGACTCGGGCCGATCGCGGTGTTCGACTTCGATGTCCACCATGGCAATGGCACCGAAGACATCCTGAAGAATTTGGAGGGCGTGGTCTTTGGCTCGGTGCACCAAGGCGATACCTATCCCGGCACGGGCCAAGCGGATGTAGGTTCTAATTGCTTCAACCGTCCCTTGCCGGGAGGCACTCCGAGGGCCGTCTGGCTGCGAACTCTGGAGACAACGTGGCAACGGCTCTTAGCCACCCAGCCGCGGTTGGTCGGGATTTCCGCAGGCTTCGATGCCTACAACAAGGACCCCTTGGCCAATGGCACCTTGGAACGCGAGGACTTTAACCTGCTGGGTCAGTGGGCCCGAGCCTCAGGCATCCCGACGTTTGTCATTCTGGAGGGCGGCTACAGCCTCGACCTGCCGGACTTGGTGCTGCATTTCCTGCTCGGCTGGGAAGGGAAGTGACCCATGGAACTCGATCCGGACTCTCTGAATACCCGGACGATGTACGAGTGGATGATCCACTCGATTCTGCCGCGGCCTATCGCTTGGGTGAGCACTGTGTCTATGTCCGGGGTCACGAATCTGGCGCCCTTCAGCTTTTTTCAGGGAGTGTGTGCGCGTCCGCCTACGCTGATGTTTTGTCCGGTGAACCATCGGGACGGCTCGCCCAAGGACACCTTGCGAAACATTGAGGCGACCGGGGAGTTCGTGGTGAACACGGTTTCAGCCGCAGACACCGAGGCCATGAACGCCACGTCCGCGATAATGGGTTTTGAGGAAAGCGAGTTTGAGCGGTTCGGGGTGGCCGCGGTGCCTTCGGTGATGGTCCGCCCACTTCGGGTGGCGAGTGCGTCGGTGGCCTTTGAGTGCCGATTGGACCGCATTATTCGCGTCAGCGAAGGCCCGGCCGGCGGCAACATCGTTTTGGGACGCATTGTGCGGATGCACGTGACCGATGCCGTGATCGGTGCCAACGGCTATCCGGATCCGGACCGACTCGACCTGGTCGGCCGTATGGGAGGCACCGAATACCTGCGAACCCGAGACCGCTTTTCGATCGATCGCCCGTTGTAGGCCCGGTGCCCTCACCGGGCGGTTTGTCGGGAACGGGGAACGCCGGGTCGGGGGACCCGGCCTACGCGGTGATGTCCTTAGCTGGTGCGCCTCGGAGATCCAGCCCTACCTAGGAGTGTCGATGACTTAGAATCGATGGCTCAGAAGTAGGGCGATTTCTCCGAAAGCGCCGGTATTGGGAGGTGCGCCTCGGAGATTCATCCCTCGCCAGCTATCGCGGAAGCCCGAGTCACCGGTCCGGGAATTCGAACTCCACCTTGCCTCGC
>SYMJ01000163.1 GCA_005805505.1 Verrucomicrobiales bacterium | reverse complement strand
CGTCTCTTGGGCTAAGGCCTACGGATGGTTCGGTCCTGGGCGCGCTGCCTCGGGCGCGCCTAGGCCGGGAGGAGTGGAGAAAACCTCCCTCCTCCGGCCCCGGACTAGAACTTCTCAGCGCCAGAACGTTCTAGATCACAGAGGGTTCGCCAAGAAAGGCGGGACGTGGACTCAGCAATCAGTCCGTAAGGCGGGCGGGGAGAAGACTCCCGAAAGTTCATTGGATCGGCAGGCCCGATGGCATTCAGGGAGGGCTTCAAAACCGGTCATCTTGCGGATTGATTTCTGCGTCCAAAACGTTTCCAGCAATTCCCCGGAAGGACTTCGGTCCTCCCGGGGTTTTTTGTCTGAGAGTCGGCCTGAAAATGAGGAGGGGTTCGCCCCGAGCCCGGTCTGACTCAGTTCTTCAGCCCTGTTCTGAAAACCCTTGGCCCTGTCGGGATCGACCGATAGATTTGGGTTTCAGAGAATTTTTTATGGCCAAACTTTCGATCCGCGACCTGAACGTCACCGGCAAACGCGTCCTAATGCGCGTCGATTACAACGTCCCGATGGAGGAGAAGGACGGGGCGATGGTGATCAATGACACCACCCGCATTAAAGAAACCCTGCCGACGTTGGAACTGCTAATTTCCAAGGGGGCTCGAATCATTCTGGCAGCCCATTTGGGTCGCCCGGATGGCAAGCGGGAATCGTCGATGAGCCTGGCCCCGGTGGCCGTGCAATTGGCCAAAATGTTGGCTCGCCCAGTGAACTTTGTGGACGAGACGGTGGGTGATAAGGCCGAGGCCGCCGCCGCCGCTTTGAAGGATGGCGAGATCCTTGTTCTCGAAAACGTGCGCTTCCAGTCGGAAGAAGAAGCCAATGATCCCGTCTTTGCTGCTCGGTTGGCCCGGTTGGCCGATGTCTATGTGAACGATGCCTTCGGTGCTGCTCACCGGGCTCATGCCTCGACCAGCGGCGTGGCCCGCATCGTTCGAGCCTGGGGTGGCCAGGCTGCGGCCGGTCTTTTGATGGAGCGGGAGCTGAAGTTTCTGGGTGATGAGTTGGAGAATCCGGCCCGTCCGTTCGTGGTGATCCTCGGAGGCGCCAAAGTGAGCGACAAGATCAAGGTCATCGACTGCCTGTTGGATAAAGCCGACACGATCCTCATCGGAGGAGCAATGGCCTACACCTTCAAGCTGGCTCACGGTGGCAAGACCGGAAAATCTCTGGTCGAGAAGGACCACACCGGCACGGCCCTGGCGGCCGAGGCCAAGGCGGCCGATCGGGGCGTTTCGTTTCTGCTGCCGACCGACACCGTCATCGCCGATCTGAAGGACACCGGCAAGGTCAACAAAAAGGGTCGCCCTGTGTTCGAATTTGTGAATCCCCGGGTCAACACCGGTGACATTCCTGATGACTGTGAAGGCTTTGATATCGGGCCGGATACCGTCCGCCGCTACTCGGAGGTCATCGCTACGGCCAAGACCATCCTCTGGAATGGACCGATGGGACTGTTTGAAGATTCTCGCTTCGCAGCTGGCACCCATGCGGTGGCCAAGGCGGCCGTGGAGGCGACTCAGAAGCACGGGGCCAAGTCGATCATCGGTGGGGGCGACAGCGTCAAGGCCGTCAACAAGGCCGGACTCGGAGATCAGGTGACCTTCGCCAGCACCGGTGGTGGCGCGAGCCTGGAGTTTCTGGAAGGCATTCCGCTGCCCGGCGTCGTCGCACTCGACGACCGTTGAGACGAGGTTTAGCCAAAATCCCGCTCAGGACTTGTTCGCAGGACTAGGATCAATTTGTCTCACCCCCACGCGTGTTTCGACACCCGTGGGGGTTCTTTTTTGTGCCAGTCCGCAGCGGTGCTTCGTGGTGGATCAATCAGACCGACGTCTCTGGCGACCGGGCTACTGCGGACAGAGGGGAGGGCCGGTTTGAAATGGTTTGTGGAGCAGTTGGCCTGCAATGTCCTCGGTTAGGCCGCGGACAAGCGGGCGTACCGGGCAAGGGCCAACGCGTCCGCCAGACGGTCGATGAACGGGTGTTGAGCGAGTTTCATCCGTTCCTTGGCAGCGGCTGGGGTGTAGAATCCCGCTCGGTCGATTTCGGGCCAAGAGGACCAATGACCTGAGCCCACGGGCCATTCGATACTAACGTGGTTGCTTTGGATGCCTTGGGTGGAATCCCACTGACCTTCAAAGGCCCAGGCAAACACGGTCTTGCCACCCCGCTGGCGGATGGAACCCAAATCGATGAAGGGCGGCGCGCTGGTGATGCCAACTTCTTCGGTGAACTCACGGCAGGCGGCATCCAGAGCGCTCTCACCGGGTTCGATTTCGCCCTTGGGGATTGTCCAGATTCCGTGGTCCCGGTGCGGGAACCATGGACCACCCGGGTGCGCGATGAAGACTTCCAGAGCATCGCTGTTGAAGCGGTACATTAGGAGGCCGGCGCTGACGCGGGAGCGATTCATGACAGGATGAAGACGCTGGACTGACCGGCTCTGGAAGCACGACCGATAGGTGGACGGCAGCAATCTACACGTCACCGTAGGTTATGCTAATCCCGAGCCCACAGCAACACCCCCGTTGACGTTCCGATAAAGCCCTCCGGTCGGCGACCCAGCCAGAAGCCGAACTCAGTGGGTCTTTTTCGAGACCTTTTTGGAGGCGAGTTTCTTCGCCGGGGCCTTGGCTTGAGACACGGGTCCTAGTCCGAGCACCTTGAAGCGGTTGTCCACCTCTTTGAGATGGAAATCGAGCGAACACAGTGCCTCGAGCTCACCCGATTTAAAATGACGGGCCACCTCCGGGTCTGTCTTGAGCATTTCCAGAAAATCCGCGTCGTCGCGGCCGGCATGTTTGACCTCCCAGGTCTTCATCGCGTTGCGCTGAACCAGGGCATAGGCATCCTCTCGGGTCAGGCCTTTGCGGATCAAGGCCAGCAGGACGGTCTGGCTGTTCCACATGCCTAGGCTCAGTCCCAAATTCTTGCGCATGTTTTCAGGATAGACCAAGAGCCCGTCCATGAGACGGGTGAGCAGTCCGAACATGTAGTCGAGCAAGGTGCAGGAATCGGGGAAGATAATTCGTTCCACCGAACTGTGGCTAATGTCCCGCTCATGCCACAGGGCGACGTTCTCGAGGGCGGCCACGGAGTTTCCACGGATCACGCGGGCCAGTCCGGTCAGACGTTCCCAGGTGATCGGGTTGCGCTTGTGTGGCATGGCGCTGCTGCCCTTCTGGCCTCGGGTGAACGGCTCTTCGGCCTCGAGGACTTCTGTGCGTTGCAGATGGCGAAACTCTACGGCCCAGTGCTCGAAGCCGGAGGCCACCAGGGCTAGCCCGTTCATGAACTCGGCGTGGATGTCTCGCTGGATGACCTGCGTGGCGATGGGTACTGGCCGCAGGTTCAGACGCTGGCACACATGGGCTTCCACCGACGGCGGGAGGTGGGCATGGGTACCGACGGCACCGCTGAGCTTGCCTAGGGAAACAATGGTCCGGAGATGCTGGAAGCGCGTGAGGGCCCGTGAGAACTCCTCGTGCATGAGTGCTAGCTTCAGACCGAAGGTGGTGGGCTCGCCATGAATACCGTGACTGCGGCCGATGCAGGGGGTCCGCTGATACTCCCGGGCCCGTCGAGCAATGACTGGCAACAGGGTTTCCACATCGCGGATGAGCAGGTCGATGCTTTGCACCATCTGAACGGCGAAGGCGGTGTCGACGATGTCGGAGCTGGTCAGACCGAAGTGCAGCCATCGGCTGGCCGGGTCGTTGATGCGCTCGGTCACGGCGGTGGTGAAGGCGATGACATCGTGGTTGAGCACCTTTTCTAGCTCGCGCTGCCGGGCCGCCAATCCGGCGGTGTCGCCCTTCCAGGCCTGG
The DNA here is from genome assembly GCA_005805505.1 of Verrucomicrobiales bacterium. GTDB lineage: Bacteria > Verrucomicrobiota > Verrucomicrobiia > Limisphaerales > UBA9464 > SXXZ01. The sequence goes on along the minus strand of SYMJ01000163.1, from coordinate 27,471 downwards.
CAGCCTTTCTGGATCTTCAGAAAATCTTTTTTCGGCACTACGCCCTGGGTCACCAGCGCTTCACTGGCAAATTCCTCGATATCGAGCCACAGGCTCAGCTTGTTCTCCTCGGACCAGATCGCCCGCATCTCGGGCCGTGAATAGCGTTGAATCACGGAGCGAGGTTGAGGCAAAGCACTCCGGGAGGCCAGAGCGCACCGAGGAATCCCGGGCAGGGCGATTTTTTCGAAAGCGCGGAGGTAGGCGCAGACGGCTCGGAGATCTATCCTTACCGGCCGAGTTGTTCACCGTTCGGGGATCGGTTTTGAATCACAATAGTGTCGGCCGCTGAAAGGTCGTCCCCGGGCTGGAGATCACCGCGGCGATCGCCTCGGCATAGCCTTCCCGAAAGGTGGGGAACTGCGGTCTCCAGCCCAGTTCTTCCTGAAGGCGTCGGTTGGACACGCGCTTGTGAGTGGTCCCGCGCTTGCGGACCGGAATCGTTCCGGAGGGATCGGCCGATTCGGCCAGCGGTGGCAATGGGAGCCCGGTTTCGGTGGTGAGAAATTCCAGAAACGCGCCTTGGAGCACCGGTTCGTTGTCGACGGCGTTGTAGGTCCGGCCGGCCTCACCGTGCAGCATCACCGCTTCCAGCGCCGAGGCCACGTCGTCGCGGTGGATCATGTTGATCCAGCGGCCTTGGCCGGGATCGCGTCGGGCCAGGCCGGCGAGGAATTGCTGGAAAAGGTGCCCGCGTTCTGGGCCATAGATGCCCGCGACGCGGACGATCTGGGTGGGAACAATGCCCGAGCGGTGCGCCTCAGCGAAGACCCCTTCGGTGGCGACGAGCAATCGACCGGTTTCTCCGGCCGGTTCCACCGGGGAGTCTTCGGAGACCCAAGAGCCGTCCGTTTGACTGTAAACGCTCGTGCTACTCACTGAAACCAGTCGACCCACCCGCCGGTGACGAGCCCATTCGATTAAATTCCGGGCACCACCCAAGAACACTTCCCGGTAAGCATCCGCCCCACCGCGACTCGAAGAAACCGCGCAAACTACTGCATCAAACCCGCCCGGAATGGCCTCCAGATCTTCCGGTCGGGTGAGGTCTGCTCGTACCGATTGGATGCCGGCAGCGGCCAAGGAACCGTCGGGATTACCCTGGCGGCGCAGGCCCAGAACCTCGGCACCGGAAGACGACAATTGCCGCCCCAGCGCCAAGCCCACATACCCGCAACCAACAATCAGGATCCGCATGATCACTGGCACCATTGACTGACGATCTGCGGGGTCAAGCTCGGGTGGGGCGCTTTCTGCGAAAACGCCTAGGTCGGTATGGGCCGCTCGGAGATCGGTCCCCAACTGGGAGGTGGGAGGTGTGTGGGTAAGGTGGAGTTTGTGGCGGGAATCCAGAATGTAGCCCGATGAGCCTACTATTCCGATCAGCCTCCGAGGTAGGGACTGATCTCCGAGCGGTCCGGCTCTGCGGCGGTCCGTGTCCCCGTCCGTTGGTGCTTTCGGAAAAATCGCCCCACCTCGGAGGTGCTCGGCCATCCCTTTCCTCCCCATTGCATCGTCCCGGCCCGAGCCGTCCTTGGAGAGGTGGTCAATTCTCCCGATTGCCGTCGGGGCGAGGTGAGGTCAATGTGAACACCGTGAAGCGATTGTGTGCGCTGCTCTTGTGTGTGTGGTGGGTGGGTTGCGGTGCTCAGCCGCCGTCCTCGGCTCCGGCCTCTCCGCGAGCACAGACCTCGTCGAATGCGGCCACAGCTGCAGGCCGATCGTCCGCTCCAGCTCCGGTCGCCGCCGGCGAGTCGGCGGAATCCGAGCCGGTGTTTCACTTGGCCACCGCTCAGGTTCAGTTGCCTCGGGTGAAGTTGTGGATCGGCTCCCGGGAGATCGTCTCAGAAGTGTGCCACACGGTGCCGCAAATCGCCACGGGGCTCATGCACCGCACCGGGATCGGTCCTGAAGAGACCATGCTTTTTATCTTCGCTGGTCCGCGCGAACGCTCCTTTTACATGAAGAATGTGCCCTTCGACATCGATGTGGCCTATATCGACCGTGAGGGAGTGATTCAGGAAATTGTTCGCCTCAAGGCCAACGATGCCCAAGGGGTTCCGTCAAAATCGTCCCGCATCCAGTTTGTGCTGGAGGCCGCTCCAGAATACTTCGCTCGCCATGCCTTCGGTCTAGGTACTCTCATCAGCACCGAGCGAGGGGCTCTCGCGGAGGTTCTGGGCCCGATCGCCCAACTGAACTGAGCCCGGACCCGTCCGTTTGAAAACTCATCCATGAGGATCGCCCTCGCTCAGTTAAACACCACCGTCGGGGACATCGCCGGCAACGAGGGGCTTGTTTTGGAGGCCTATCGCCGCGGCGTTGAGACCCAGGTGGAGTTGGTATTGACTCCCGAATTGTCCCTCACGGGCTATCCGCCTCGGGACTTGCTCCTGAGGGAATCCTTCATCCGGGCCAATCAAGCGGCCCTCGAACGCTTGGCCGCGGCCGTGGGTGAAGTGGGCTTGATCGTTGGATTTGTTGGTGAGAATCCGGTTCGGCCCGGACGTCCGCTCACGAATGCGGCGGCGCTGCTGCACCGGGGTCGCGTGGTGGCGATCCGAACCAAGACGCTGCTGCCGACTTACGATGTCTTCGACGAAGACCGCTACTTCGAGCCCGCCTCCGAGAATGCGGTGATCCACTGGGAAGGGCGTCGGTTGGGTTTGACCATTTGTGAAGACATTTGGAATGACGCCGAATTCGGGGTCCAGCGACGTTACCGTCCAGATCCTGCCGCATCATTGGTTGCCTCGGGTGCCCAGATTCTCATCAACCTGAGCGCCTCGCCTTGGCAACTCGGCAAGGAGCAGCGCCGCTGCGCCCTGCTGCGCTCGTTGGCCCGTCGTCATCAGGTTCCGGTGGTTTATTGCAACTTGGTCGGTGGCAACGACGAGCTGGTCTTCGATGGGCGCAGCCTGGCCTTCAATTCCGCAGGCGGATGCCTCGGCGAGGCAGCTCACTTTTCCTCAGATTTTCTGATTGTAGACACGGAGGCGTCGGGGGATCGCCCCTTAGCCCCATTGGCCGACGAGGCTCTGTTGCACGATGCGTTAGTACTGGGCATGCGCGATTATGTCGGCAAATGCGGTTTCCGCTCGGTGGTTCTGGGGCTGTCGGGAGGCATTGATTCCGCCCTGGTCGCCGCCTTGGCAGTGGACGCACTGGGTGCGGAGAATGTTCGAGGGCTGGCCTTGCCCACGGAGTTTTCCAGCGCCGGAAGCATCGACGATGCCCGCTCTTTGGCGGAGAACTTGGGGATCCGTTTCGACGTGGCGCCCATCCAAGGCACCTTCGAGGCCCTGAAGCGCCAAATGGAGCCGCTCTTCGAAGGTCGCCCGGAAGACACGACCGAGGAAAATCTGCAGGCGCGGCTTCGCGGGGTAACCCTCATGGCCATGTCCAACAAGTTTGGTTCGCTGCTCCTGACCACGGGCAACAAAAGCGAATTGGCCGTGGGCTATTGCACCCTCTACGGCGACATGTGCGGCGGGTTGGCCGTCATTAGTGATTTGCCCAAGACTTGGGTGTACCGGGTGTCTCGATGGATGAACCGGGATCGGGAAATTATTCCCAGTTCGTCGATTACCAAGGCTCCGAGTGCCGAACTCCGACCCAACCAGACCGACCAAGACAGCCTGCCTCCGTATGAGGTTTTAGATGCCATCCTCGAGGCCTATGTGGTGGAAGACCGCCCGGCGGCCGAGATCATAGCCGCGGGCTTCAGCGAGGCGGATGTGCGTCGGGTCGTTCGACTCATCGATTTGTCGGAGTACAAGCGGCGTCAGGCGGCTCCAGGCCTCAAGGTTACTTCGCGGGCGTTCGGAGTCGGTCGGCGCCAACCCGTGGCTCAGCGCTGGCGCGAGATTTGAGCACACGGCGGGGCTGGATCCTTGGATGAGATATTTGGGTGCAGAGGGAGGGAACTTTCCTGGGGTGTTTCTGCGTCGGAATACCCTGTCTTAAAATCATTCAGAGCCAACTCTGCGTGGAATAATTACTTAAAACTAGTACAATTCCAAAATAATTGTATAAAATACATCAAAAATTCGCTGTTTTTGTTGCTAAGGAACTTCACGGCCGGGCGTTATCAGGGTGAAATAACAGGTCTCCGCTATGAATCCGACCCACACCTCCAACCAGACCCTTGAACAGGTCGAGTGGGTGCGGGTGTCCATGGAGCGTCATGAGGCGGAGTTAATACGGTATGCGCGGTCGTTGGTGGGAGATTTGCCTTCGGCCGAAGACCTGGTCCAGGAAGCCTTCTTCAAACTTTGCAAGCAGGAGCCTGAATCGCTGCGGGGACGTTTGGTGCCGTGGTTGTTCACGGTGGTCCGCAATCAGGCCATGGACCGTCATCGCCGCGAATCTCGCTGGCCTCGTGCCCCGGAGGCGGAGGCGGCCGAGGTGGCTGGGAACTCCCCCACACCCTCCGCCTCGGTTCAGGCGCGAGACGACGTTCGCAACTTGATGTCCCTGCTCACCACGTTGCCTCCCAATCAGCGGGAGGTCGTTCGCCTTAAGTTTCAGAATCAACTGAGCTATCGGGAGATTTCTCAACTGACCCGTCTCAGCGAGACCAACGTCGGGTTCCTCTTGCACACTGCCCTCAAGACTTTGCGGCAGCGCTTCGAGCGCCTGGACGCCGGACCAAGTGTTTCCCAGACCCGCTCGAATATTCACCCGTCATCCCCGCAATGAAATCCACCCCATCACCTGCGGACTGGACGCCCGATTCCCCGGAGTTGACGGCCTTTGCCCTCAAAGATGGCACCTTTGATCCGTCGGTTCCTGGGTGGGCCGAGCGGCGCGCCGCCGCCGAACAGGCCGTCGCGCGCTCGGTTTCGCTGCGAGCCGAGATTGGCGAGATTCGGCGCATGGCCGATGACGTCGAGACGGACCTGACCCGCGAGGCCATCCATCGACTCAGCGCCGCTCGTCGAGAGGCTGTCTTGGCCTATGCCCGCAATCCTGAGCGCGGTCTTCCCCGGCGATCCTCCGCAAGACCGTCTCAGGACGGCAATTCGGGCTGGCAACGTTTCTGGTCCGTGCTCACCCGTCCGGCCATGGGATACGGTTTGGCCGCGGCGACGGCGCTGAGCATTGGACTAGCCCTCTGGAGTGCCTGGCCCTCGGAACCCGGGCCGTCCCCGGCGGTGGCCATTCTTTCCGGGGGATCGAATGCGCCCGCTGAAGCCTCTCTATCGATTTCGGCAGACCGATCAATGCCAACGCAGGCGACGGCGACGGCGGCGGATGCCCTCCTCATCGCTGAACTCCGGGAGGACATATTGCGAGGAAAGTCTCCGCAGGCCTGGGGCAGCCCCGGCCGATCGACTGAATCGTCGACCCCGTCGGAATCTCCTGAATCGCCTGCCTCGGTGGCTGCCTTGGTGGCCCAGGTCAAACGGTATAAATTGGCCCCGTCGGCCGATTCGGCAGACGTGCTCTCGGGTTCGGCCAGCCCTGCCGCCGAGTTGGCTCAAAAGTCCCAGGCCCGTCAGGCTACCTCGGCACCCCCAGCCACCCCGGCCATTCAGGCTAAGACTTCCGCGCCTCGCCCTCGGGCACAGACCACCCGGGAGATTCCCTTCCAGTCGGCGGCGACCACGCCCCGGTCCACCTTCTCGCTGAAGCCGGGCAACACCAGCTATCCCCAGATCCGCAAGGCCCTGCAAGAAGGTCAGCTTCCCTCGCCCGATGCGGTGAGGCTCGAGGAGTTGCTGAACTATTTTTCTTACGATTACCCCGCGCCGTCCGGATCGGATCCCGTCTCGGCCCAGGTCGAAGTGGCCGACTCGCCGTGGAGTCCGGATCACCGTCTGGTAAAGATTGGTCTCCAGGCCCGACCGGCGCCGACGGCGGGGCGTCCTCGGGCCAACATGGTGGTACTAGTTGGGCTCAGTCCGGGTTCTTCGGCCCGCCTGTCTTGGGCTCAACGAAGCTTGCAAGCTCTCATTGAGGCGCTGGATGGGCCGGATTCGTTGGCCCTGCTTATCGATGGGCCTCAGGGACGAATCATCCTCCCGCCGACCGCCGCCGCCGATCGGGCCAGTCTGATTCGTGGAGTGGGCACCTTGCGAGCCGAAGGCGCTCCGCGTGGGTTGGAGGGCCTGCGCAGGGCGTATGCGCTCGCCGACCAGCGTCATATTCCTGGAGGCATTAACCGAGTGGTTTGGATTGTGGATCGAGAATTCTCCGCCGAAGCCGGCACCCGGGAAGCCTTAGAACTGCTCATCCGCGAGCAAACCGAATGGGGCGTGTTGCTGAGTGTAGTGGGTCTGGGAGTTGAAGGACCTCTGGAACCCTCCTCGTCTCCCTGGATGCCCCCTCCAGTAGGAAGTACTTACGCCTCCGCGGCGACACCGGCGGAGGCCCTGGCGGTGCTGCGACGTGAGTTGCAGCCCACTCCGACCACGGTGGCCGAAAACGTGACGGTGGACGTCCGGTTCAATCCTGCCCGCGTTGACCAATGGCGATTGCTCAGCCAAGAGAGTCGGGAATCGGCGACCGCGCCGAAGGCCTCGCCGACTCACTCCGGCGTTCAAATCGATGCCGGCCAGTCCATCACCGCGTTGTACGAGATTGTTCCCACTCGGTCGAACGATTCTACGCGGCCCGGTTCCGGTTCCGAATTAGCGGCTCCGGCGGGCAGTTCGAGTGATTTGCTCAATTTGGAGGTGGGATACCGTTCTCCAGCGAACGGGCGTGTCCAAGATTCGGCTGAGAGCAGGCCTGCGCGGAGCCTTCAGATGGGTGTCGCGGACGTAAGCCGGAGTTCCGACGCGGCGACGGCCGACTACAAGTTTGCCGCCGCCGTGGTCGGCTATGGATTGATGCTGCGTGATTCCCCTTTCAAGGGTGACCTGACTTGGGAGAAAGTTCAGACCCTGGCCGAGGAAGGACAGGGGCCGGACCGCGAGGGATACCGGGCGGAGTTCTTGCAACTAGTGCGCAAAGCCCGGGGGCTGCAAGAGGGGGCTGTGCAGGGTTATAAACCCAAAGAATAAGAGCCCAACTCCACGCCCGCCAAACCCGTTCACAATCTCCTTTGCAGCCCAGCTCGCTCAGAGTTCGTCTTTGAGGATTTTCAGTTGGTCCCGGACCTTTCGGAAGGCGGGGTCTTTGCGGGCCGCAGCCAGATCAGGGTCTTTGAGCATCCAGTCGAAGTCGCGATATCCGGCTTCTATGGCCCGAATCAATTCGTCGATGGCGGGTTCTAGTTCACCAGCCAAGCAGAGGCTGCAGGCCAGATTGAAGAGTACCTCCGGATCGCCCGGCCGGAGTGATTTGAGTTGGTGGTCTACCCGCAGGCCATCGTTGATGCGCCCGCGCCGGGTGTAGTCATCAGCCAAAAGCTGGAGGGCTTCAACGTACTGGGGATCTTTTCCAACCAACCCTTCGAGAAAGCCGATCTCCACGTCGAGATCCCGGGTTTCCCGTTTTCCCAGCTTCTGTTGTTTGGCCTGCGACATCAGGCGCCAATCTCGAAAGCCGCTGCTCATCCGTCAAGCGGCAGTCACGGGAAAGACCGAGGGGTCGAAAATCCCGTATCGATCTCCGGTTGCCCCTCCAAGGGTCTTGTCGGAACCTCGGCGGGTATGTCCGAGGAATGGTTTGATGTGGTCGATGAGCAAAATCAGGTCATCAGCAAAGCGCCGCGGAGCGAGGTGCATCGCCTGAAGCTGCGTCATCGGGCGGTCCATGTGCTGGTCTTCAATCAAAGGGGCGAGTTGTTCCTCCAGCAGCGGGCGCTTTGGAAAGATGATTTCCCCGGTGTTTGGGACTCCTCCTCGTCAGGGCACGTGAGCGCCGGTGATGGCATGGACGAGACCGCGCTCCGGGAAGTCGCCGAGGAGCTGGGGGTCGAACTGTCCGAGCCTCCGCAGAGGATCTTCGAACTGGAGGCCACTGCAGACACGGGCTGGGAATTCTGTGGTGTGTACCGCGCAGACCACGAGGGGCCCTTTGTACTCCAACCCTCGGAAATCCGCGGGGGCGGATGGTTTACGCCGGAAGCGGTCGCTGAGTGGGTCTCGCGGCGACCCGAAGACTTTGCCAGCGCCTTCCGGGTGATCTGGCAGCGACTGCAAGCGACGAAGTCTTCGACCTTGACCTAGGTTTTCTTCGGGTCCGATGTAAAATCTTCCCACACCATGAAGTCGAATTCCCGCGGGGTCTTCTGGACCATCCTTGCCTCGTTCTTCGTCTCAGGCCTCGCCGGCCTGCTTTATCAGGTCGTCTGGACGAGGTATCTGGCCCTTTTCCTCGGAAGCACCAGCTACGCCGTGGTCGCGGTTCTCGCCGCCTTCATGGGTGGATTGGCCGCGGGCAACGCCCTGTTGGGCACGCGGGCCGATTCGCTCCGGAGACCGCTGTTCTTCTATGCCTGTCTCGAGGCCGGGATCGGACTCTTCGCCGTGTTTTTCCCCTGGTATTTCGAGGCTGTCCGACAGGGTTTTCTATCGGTCATCCGGGCGGTCCATCCCGAGGGGACTCCGCGCCTGTCCCTGCAGTTCGGCTTCGCCGTGCTCATCATCCTCCTGCCGACCGTGCTGATGGGCGCGACGCTCCCGGTGCTCACCAAGTACGTCACCCGTTCACTCTCGGAGCTCCGTGGCCGGGTGGCGGCGCTCTACTCGATCAACAGTGCGGGCGCGGTCGCCGGCATCCTGCTGGCCGACTGGTGGTGGATTCCTGCACTGGGCCTCGAGGCGGTGGTGCAGTTGGGCGCGACGCTGAGCCTGGGCATCGCCTTGGTCGCGTACGTCTTAAGTTCCCGCAGCGGTGAGGGCCTCGATGAGCCGGCCCAGCCGGTTGCACGGTCCGCGACCGACGAGTCCTTCACGCCTTTGGAGTGCCGGGTGGCGCTGGTGGCCGCCGGCCTGTCCGGCTTCGTGGCGATGCTGTATGAGGTGGCTTGGACCCGCCTCTTGGCCCTGGCGCTCGGGTCCAGCACTCACGCCTACTCGCTGATGCTGGCCACGTTCATCAGCGGCATCGCCGTCGGCAGCGCGCTGGTGTCGGCCTGGCGCCGGCGCTACGACACGCTCGTCGCCTTCGCCTTCGCCGAATGGGCGCTGGCCGGCACGCTCTTGGTCTCGATGTTTTTCTACGACCTCATCCCGTACGCCTTCGCCCATCTTGCCGACGTCATCGCCCGGCGGCCGGCCGCCTATCCGTTGTATGAACTGGTCCAGGCGCTTGTCTGCTTCAGTGTGCTTTTTGTACCCGCCGTATGCCTGGGTATGACACTGCCGTTGGCCAGTCGCGTGGTCACGTCCGACTTCCGGACGACCGGCGGATCGGTGGGTCGGGTGTTCGCCGTCAACACGGTGGGGACGGTGCTAGGGGCTGTTCTGACCGGTTTGGTCTTCCTGCCCGTCCTCGGGTTGGCTTCGACCCTGGCTTTGGGCATCGGCATTAATGGACTCATCGGATGGGTTACTCTGGCCTCCCGGCGCGGTGGCGTCACGAGGGCCCTAGTCCAAGGGTTGGTGGCCACGGCCGTGCTGGTCGCTGCGGTCTCGCTCACGCTCAGCGAACGCTGGTCGCGCGCCTTCGTTCTGGGGCTCTGGCGCGACGTTCGACCTCCGGCGAGTATCGCCGAATTCCGCCAGCGTGCCGACATCTACAACCTGGCCTACCACCGTGACGGGGCCGGATCGACGGTTGCGATCCTCGCCGTCACCAACCGGGCGGGTCAGCCAAACATTAGCCTCAAGGTCAACGGCAAGGCTGACGCCAGTTCCGGTGAGGACATGAGCACTCAGATTTTGGCCGGCCAATTGCCGATGTTGCTCCATCCCTCCGCCGAGAGGGTCCTCGTGGTCGGCGCGGGCAGTGGCGTGACGGTCGGATCAATTTTGCAACATGTGCCGGTGAAGTCTGTGGACTTGGTCGAGATTTCCCCGGAAGTGGCCGAGGTGGCCCGTGATCATTTCGCGCCCTTCAACCACGATGCCCTTCGCAATCCCCGGTGTCGCACCCACATCGAGGACGCCAAGACCTTCCTTCAGACCACGTCGGAGTCCTTCGATGTCATCGTCACCGAGCCCTCGAATCCCTGGATGGCGGGTGTCGCGGCGGTGTTCAGTCAGGAGTATTATCAAGACTGTTTGGCTCGCCTGAAACCCGGGGGGCTTTGTGCTCAGTGGGTCCAGACCTACGAGACCGACGACGAGACCTTCGCCACCGTCGTGGCTACTTTTGGATCTGTGTTCCCGCACCTCAGCCTGTGGCAAACATCCACCAGCGACCTGCTCCTTATCGGGGCCGCCCAACCCTATCGTCCGGACTTGCAGGCCATGGCCCGCCGCCTTGCCCAGCCTGCCGTCGCGGCCGACCTCGGGCGCATCGAGATCACCCGGCCCGTCAATGTGCTCGCATTGCAAATGGTGGCCTTTGGAGACGCCTTCTTCTTGGCCCCCGACGGCACGACGATCCACAGCGATTTTCATCCGGTGCTTGAGTACCGAGCCCAGAGGGCCTTCTTTGCCCGCGGCATGGCCATGGTGCCTTATCGGCTCAACGAAGCCTTGCATCCTCGGCCGCGAACCCTCCTTGGGGAACACTTGGTGAGCACTCCGCTCACGGCCGAAGATTGCAGAGCTTTGGCCCGGCAATTCGCCAAGATCGGCATTCCTCAACTCCCGATCTTCCGCTCCGTTTTGCGTCGTTGGCAGGAACTTCAATCGGGCGATCCAATGGTGGTCCGGTTGCTTTCCACCTACGCCATTCAGAATCCCGCCCCGGACGGCGAGGTCGCCTCACTGGTTAATCACCCGGCTTTTTCCAATGAAGAGCAGCTCCGCGACCTGAACCTCATGCGCCAGTTGGTCGACCTGCTGTTGCTGCGTCACCGCACTCAGCGCTCGGCTTTTTATGTGCCCGATTCGGTGCGTCTGGAGGTGTTTTTGGGCGCGCTGGCTGGCTTGGATCCGGGCCGCCAGCGGATGCATCGCATGCGACTGGCCGAGGTGAGTTGGGATCGAGGCAACGACGCTCGGGCTCGGGTCCTTTTTGAGGAAGCGCTGAATCCTGACGAATCGCGTTTTGGGCCCATGGACTTTTCTGAGGATACAGCGTCTCCCGGTGGCATGATGGCTCGCCTGATCGATGCCGATCTAAGGAAGGGAGACTTCAAGAATGCCCTCGAGAAGGTTCTGCGCTTTGATCGTATGGGTTACATCCATCCCGAGCGCTTGGGCGGCGATGACACCCTTCAGATGTTGGCTCGCCGGGTCCTTGTCACTGCACAACCCTCCCTGAAGCGATGAGGTGGACTTCGCTTTCGCATCGGCCCCAGCGCAGCGCAGGTCGCCGACGCTCGACATTGGGCGCGACTGGGGTTTTCTTGTGTGCTTGTCCGCGTGGCGGGGCCCGCGGAACCCGATGACCGAGTTCCTGCAACAACTGCTCAATGGAGTGCTCTTGGGGGCCATTTATGCCCTCATCGCCTTGGGGTACACCATGGTGTATGGCGTGCTCCGCTTCATTAATTTCGCCCACAGTGATGTGTTCATGCTGGGAGCGTTCGTTGCCTGGTACTCGGTGGAGAAACTTGGGTTGCCCACCCAGTCTATCGGCGGGGGGTTGGCGGCCTTGCTGTTGTCGATGTCGGTGTGCGCCGTCTTGGGCGTGGTCATTGAAAAGCTCGCTTATAAACCGTTGCGTCAGCGGTCTACCCTCACGGTGCTGATCACAGCCATCGGCGTCTCGTTGCTCATCCAGAACGTGGCGCAGAATTCTCGGCTTGGTTTTGGTCCCAACCCCAAGGCGTTCCCGGCTCTCTTTCCATCTCAGCAACTCCACTTCGGTGCCTTGACTGTCTCGACCCACCAGTTGGTCGTGCTGGGAGTCGCCCTCAGTCTCCTGGGAGTGCTCTACTGGATTGTGCATCACACCCGCATCGGCACCGCCATGCGCGCCGTGTCGTTCAACGCCACCGCCGCCTCGTTGGTGGGCATTAACAATGACCGGATCATTTCTTTCACCTTCGGTCTGGGATCGGCCCTCGCCGGCGCGGGCGGAGTTCTCTACGCAATGAACTACCCGAGCATCGATCCCTTGATGGGCACGTTGCCGGGGCTCAAAGCCTTCGTCGCCGCGGTGCTGGGCGGCATAGGAAATCTGCCGGGCGCGGCGCTGGGCGGGTTGCTCATAGGCCTAGTGGAAACCTTCGTGTCGGGCACGCGCCTCTCGACCTTCCGCGATGCCATCGCCTTCGGCATCCTCATCGCCATCCTCCTGTTCCGGCCCGCGGGCCTGCTAGGCAAACTCAAGGTGGAGAAGGTCTAAGCATGGTGTTTCCTGTTGCCCAACGCTGGTTGCTCGCAGCCCTAATCCTTGCATGGGTGGCCTCGGCCGTTTCTAGTTCGATCGATCCCTACTTTCTGGACGTGGTGATGGGGGTGGGAGTTAGTGTGGTGTTGGCTTCCAGCCTCAATCTCATCAATGGCTTCACGGGCCAATTCTCACTGGGACACGCGGGTTTCATGGCTGTGGGCGCGTACACCTCGGCCATGTTGACCACGGTGGTGGCTCCTCGGTTGGGGTGGCATCCCGTTCTCCTGCAGTGGGTCTTTTTCCCATTGAGCCTCATTGCTGCGGGCTTGCTCGCCGCAGTGGCCGGTTTGGCGGTCGGAGCCCCCTCGCTCCGGCTTAAGGGCGACTACTTGGCCATCGTGACGCTGGGTTTTGGGGAAATTATTCGCGTGGTTCTCCAGAACATGGACATGGTGGGCGGTGCCCGAGGGCTGACTGGAGTGCCTGCCTACAGCAACCTGTTTTGGACCTTCGGCACCGCGGCCCTGACCGTGTACACCGTCTGGGCGCTCCTCAACTCGACCCATGGGCGTGGCTTTCTGGCGGTGGCCGACGACGAGGTGGCCGCTGAAGCCATGGGCCTCGATACGACCCGCTATAAGATCACGGCCTTCGGTATCGGGGCTTTCTTTGCTGGCGTGGCCGGTGGTTTGTATGCCCACCTCAAGGGCTATCTCAACCCCGGTGGATTCTCCTTCGACAAGAGCATCGAGATCGTAGTGATGGTGATCCTCGGAGGCATGGGGCGTCATGCCGGTGTGGTCTTTGCGGCGATCTTGTTGACCCTGCTCCCGGAGGGTCTCCGTGAATTGGGCAGTCGCTCGGTGCCCAATCCCTTCGGAGGCGCGGCCTGGTCGTTGGACTGGATCAAGGAAATGCGAATGATTCTCTACTCCCTGATGCTCATCGTGCTGATGTTAATGCGTCCGCAGGGATTGTTCCATCGGAGTGAACGACGGAGGCGCGGCGCATGAGCGCTTCCTTGTTGCAACTGACTGACGTGACCATTCGCTTCGGCGGCTTGACGGCCGTTTCTTCGGTTACGGCCGACGTTCGGGAAGGGGAGTTGGCCGGACTCATTGGTCCCAATGGAGCCGGCAAGACCACCCTCTTCAATCTAATCACCGGCGTGTACCAACCCACTGAGGGACGCATCGAGTTTGCGGGCGCGAGCACCGCGGGAGCCAAGCCCTTTCACCTGACCGAGCGCGGGATCGCCCGGACCTTCCAGAACATCCGCCTTTTCCCCAGCTTGTCGGTCTCCGACAATGTCCGGGTGGCCTTTCATCGTCACCTGGAGCACCGGACCTGGCAGTCGTGGTTGCGCGGTGGGCGCTTTCACGCCGAGGAGGCCGAATTGCGAGAACGAACCCGTGAGTTGCTGAGCCTCTTCAACCTGGAGCGTGTCCAGGAGGCTCCGGCCAAAAGTCTCTCCTACGGGGATCAGCGGCGCCTGGAAATCGTTCGCGCGCTGGCCACGGGGCCAAGGCTGCTCCTGCTCGATGAACCGGCCGCGGGCATGAACCCGTCCGAGAAGGACGAGTTGATGCGGTTAATCCGCTTCGTTCGAGACCGCTTCCGCTTGGCCGTGCTGCTCGTAGAGCATGACATGAAGGTGGTGATGGGTATTTGCGAGCGCATCCATGTGCTGGAATATGGGCGGAAGATTGCCGAGGGGTCGCCCGAGGAAATTCGCGTCGACCCCAAGGTCATTGCCGCTTACCTGGGAGACTAAAAAACACCCAACTTTGCCGTTCCCGCCGTGCTAGAAGTCCACAATCTGAGTGTTCAATACGGTGCCATCACCGCCCTTCATGGCATCTCGTTAACGGTGCCGGCGGGCGGCATCGTGACCCTCATCGGCGGCACCGGCGCGGGCAAGACCACCACGCTTCGGGCCATTTCCGGCATGGTGAAGCCCACCTCGGGGCGGATCCTCTTTGACGGCCAAGACATCACGGGGTTGGCCCCGCATGAAATTGTTCGCCGGGGTCTGGCCCATTCGCCAGAAGGGCGACTGGTCTTCGCCAATCTGACGGTGATGGAAAACCTTCAGATGGGAGCCTACTTGCAGCGAGATTCTCAGTGGATCGCTTCGGAGCTCGAGTATGTTTTCGGCATGTTTCCTCGGCTTCGGGAGCGCCTCGAGCAGCACGCCGGCACCCTTTCCGGCGGAGAGCAGCAAATGTTGGCCATCGGCCGGGCGTTGATGAGTCGTCCCCGATTTCTCATGCTCGACGAGCCCTCCCTGGGCATCGCTCCGCTGTTGGTGAAGGAAATTTTTGCTCGGTTGGTCGAACTCAACCGCGAACGTTCGCTGCCTATCCTGCTCGTTGAGCAGAATGCCCACCTGGCCCTAGAGGTCAGTTCCCATGGCTACGTCTTGGAGACAGGGAGGGTTCTCTTGTCCGACCGTTCGTCGGTCCTCCGCGACAGCCCTGAAGTGCGCAGCGCTTATTTGGGCGGCTGATGCCACCACCTCGGGTTAAAGAAGGGGCCCTTCGGCCGCAGTCGGGTGGGTGATGCCTCGTGGTTTCGAGAGGTTCTCTGGATTTAATTTACATTTGTAAATGATTAGTGAAACCCCCGTTACATTTGCGGCGTCTGGCTCGATGAATGGGCAGGATTCCGAGAACAAGTTTACGAGGTGGGCGATATCAATCGTTGCCGATCTGGGTCGTTCTGTGGACCTGTTTCTGGTGGATTGTCACTCCCTTAGCGGCTCTGGATCGGAAGTTTTGGGATGGGGGCAAGGTACCCCGTAATCCGGTTCGAGGCACTTGGTCGCTGGAGGATGCGTTTCCCACCTTAGGACCCCTACCTGGGACTCTCGGTTTTGCCGTCCCACCTGGGGAAACCAACCGGATCATCTTCGTGAACATGGGAGGTGTGGCTTACGAAGTGTCCCTGTCCAACAAACTATCCAGTCGGTTGTTTTTGGACCTCTCGGATCGTGTCTTCTTCGAACAGGAGTCTGGCCTTTTGGGAATGGCCTTCCATCCGAGGTTTCAAACCAATGGGTGGGTCTTCGTTTATTATTCCTCCAAAGAAGGCGCCGGTGGGTTGATTCAGTCCTTCAATCGACTCTCCCGCTTTACCGTCCCACCTGGAGGAGACGGGCGTCCGGATCCGGCCTCCGAGGTGGTCTTGTTTCATCAGGAAGATCCGGGGCCCAGTCACAATGCCGGGTGTCTCGTCTTTGGCCCGGATGGGTATCTCTATTTGTCGGTGGGAGATGGCAGCCTGTGGTCCAATCGAGTGGCCCAGCGCTTAGATGCAGGATTCTTCGGCGGGATACTGCGTCTCGATGTGGATCGCAAACCAGGGAACCCTCCGCCGAACCCAGGTTTTGGAGTTAATCCCAACGCCTATTCCGTGCCTGCCGACAATCCGTTTGTCGGAGCCCGTCAGTACGGCGTGGGGGATCAAGTGATCTGGAAAGGTGAAAATCCTCAATCATTGCGCACTGAGTTTTATGCATTGGGCATGCGAAACCCTTGGCAGTTCAGCTTCGATCCCAAGACCGGTGAACTGTGGTGCAACGATGTGGGCAATGGCTCCCGCGAAGAGGTCAACCGGATCCGCCCTGGCGCCAACTACGGGTGGCCTTGGTGGGAAGGCACCATTTCTACCACCGACCCGGAGGTTGAAGGCACCGCCTTGCCGGAGTTCGAGTACTCCCACTTTTCCGGCCGCACCGCCATCACCGGAAGCCATTTCTACCGGGGTTGGTTTTACCCGGAGTTGGACGGCGCGTATTTGTTCGCCGACTGGACCGGAGACATCGGGGTACTGCGCCCTGGCGAACCCGGCGAACCGGAGGTTACCTGGATTGTGAACCTGCCCGGAGTGGTGGCTTTTGGCGCGGATCCTCGAGATGGCTCGCTGCTGCTCACTTCTGGTTCAGGGCGTATTTACCGACTAGTTCAACGCCCGGTGGTGGGAGAAGTTTGGCCTGAGAAGTTGTCTGAGACCGGGCTCTTCGAGAACTTGCCGTCTCTAACCCCACGGCCTGGTTTAGTGCCTTACGAGATCAACGCGCCTTTCTGGTCCGACCATGCCATTAAGCGGCGATGGTTCGCGCTCCCGGGCGAGGACTCGATGATGACCTTTCACCGCGAAGGAGCCTGGACCTTTCCGGCGGGCACGGTCTGGGTGAAGCACTTTGATCGCCCTTACCGCCGTCCGAGCACGATGCTCTTTCCGATGGAGACTCGGATCTTGATCCAGACGACCAACGGGGTTTCTGGCGCGAGCTATCGATGGAATGATGAAGGAAACGAGGCGGATCTCGTTCCGGACGAAGGGTCCGATGCGATGTTCTATGCATGGACCCCGACTGAGTTAGTCACCCAGATCTGGCATTTTCCGGGTCGCAATGAGTGCTTGTCGTGTCACACATCGGTCAATGGTGGGCCTGCAGGTTTTAATACCGCCCAACTCAATCGACGGACCCGCGAGGGGGTGACCCTCCTCTCTCAACTCGATGCCTGGTCTGCGGCGGGCTATTTCTCGGAGCCCTTGGTTCGGACCCACCAGATGCCCGCACTGGTGAGCCCGACGGATGAGACCCAAACCTTGGAGCACCGTGTTCGGGCTTATTTGGACGCCAACTGCGCCGCGTGCCATCAACCCGGAGGACTCACCCGCACGCCCTGGGATGCGCGCATCGGAACGGCTCTCGATCAAATGGGGTTAATTGGGGTGCGGTCTTCGGTATCCAGCATAGGTCTCGGTGAATTTCGAATTGATCCGGGGCATCCTGAGAATTCTTCCCTCTTCCTGCGGATCTCCACATTGGGTGCGTTTCACATGCCGCCCTTGGGCACGTCGGAAATGGATACTGAAGCTGTAGATTTAATCCGGCGCTGGATCGTCGAGGACTTGCCCAAGCGGGAGGGGTACGATCAATGGGCAGCCCGGTGGCTACCGCAACCCTGGGAGTCTCTCCGATCGCAGTCGTTGGATCCGGATGCTGACGGACTCAACAACTTCACCGAATACCTGTTGAGGGAAGGACCGTTGAACCCGCAGCGCCGATGGAAACCATTGATCGCCCGCGAGGGTTCCCGGTTTGTTCTGCGATTCAATCGCTGGGCCGGCCGTCACTTTGAAGTTCAGTGGGCTTCAGACATGACGCCTGCGGGCCGTTGGAGTCGCTTGGAGGTGGAGGAGAACGATCCTCGAGCGACGTTGTCGGACAGTGAGGCTTCCATCCCGTTGCCCGATGGGCCGACTCGTTTCTACCGGGTGATCGTCGCGGGTGATTGAGGGCTGTGGAATCGATTGACCGCTGTCGCTTCTTTGAAGCAAGTTGGGTCTCAAGCCTCACAATGACTGTCAGCCGGAATCCAGCCTCACGGTCGACCGCCTTCACGCTCATTGAGCTGCTGGTGGTCATCGCCATCATCGCCATTTTGGCGGGCATGCTCTTGCCGGCACTCGCCCGGGCCCGATCCGCGGCCATTAAGACCCTGTGCAGCAGCAACCAGCGGCAATGGGGTATCGCGGTGATCCTCTATGCCAACGACAATGAGGACCGGTTTCCTGACAATACCGACGGGACGGGGTTGAGTTGGCTCGGAGTCAATGCTCGCAGCTTTACCGACAAGTACTTGATGAAGAATGTGGCTCCGAGGTCCCGGAATGACCGCAAGGCCGCCAATCATGTGCTCTTCTGTCCGACCGACCAATGGAACCGTCAGGCCGATGCGTGGAGTTATGCCGCGAACGTGAGTCGCCCGGTATTCATTGGCTACTTTTTCTTGCCGGGTCGTGTGAATGGAGCCTGGGATTACAACTCCGATGGATTGGGTGACTGGCACTACCGCAAGAAGCTGGGTGGGGAGTTCTCTGCGGCTCCCATCCTCATCGATCGGCTCCAAGGCCATGGCGCACATTCCACCAACCTGATGAACCCAGGGATCAAGTGGATCCTGCCAGAAAACGGTCGTCCGACCAAAACGGCCAATCACGCCGGCCAGCGCGGGATTCCAGACGGTGGCAATTTCCTCTTCGAAGATGGCCATGTTCAATGGATCCAATCCCGCAACGTGACGCTGGGATCCAGTCAGAGCCAGTGGCAGTGCTTCTACGGCATCCGCCTTCCCTGAAGTGCCTTGAACCATCGAACGATGGAGAGCCAACGGCGAACGGCGACACGAGAGGTCCTCTCAACGCCCTCGGTTACCGATCGTTACCGCACGGGCAATCGGTAGCAGGCGGCCTCGCGGTCATTGCGCACCAGCAGGAGGTCGCCAGCCAGTGCGATGGGATTCCAGGTCTTGTCGCTAAAAACCTTCAAGCGGGCCAGTTCACCGGGCCCTTCCGGAGTGGGATGCAGCAGGACTAATTCCCCGTTCTCGGCCATCAGCAGGTACAGTTCGCCAATCAACAGCCCTTGACCGTGGCCGTGCCGACCCTCCTTCCAGCGCTGTGCCCCATCCTTCGCGTCCAAACAGGCCAGGATCCCGTCGTCCAAGCCGTAAATGAATCCGTCCCGAAACACGGGATTGGAAAACTTGGCCTTCAATCGCTTGGAGGTCCAAACCGATCGGGCCTCGAGGGTGCCTGTGGCCGTCTGGGAGAGTTCTAGTAATTCACCCCCCACCCCATATCCGGCACTCAAAAACACGCGGTTCGAAGAGACCCGTACCGGGTTGGCCACCAGCGGGAACTGAACTCCGAAAGGCCGGTTCCAGAGCACTTGGGCCGTCACGGGATCGTGGGAGCTAATTTCTCGGTGGTTGAACTGGAGGATTTGGGGTACTCCGGCCAACTCGGTCAGGTAGGGAGAGCTGTATTCAGCCGAGGAGGAACCACCCGAAGCCAGGAGCCGTCCTGAATCCAGATGCCACATGAGCAAGGAGCGTCCATCCCGGCCTCCGGCGCTAACGATAACTTTATTGGAAATCACCAGCGGAGAACCCGAAAGCCCCCATTCGGGCATTCCGGCCTTGGAGAATTCGAGAATGTTGGTGCCCCAAAGTCGTTTTCCGGTCGACAAGTCCAGCGCCTGAAGCCAGCCCCGGGCCCCGAGGGTGACCACGCGTCCTTGAGAAATCGTGGGTGAACTGCGGGGGCCTTCTCCGGCGATAGGGGTGAAATAACGGGCTGAATTGCCAGTTTTCCATACAATATTACCGTTAACGATGTGGCGGCAGACCACAGTTTCTTCTTCGCCCTCTTGCTCCTGACTCACCGCCAGATCGCCGACCACCGAGAAGCCCGACCACGCGCCACCGACGGGCTTCTTCCACAGCAGTTGAGGTGGATAGAGGGTCCAGTTGGTTTGAAATGAAGGTCCGTCAACGATACCGTTGCGGTTTAATCCTAAAAATTGGGGGTAATCACCCGGCAAACGGGTGGTGGAGCTGGAGGGAGCGCCTGGAGCCGACGTGGCGTTGGTTGTGGTGAGTGTGCCCGTGGTGATGAGGGCCGTTGAGGGTTGCGCCCATCGGGTTTCAACGATGGGGATCAGGTCTCCGGTCACCCCACGAATGCGGAGAGTCAGGCGGGCGGTTCCTGCCAGCAGGGCGATTCCAGCAACGCCCGCCAAGCGCAACGTCCAACGAGCCCGCGACAGGAAAAGCCACCACAGCAGCTCGAGCCCTGCGGCCCCACCCGCGATACCCAGACAAATTAAGTTCCGGCGCTGAAAGGGAAACTCGCTCCACGACTGCACCCCACCCATGGCCAAGACCATCAGTCCCAAGATTACTCCAGCCGGCCACCAACGAATGTTCACGCGGCCTGGCAAGGGTGTGGACTGCGGAGCTTCGGACGACATGGGAGGAGTCTTCCCGCCAATCCAATCTCGGCAAGCCCTTGGGGAGATCTTCTGATCCAGCAGGCGGTTCATGATAGAGGCGCAGCGCGATGGGTTTTTAAAAAATCTACCTTCGCGAGTCGGATTTATGATGAATCCACACCGGTGAATGGATACAAAACAGGCAGTTCCCTGATCCCTTTGAAAACGAGATCTCTCAACTTCGGGCGGAAGGCCTTCACGCTCATCGAACTGCTGCTGGTCATTGCCATCATCGCCATCCTTGCAGGGATGCTCCTTCCTGCATTGGCCATGGCTAAGTCCCAGGACATGTTTTTTTCGATGAGAGCGCCGACAGCATCGATGACGGCTATTTCGCCGTTCAGGCGGCTCCCCCCCGCTGGACTTGGCAGAACACGGCAGCAAGCCGACATGGAAACGGTGGCGTACTCTCCTTTGCCGATGGTCATTCCGACTTGTGGCGTTGGATCGAACCCGACACCCAGAAACTCAAAGGACTTGATAAGCCCGCCAAAACCGGAAATCGTGACTTATCACGGTTTCACCGGGCCACTTACGAACCGTGATTGGCGCTTAGAATCCGCCGGTTACCTTATTAGTTAACGTTAAAATTTAAATTTTATGCGATTTGGTATTAATACATTTCTCTTCACTTCACCCTTCACGACCGCATCAGTGAAGCTGTTCCCCCAGTTCAAGAAGTGGGGTTTTGACACGTTGGAACTCCCGGTTGAGGCCCCGGAGCACATCGATCCGGTCAAGGTCAAGGCCGCGGCCGACAAGCATGGTTTGGTTATTGGCAGTATTTGCGCCTGCATGGGGCCGGGTCGGGATTTCCGGGGCACCCCCGAAGAACAGGCCACGGCCACGACTTACGTGCAGACCCTCATCGATCAAGCGGTGATCTTGGGTTGCCCGTCGGTCATTGGGCCTATTTATTCGGTCGTGGGTCGCATCGGTTCCCACACCGACGCCGAAAAGAAGGAGCACTTCGCCCTGGTGGTCAAGAATCTCAAGCCCTTGGCCAAGTATGCGGAATCCAAGGGAGTGACCCTCTGCATCGAGCCCTTGAACCGCTTCGAGACCGATTTTCTGAACACCTGCGATCAGGGGCGCAAACTCATCAAGGCCATCGGTTCCAAGGCGGTGAAACTGCACCTCGATACCTTCCACATGAACATCGAGGAGAAGAATCAGGCGGTCGCCATAAAGAAGGCCGGCCCGTTGTTGGCGCATTTCCATGCGTGCGGCACCGACCGTGGCACTCCGGGCAACGATTCACTCGATTGGAAGCCCATCGTGGCGGCCCTCAAGTCGATCAAGTATTCCGGAGATGTGGTCATCGAGAGCTTCACCACCGACGTGAAGGTGATTGCCCGTGCTGCCGCCATTTGGCGACGCATGGAACCGACCCGCAATGAGATCGCGGTTCAAGGCCTCAAGAACCTCCATCAGTTCTTCGGTCGCAAGAAGAAGTAAGCCTCGGAGTCAGAATTTCTGAATTCGCAACCCTCGGGATCGATGAAACTCGATCAATCCCGAGGGTTTTTTGCGCTCCCATCGCCCGAAGGGTGGGGCGGACTACAAAGACGAATTAATGCAAGACTGTCATAATTGCCGTTATGCAATAATTGCTTGACAGTCGTAATTGCGGCAAAATTAAGAATGAGTCGGTTCCTCGCTATTTCCAGTGGGAACGGAGGGGCTTGACGCCCACAGGATGATGACCGGCGATGACACCTGGGGAGACGTTTGGACAGTTGCTGGGGCTTGGTAAGGCATGGCGTGTTCTGGAGGCTCGCCTTGAGGCAAGCTCCTCGACCTTCCTGTTGAAGGTGGAGGAAACGCCGCACTTGTGGCCGGAGGAAAGGACGCGCGCCGGGACCCCGGTGACCTGCCACGACCATGTCGAGCCGATGCAGTGGCGGCACCTCAACGTCTTCAACAAGGAGTGCGTGGTTGTCTGTGCGCTGCCGCGAGGACGCCGTGGCGACGACGGCAAGGTGTACCGTGTGACCCCGCCGTGGGAGGGTCGCAGCAAGCACTTCACCCAGGAGTTCGAGGCCTTCGCAGTGACCCTGATGCGTGAGATGCCCGTGAAGCGTGCCGGCTAGATCCTCGGCGAGAGCGACACGCGGATGTGGCGGATGCTCTTCGCCCATGTGAAGGCGGCGTATGCGCGGTTA
This sequence comes from Verrucomicrobiales bacterium, assembly GCA_005805505.1. Taxonomy (GTDB): domain Bacteria; phylum Verrucomicrobiota; class Verrucomicrobiia; order Limisphaerales; family UBA9464; genus SXXZ01. The sequence goes on along the minus strand of SYMJ01000163.1, from coordinate 5,130 downwards.
AGCTTCGACACCGTGGTTTGGGTGGGCGCCGACGAGATGAACCGGCGCAAAGGGCACAATTACCTGACGGTGTTTGCTGATCGTGTGGCCAAGAGGGTCCTCTTCGCTACGCCCGGTAAGGACGCCTCCGTTTGGGCTGCTTTTGCTGCGGAATTGCTGCGGCACAACGGGCATCCGAAAGCGATCCAGCATGTGGCCATCGACATGAGCGCCGCCTACACCAAGGGCGTCAGCGACAACCTCGGGAACGCTCGGGTGGTGTACGATAAGTTCCACGTCATCCAGAATGTGGTGGAGGCGTGCGACCAGGTCCGGAAGGCGGAGAGCCGGGCCGACACCGGGAAGCGGGACCGGCTGGAGCGGACGCGGTGGATGTGGCTCAAGAACCGGGTGAACTGGACGGAGAAGGAAACCCAGAAGTGGGAGTCGATGGCCCTGGAACGGTGTGTGACGGGCATGGCCTACGAGATGAGGCTGGTGCTTCAAGGCATCTACGAGCGGAAGGATGCCGAGGAGGCCAGGAAGCTGTTCCGAAACGGGTGCGCCTGGGTGCACGCGATGCGGGGCCAAACGGGAGAACTGCTCGAGACGATGGCCCGAGCTGCCCGGATGGTCGAAGGGCATTTGGAGGGAATCTTGGCCCACTGGACTCGAGGTCTGACGACCGCCTTCATGGAAGGTCTCAACAGCTCGTTCTCAGCCGTGAAGCGCAAAGCCCGCGGGTACCGGACGGTGGAATATATGACTGCCATGCTCTACTTCGTCGCCGGGAAACTCACCCTCCCGTGCTACTGACCCACTGAAAGTAGCGAGGAACCCCTTTTTCTCTGTCCGTTTTATCGAAGCAGGCCCAGTATCCAGCTTAACCAATTAAACAAACGTTACCCCGGCTCTCAGAAAACTAGCCATGGGACCTGCGATGCGCTTCTTCTCACCTCTCAAGTTTCTCCCCAGCCAGGGCTGTCCCGCGCAGCTTCCGTTGTGGACGCTGGGGTTGTGGATGGCCTTGGTCGTCGGTGGGGGCGGGTTGGGTGGTGGGAGGCTTTTCGCGGCAGATCCTCCTCCGCCTTCGGTCCCGGCAAGTCCGTTGCTCGGCCCGGTGTCGTATCAGGGTCGCTTGGGCGATGGCGGGGCACCGGCCAATGGGTCCTACGATTTTCAGTTCTTGTTGAAGGATGCCGCCACCGCAGGGAACACAGTCGGCGGAGTCATCCGGCAGACGCTGACCGTCCAGGGGGGCGTGTTTTCGACCTCGTTGCCGCTGGATCCAACCTCGTTCCCCGGGGCCGACCGCTGGATTGAGGTGCGGGTCCGGCCCACGCCGGCTGGGGGCTCGGCGGTGCCCGAAGAGACGGCTCCCTTTGCGGTATTGGAGCGCCAGCGCATTCAGGCAACACCCTATGCCTTCCGGGCCTTGTCGGCGGCCACCGTCGAGTCGGTGTCACTCCAGAGCTTGCCGCCGTCCGTTCCGGTCCTGGACGCCGGGGGGCGCTTGTCCGTCAGCCTCATCCCAGACGCCATCGCCCGCACCAACGCCGTTTTCGATCTGGGCGGGGCATTACAAGCCGCTCTCCAAGCGACCAACGCCGCGAGCCTGGCCGCCATCTCGACGCTCGACCAGCGGCAGACCCAACTCTCGAATGCGGTCACGGCGTTGCAGGATGCCCAATCGAGCCAAGCTTCCCGCCTCACGGCCTTGGAAACCCGTCAATCTTCCCTTTCCAATGTGGTGGTCCTGCTCACCAACGCCGTGGCGGTGCTGGGCGGTCAGGTGGATGCGCTTACCCAAACCAACGCGGTGCTCCGCCAATCGCTCGAAGTCGCCTCGGCTCCGACCCGCTCTGGCTGGATGGCCGCCTCGACCCTGCCGGCCGACCCGGGCCTCGTGACCAACGGTTTTGCGGTGGTCACCTCCGTCCCCGCGCCCGGATGGATGTCTATCTCGAACCCGGGCATGCCCACGGCCCGCTCGGCGGCCGCCTCGGTTTGGACCGGGCAGGAATGGATCGTCTGGGGCGGCAAAGTCGCCGGGCAGCAACCGACGGCCAGCGGGGCCCGCCTGCGGCCCGACCTGGATTCCTGGTCCGAGATCACCCAGTTCGACGCACCGACCGCACGAAGCGGCCATACCGCCGTCTGGACGGGCACCCAGATGATCGTCTGGGGTGGGTTCGGATCTGAAGGTTCCTTGAACACCGGAGGCCGTTACACGGCGCAGCCTCAGGGCTGGACGTCGGTTTCGACGGTCGGGGCGCCCTCGGTGCGCAGCGGACACGTCGCCGTCTGGACCGGCAGCCGGATGATCGTCTTCGGCGGGCGCAATTCGGGCGGCTTGCTGGGCGATGGTGCTGCTTACGATCCGGTCACCGACCAATGGTCGGCCCTTTCGACCACCGGAGCCCCGAGCCCGAGGTCCGGTGCCACGGCGCTTTGGACGGGTTCGGGCTTGCTGGTGTGGGGAGGCGATGGTGAAACCACGGCTTCAAGCACCGGCGCGTTGTTGGCCTTCGCTCCAGATGGCACGGCGAACCCCGCCGGTTGGCAGCCCCTAACCACCGCCTCGTCCCCCTCGGCCCGCCGGGCGGCCTCGACCGCTTGGGATGGTCAGCGCCTCTACGTCTGGGGCGGTCAAGGCATGTTGGGAGCGGCCCTCTCGGATGGGGCTTTTTGGGATTCTCAATCCAACGCCTGGTCCGCCTTGGGAACTTCCGGGGCACCCACCGCCCGTTTCGATGCCGCCGCCGTCTGGACCGGCGAGGAGTTCGCCGTCTTCGGCGGTTCGGGCCAAACCGGTCCGCTCGCCACCGGGGCCGCCTGGAACCCCACCACCGGCACCTGGCGCGCCTTGCCGTCGCAGGCCCCCGCCTCCGCCCGGTCGGCCCCGCTGTCGGCCTGGACAGGATCATTGTGGTTGGTCCACGGCGGCCTGACCGCCACGGGGGCTCCATTGGCTGATCCCCAGCGCCTGGAGGTCCGCCCGCCTTGGTTCCTCTACCGCCGCAGCGCCCTGCCTCCGTCAACCCCGCCGCTCACCTCGCCATGATCCGACTCCTGTCCCTCCTCCGGCATCTTGCTTCCCCGCTGCGGGTGGCTTTGGTCCTTGGCCTCGGCGCGCTGCCGGGCTCCGCCCAATGGATCACCCAGACCAGCCAGCTCAAGGCCGGATGGAATGCGGTTTCCCTCTTCGTGGATGCCAGCCATGCCCCGATCTCCAACGTGATGCCCTCCGACGGGTCAGTGGAAGAGGTGTGGCTCTGGAAACCCTCATCCACCCAGCAGTTCATCGACAGCCCCCAGGTGCCCACCGGCACCGGCTCGCAGTGGTCCAAGTGGACCTTCAACCTCGGGCCCTCCTCCGAGCTGCAGCGCCTGATCCCGAATGCCTCGTATTACGTGAAGGTGAAGAATTCGGCCACGACCTACAATTGGCTGCTCAAGGGCAAGCCCGTGGCGCCGCAGTACGCGTGGACCAGTTCGGGCCTGAACTTCATCGGGTTCCCCGCGCCGGACGGCAACATGGGCTACGAGCGCTTCTTCCAGCCGGATCCCTCGCTGCTGGAGACGGCTGAAATCTACCGCTCCCCCGGCGGGGCCTTTGGTGCGGGCAACCCGGCGCGTGTCTTCGACACCGCCCGCACCGTGTTCACCCGGGGCGAGGCCGTCTGGATGCGCGTGGCCGCTGGCTACAACCGCTACTTTGGGCCCTTCGAGGTCAGCCTGTCGGGCAACCGGTCGATCCAGTTCGGCAAGTCCGGCACCCAGGCCAGCTTCCGTATCCGCAACCAATCGAAGTCCACCACCGTCATCACCCTGACGATGCTGCCGTCTGAGGGCGCCCCCAGCGGGCAGACGGCGGTCGTGGGCTTGCCGCCGTTGATCCTTCGGGGTCCGTTGGAGCCGTCGACGCTCAAGTACACCGGAATCCCGCTGTCCACCCCGGAAGGCACCAACGAAGGCTTCGGTTTCACTTGGACCCTACCGCCTCAAGGACGACCGGGTTCCGATGTGCAAGTCGTGCTGGGCTTGGCCCGAGACTCCATGCCGGGGCAGGCCGGCGACTTCAGCGCCTGCGTGCTTCGGTTGACCGATAAGGCCGGCTTGCTGCAAGTGGACCTGGGCGTCGGGGCTGTCAAGGCCGCCAATTCGGGTCTGTGGGTGGGTGAGGCCCGTGTCACCCAAGTGGTTCAATACCTCAAGAACTTCGAGCGCGACCCCGTGGGCAAACCGGTGGTACGCCTGACAGAAGACGAGGGCGCCTACTCGGTGTTGGTTACCAACGAGGTGGTCGGGGGCGTGAGCCGGCCCTTCCCGATGCGCCTCATCTTGCACAACGACGGCACCAATACCGTGCTCCTGCAGCGGGTGTTTTTGGGCTTGAATCCCCAGACCAACGCCATTGTCACCCCTCAGCAGCGCTTCCTCGACCCGGCCCAACTTGGCACAGCCCGGCGCATCTCGGCTGCCCATCTGCCGTGGTCGGCCCAAAACACACCCTGGCCCGTTACCATCACCAACAATGTCTACCGAGTGGAAATCGCAACCCCGTATGACAGCCCTTCGGTGAACCCCTTCATCCACCAGTACCACCCCGACCACGACAACCTGAACGCCTCCTTCACTCAGGTGCTGCCCAAGGGTCGGGAATCGTACTCCATCCAGCGGACGGTGTGGCTCAGCCCCCAAGCGGCCGGATTCGATTACCAGAGCCGCACCACCGGCTCGCTCGACCTCAACGGCGTGTACGACGAAAAAATTGAGGTCGGCGGTTCAGGCGCCAACACCCGGACTTTTCGCGTCCTGGGCACCTTTACCCTGAATCGCATCAGTGATCTCCCGACCTTGACCCGTTGAACGGCTCCAACCTCCACACTCCTTTCTACAGTCACCCCCAACCCAAGAAGTTATGACCCAGTCCTCCCAGAGCCAGCCCTTCCTGCGGATTCCCGCCCTGCCCAACGGTCGCGGCAGCATGGCGGCCCTCCTTGCGCTCTTACTTGGAATCTTCGCCGGCCACTCCCCAGCCCTGCAAGCCCAGAACGGCTTCCCCCCCAGCCTGATGTCCTATCAGGGCTTCTTGGTGGATGCCAACGGCGCCGGGCTGGCCCCGAACAACCCGCAGAATTTCTCGGT
>SYMJ01000162.1 GCA_005805505.1 Verrucomicrobiales bacterium | reverse complement strand
GAAGCAGCGCCTCGAGCAGTCCGGTTGCGGTCCCATCGGACCACGCCGAGGTGGGAATATCACCCAGCGTTCGAAGGCTGCGCGGGCCGCCCAAGCCCACGTGGGTGTGGGTGTTGCCCACGTCCAGCAGCAGCATCATAGCGTCGGACCCTTGGTCAAAGACACGTCACCGCCGATGATGTGCTCCAATCGCCCATGTTCAGTCCGGACGAGTAGGGCCCCATCTTCATTGAGAGATTCGGCCCGGCCGATGACGACTCGGTCGGCCATCCGGATTGTCACCCGTTGACCGAGGGTGCTGCAGCGCCGCATCCACTCGTCGCTGATTTCATGGAAATCACCCCGACGGAGCCGTCCATACGCGGCGTCCAACTCGGCGAGAACGGTGGCCGCGAGATCGGAGCGATCAAAGGTGCGTCCCCATTCGATGCGCAGCGATGTGGCGATAGTACGTAATTCCTCGGGCATCTCCTCCGCACCCAAATTCACGTCGATACCGATGCCCAGCACGACGTGCCGGATGTGGTCGAGTTCGGCCCCGAGTTCCAGCAAAATGCCGGCTACCTTTCGGGTGCCGAAGACGATGTCATTCGGCCACTTGATCTCGGGCTTCAGTCCGGTGTGGCGTTCTATCCCACGGGCCACGGCGACGGCGCTGACCACGGTCAATTGCGTGGCGGCTGCGGGAGGGAGTTGTGGTCGGAGCAGAACGGAGAACCAGAGTCCTTTGCCCGAAGGGGATATCCACTGCCGACCCAGGCGTCCTCGACCGCGAGTTTGTGATTCGGCAAAGACAACGATGCCCTCGCGGACCAAGTCTCGGGCCATTTTTTCAACCACATCATTGGTGGAGGCCGTCACTTGGAAAACTTGGATATCTCGTCCGATGAGCTTGCCAGGCCCTAAACGGGCCAAGAGGTCATCGGCGTGCAGTCGATCCGGGGACGAGCGGAGTTGGTAACCGTGGTGGGGGCTGGCCTCGATGTCGTAACCGGCCTTGCGAAGTTCCTCGATACGGGACCAGATGGCCGCCCGGGAGACTCCTAGATCCTTGGCCAATGCGGCTCCCGAGATGCCAGTCTCTCCGGCGGCCCTCATTGCGGCCAGAATGCGAGTGTCGGGATTCACGGGAGGAAATCCAAACCGATGTCTACTGCACGCGCCGAATGGGTCAGCGCACCGATCGAGATGAAATTAACCCCGGTCTCGGCGACAGCTCGGACAGTGGCTTCATGGATGCCTCCGCTGGCCTCGGTCTGACAACGGCCGGCGATGCGTCTCAAAGCCTCCCGCAAGACCTCTAGGGGCATGTTATCCAGAAGGATCCCGTCTGCACCCGTCTCGGCTGCCCGCTGGGCTTGGTCCGGGGTGTCGGCCTCGACCTGGACGAACAACGACGGAAACTGAGCGCGCGCGCGCCGGACTGCGGCGGTTACAGGGTCGGGAGCCGCGCCTGCCAGCGCCGCCAAATGGTTGTCCTTAATGAGGATCCGGTCATGGAGGCCCATCCGGTGGTTGACCCCGCCTCCGCAGCGCACCGCGTACTTCTCGAAGCGCCGCCAGCCCGGGGTTGTTTTTCGGGTGTCCAAAATCCGGGTCTGGGTGCCCTCCAGCAAGCGGACATGGCGTGCGGTGGCAGTGGCGACTCCAGAGAGGCGTTGCACGAAATTGAGGGCCACGCGTTCGGCCGATAGCAATGCCCGCGAGGGACCAGAGACTTCCAGCAGCGTTGTTCCCGCTTCGCAGGGCTGCCCGTCTTCTACGCACCGGCGGATCACGGCATTGGGAGCCAGTTCCCGGAAGGCGCCTTCAGCAAACGCCAAACCGGCGACCGTGAGGCGTTCACGAGCATTCATTCGCGCCGTGGAGGTGGCCTCGGGTGGGATGCAAGCCAAGCTCGTAGCGTCGCCACTACCGAGGTCTTCTTCTAGGGCCTGAATTAGGGCCGTTCGAATTAATTGAGGATCCAAGTGCTCCACGCCGGGAGGCTGCAAGAGTCGGCGTCGGAGGCGCAATCGACAAAGCGGGAGCAATGCGGTGGCGGTAGGACGAATGCTGAGAAAGAGAAGGGGCTCCGAAGGGTTGAAGCTTCGGAGCCCCTTGACTTGACCGTTCGATTGGCCGGTCGATTGGCCGTTAGGAGTGGGTCTCCTGATTTTTATCTCTTACTGGAGCGCCTCGAACACTTTGCCCACCATGTCTTTGCTCGGGGTTAGGGTCTTGGAACCGGGCTTCCACTTGGCCGGGCAGGCCTGATCCGGATGGCCGACGAGGTAGGCGTTGGCTTCCATCTTCCGCAGCAGCTCCGAAGCATCACGTCCCACATTGTAGAAGTTGACCTCGCTGGAGACCAAGGTGCCTTCCGGATTGATGATGAAAGTGCCGCGGAGGGCCAAGCCGCTGCCGCAGTCATAAACTCCAAACATCTTGGAAACCACCCCTGTTGGATCGGCGGCCAGAGGGTACTGGACGTCGGCCAGAAGTTTCTCAGAATGACGCCAAGCCAGATGCGCGAACTTGGTGTCGGTGGACACGCCATACACATCGCAGCCAAGGTTTTTCAGCTGGGAATGGACCGCCGCTAGATCGGCCAGTTCAGTGGGGCAGACGAAGGTGAAGTCGGCGGGGTAGAACACCAACACAGTCCAGCGGCCGCTCTGCTTGGATGCCTCGAGTGAGAACTTGCCGAAGTCGCCTGCGGCGGGATCGTAAGTTTCCATCTCGAAGTGGGGGACGTTTTGACCGACTCGAAGGGTGATCTGTTCGCTCATATCGACGGGGTTGGATGACAAATTGGGAGGATTGAGTTTTCCCCGGCGTCGGGCCGGGTGCAGAAAATCGATAGCATGTTCCGCTGGAGGTGCAATCGGATGAGGTGCTTTTTTTGACGAATCCGGATTATGCGATAGGGTTATAAATGATTTTCCTGACCCGGTTGCCGCGATTTTTGCTGCTGTTGCCGATGCTGTGTTCGTCGCTGATGGCCGCCGAATCGTGGGACCAATGGCGTGGCCCCAATCGGGACGGCAGGATTTCCGGTGCGAAATGGCCCACTGGGCTGGACGAAGCCCGCCTTAAGAAACGTTGGCAGTTACCTTTCGGTCCCAGTTACTCCGGGCCGGTGATGAATGCCGAGCGGGTCTTTATTACCGAGACCGTGGACAAGAAGCGGGAGCAGGTGACGGCATTGCGACGCTCCGATGGTTCTGTGGTTTGGAAGCGGGACTGGGAGGGGGCGATGTCCGTTCCATTCTTTGCTCGATCGAATGGGGATTGGATTCGTGCCACCCCGGCCTTGGATGGCGATACGCTGTACGTTGCGGGCATGCGCGACGTGTTGGTGGCTCTGAACAGCACCGACGGTTCCGAGCGTTGGCGATTGGACTTCGTGAAACGCTTTGGAGCAGACCTACCCACCTTTGGTTTTGTCTCCTCACCCTTAATTGATGGCGACAGTGTTTACGTTCAGGCTGGCGGAGGTGTTGCACGTCTGCGCAAGGCAGATGGTCAGGTGGTGTGGCACGGGGCCCGGGATGGTGGCGGTATGATGGGCAGTGCCTTCGGATCGCCCGTGATCCTCACTCTCGCCGGCAAACGTCAGTTGGTGGTCCAGGCGCGGACTCGACTCTTCGGGGTGGCGTTGGAGGATGGTGCCGAATTGTGGTCCCTTCCGGTCGAATCCTTCCGTGGCATGAACATTCTTACGCCGACCTTCGCTGGCAAAGATCGACTCTTCACAGCTGCCTACGGTGGAAAAACTTTGGGCATCGATATCCGTTCGGAGAACGGTGGCTTCCGGGCGGTGCCGGCGTGGGAATTCAAAGCGCAAGGCTACATGACCTCCCCGATCATTCACGAGGGACATGCTTACCTCCAGTTGCGGAGCCAACGAGCTCTCTGCATAGAGCTGGCGACGGGCGCCGAGAAGTGGACTACCAGTGAGAGTTTCGGCAAATACTGGAGTATGGTTGCCCAGTCCGATCGTATCCTTGCCTTGGACGAACGCGGGGAGCTGATCTTGTTTAAAGCCACCCCGGAGAAATTTGACGTCCTCTCTCGGCGCAAGGTGGCTGAGTCCGATGCCTGGGCCCACCTAGCGGTGGATGGTTCAGAACTTTACATCCGGGAGCTGAAGGCCCTCAGCGTCTGGGATTGGTCCAGCGTTGTGTCTCAGCCCTGAGGTCGCATACTCATCGTACTGAGGATCAGAAAATGCTGCCCGCTGCGGTGCCGATGACCTGAAGAGGGCCGGCGTCCTCGAGTGTCTCGGTAGCCTTTTCGACTTTTTGAAGGGTGAGCTTCAGGTTGCGCAAGAACGCATCATCATTGATGAGCTGACCGACTGTTCCGTTTCCTCGATTCAACTTCTCGGCCACTTCGCGGAGGTTGGTGATCATGTTGGTCGTCTCACGGAACAGCGAGTCATCCACCAGCAAGCGGCCGATGGTTCCTTTACCGGAGTTCATGTCGGCCATCATTTGGCGAGTCGTGGACAAAGTGATCTTCAGGTCTTCGGTAGACGCGATGAGGTTGGTGACCGCCTGGAGCGTCTGAACGTACAAAGTGTCTTGCTTCAGCAGGCGGCCTAGCGTGCCTTCGCCCTTGTTGATACCGGTGGTCACGCTATCGAGGTTGCTCAAGATCGAAGCGATGCGTGGCTGGTTGTCCTTGATCATGTCGGTCATGGGTCCGAGCAGCTTGGTGAAGTCTTCACCGCTGAAGCTCTTGGTCATGTTTTGCATGCCGTCGGCGGCGCTCTCCAGCTTGCTCATGATGGCCGCCAGGTCGGGTTGCTCACGGCTTTCCAGCAGGGCACCGGTGGACACCACCGGAGCGGTCTGGCTCCCGAAGTCGATGGCCATGAAGTTCTGACCCATCAAGCCGGTGAATTTGATGGAAGCCTTGCTGTCGGTGCGGACCCCAGCGGCCGGTTCCACCGTCATGGAGATCTCCACCTTGCCATCAGCGATCCGGATCGCTTGGACTCGGCCAATATCCACGCCTGCCAACTTGACCGGGTCTCCCACCTTGAGATCGCCCGCGGTGTTGAATCGGGCCTTGATCGGGATGCCTCCGCCAAAGAAGCGCCCGCCCCCCACCATCTCGAACAGCACGAACGCAGCCACGAAGACCAGGGCGAAGAAGAGGCCCAATCGAGTTTCCAGAGAGTTTTTCATTCAGACCAATCGAGTGACGTTCCTTGCTAGAAGATGTCTGCCGCAGAACGCTAGAAAATCAACCATGTCCGAGTCAATGTCGACCGGTCATCACCAACGGTCGCCCAGCGCTGCATTCCGTCGACCGGCCCAGTGTCCGTCAAAAAACCCCGGGCCACAAGGGTGGCACCGGGGTTGGAACCGAATCCCTATTCTGCGATAGATCAGGCGAAGGTGTTCTTGCGGTAAGCGCCCATTTTTGGGGCATCCGGGTTCACTTCGGGTCCGAAGTACCGCAGGCAGACCAAGGGTTCGGTTTCACTGGTGTTCTCGAAGGTGACACCGGCTTTAGCGCCGTCTTCGGTGCAAAAGTATTCGTCTTCGGTCAGCTCGTGGAAGCGGATGAGCTTCGGGCTGTTGAGCGGCTGACCGTTGATCTTGCCGCTGCCTTGGACGCAAATCAGGCCATAGGCACCCTTGTCGGGGATTGTGGCTTTCATGCCCGGATTTACAGTGAGCTCCTTGGCGGTGAAGAGCTGCTCGCCGTCCACTTTGCCGTACACGATCCAGCGGTCGACAAAGCCTTCTTTGCGAGTGTCTGCCACCGGCACGGGCTCGAGGTAGTGGTTGTCCTTGAAATTCGGATCTACGTTCTTGTCCCAATCCAATTGTTCGACGATGAAGTCGATGTCTTGATGGTACTTCTTGGGCATGTCCTTTACGAGCAGGCTCCAAGGAACATAGCGCCCTTCGACCATGCTTTGGTACATGCCGAACACGTCGCTGCCCCACTGCGGCTCATAGGTGCAGAGGCTTCCCGGGGCGTGGAGGATGCAGGGGTCGATGAGCCAACCGGTGCCGGGCTTGAGGCGGTAGGCCTTGGACAAATCTAGGATGCCGTTGTCACCCTTGTTCCAGTCTACGAGGCACTTCCGGACCTGGGCCTTGGTCGTGCCCGGTTCGAAGCCCATGAAGGTGTAGGGGAAGTTGTTTCCCACATTATTGTGCTGAGGCGGAAAATAGTAGCTCTCGGGCTTGCCTTCCTGCCCCACCAACTTGGCCTGCTTGGCCGACTGGTGCATGTGATGGGGAATGGGCCCCATGTTGTCGAAGAACTTGGAGTATACTGGCCATCGGCCGTACTTCTTCCAAATCGACTTGCCCACCAGAGTGGGCCCGGTGTCTTCGACTGCCTGACGCAAGGTGAAGCGTTCGTTGCCCACCACAACATAGCTCAGTCCCTCATCGGCCACGCGTCCCTCATTGGCCGCCTCGGTTGTCGACGCGAACCAGCGTTCATCAATGCCACCGCGGTTCGCCCCGTAGGCGTAGGTGTCATCGGGGTGGAGTTTGAGGCGAAGACCCGGCTGCAGGAAGGAGCGGGGCACCCAAGCCGGAGCCAGGCGCAGCAAACCTCCGGTGCGTGAGAGCTCTGCCTCGACCTTGGACTTGGTGTTCTTCCGGACGGTCTTCAGTTGCGTGACGGTGTTCATCAAAAGCGTTTCTGAGGTTTTGTTCCCTTCGATGACGGGTTGGCCTGGCGAGGTATAACAGACCCCGACCTGAGGGTCAGCGAAGGATGAACCTAAGGTAATCGGGAGGAGGCCGTGACGGCCAAGGGAAAACCGAGGCCTCTTTCAAAAACTCCGAATCCGATCCGAGTCGGCACCTCGAACTTGGGCTGGGTCTTGGTCGGCTGAATGCGTGGTCAGCTCAACGGAATTAGTTGGGCAATAATCGGAGGACGGACTGCGGCAACTGATTGGCCTGGGCCAACATCGCAGTGGTGGATTGATTGAGGATGTTCTGTCTTGAGAACTCCGTACTCTCGGTAGCCACATCCACGTCTTTAATGGCGGAGGTGGCAGCTGTGAAGGTCTCGATGGTGGCTGCCAAGTATTCGGAAGCCATGTTGAGGCGGGATTGATTGGCACCGACATTGGCTCGGTCTGAAGCCAGTTGGGTGATGGCCGTTCGCACAGCAGACAGTGCGGTGGTGGCCGCTCCAGTGGTGGAGATGTTGCTGCCACTTTGGGTCACCGCATTGTAGGTGGTTGAAGTGGCCCCCAGATTGATCCCACTCATTACGAAGCTGGTTCCCTCTGAATCGATGACCGATTCGACGGTGGATGCAGAAAAGAGCGAAACACTGTTGAACTCCTTGTTGGCGAGGTCGGTGATGTAGCTCTTCAGTTGCGTGAACTCGTTGTTGTAGAGAATTCGATCTCCATCGCCTTTGGTACCGTCAAGCGAGAGCATGACCAGCTCGCTCATCCGGTTCAGGGTCTTGGCGACCCGCTTGAGGTAGCCGTCTTGGGTGTTGGTGAACGATTGAGCGTTGGACACGTTGTCTTTGGCGGCATTGGCACGCTCGATCTTAGCATCGAAGCGCATGCTGATGGCCAGACCCCCTGCGTCATCGTAAGCGTTTACGATGCGAGAACCGGAGCTGAGTTTGGCCAGCGACTTGGTGAGAGCGGCCGAGGTTCGGGTGAGGTCGTTGGCGGACGACTGGGCGGCTAGGTTGGATCCAATGGTCATGGGATTGATTTCTATCGGGGTGGGTTCAGTTCAGTGGAAATTACGAAGGGGTCGAGGGTGGTTACTGAGGCAACAGGCGCAGCACGGATTGCGGCAACTGATTGGCTTGGGCCAGCATGGCGGTGGTGGATTGGTTGAGGATGTTTTGCCGCGAGAACTCGGTGCTTTCCCGGGCGACATCGACATCTTTGATCACCGAACTGGCGGCGGTGAAATTCTCGATGGTGGCCGCAAGCTGGTCGTTGGCCATGTTAAGCCGGGACTGGAAGGCACCAATGGTGGCCCGGTCGCCGGCCAGCTGAGTGATGGCCGTGCGGATGCTGCTAAGAGCGGTCGTCGCGGCACCGGTCGTCGCAATTGAACTGCCAGTGACGGTGGTGTAGGTGGTAGACGTCAGGTTCACACCGGTCATGTTGAAGGAGGTACCCTCTGAATCGATGACCGATTCGACGGTGGATGCAGAAAAGAGCGAAACACTGTTAAATTCCTTACCGCCCACGTTGGTAATGTAGTTGCTGAGCTGAGTGAACTCGTTCTGGTAAAGGGTTCGATCCCCATCGCTCTTGGTACCGTCGAGCGAGAGCATGGCCAGCTCGCTCATGCGGTTGAGGGTCTTGGCGACCCGCTTGAGGTAACCGTCTTGGGTGTTGGTGAACGACATAGCGTTGGCCACGTTATCCCGGGCGGCGTTGGCTCGCTCGATCTTGGCGTCGAAGCGCAGGCTGATGGCCACTCCGGCCGCGTCATCGTACGCGTTCACAATGCGTGAACCCGAGCTGAGCTTGGCTAGGGACTTAGCCAGCGCTGCGGATGTGTTGGAGAGGTCGTTGGCGGCCGATTGTGCCGCCAAGTTGGAACTGATAATCATACAGTTTTAATATGGGTTTGGTTGTTGGCAGGACTTAAAGAGGTGGAGGCCGTTGGGCTCTTGGGTTTTCCAAAAGTCGGCAAGCGGGGTAGGGGAATCCGAGTGGCGGCCTCACGGTTGGCCTTTTGGATTTCGTCGTAGACTTCCTGCCGATGGACAGGGATGTCTGCAGGGGCCTCGATGCCCACTTTGACCGTGTCACCCTCGGTTCGGATGATTTTAACAATCACTCGTCCGTCGATGACCAGGCTCTCTCCGACTTTTCGCGAAAGTATTAGCATTAGACCCTCCTTGGTATGCGTGCTTCAGGCTGCTTGAATCGGGTGTTTGATCGCGTAGTTCGACTGGCTCAACACGACTTGCATTCCGATCATCGTGTGTCGGTTGATGACGATGGGGCCCTTCAGGTTCACGGTGCCCGATCCATCCGATTTCAGGGTCACGATATTGAAGACCAGGGCGTCGTTGGGATTCCGGATCTCCAGGTAGTCCGCGTCGTCATCGCTCATATCGAGGGCGTAATCGGGCAGGACCAGACATGGAGGCACCACCAAGAAGGCTAGATCGTCTCCATCAGTCACTGAGAGCCAGTGGAAGGGTGCTTGATCGGTTCTGGTAATGAGCGAGTAAGTCTTAATTCGCTCAAAGCCCAAAAGGCCCAGAGGTAACTGGACCGTCTGGGTTTTAGTGATCTCGATTTCAGCGACGCTACTCATGGCGAGTGTCCTCAAGCAGTGGCTGTGCCAGTCCTTAAAACAGCCCTAAAACCGATGTTCTTGCCCAGGAACACTCTGAAACGATCCGTTTGTTCCGAGTATTCAGGGGTGTAGCGGCAAAAATGACCGGCACCGTCGATGCTCTTTTCAATTCAACGCAGACAACTGGGGTTTGCGTGGAGCGGTGGCTCCTTATAACGGTGCTTTCGCCGGATGTGGATGCTGTCCACTGAGGTGCAGGACCTTCTATTGGCAGCAGGTGTGAACGATTGCGCCTATCGGCGCGGCGTGCTGGGGATTTATCGAATGTTTGGGCGATAATTTTCCAAGAAATGCGTGTTCCGGGCCTCGGTGGCTCGATTTGTTCGGCCTCGAAGATGCCATAACGAGTTGGAACCGAAGATTCAGGGAATTCCCCTTGTTCGACAGGGATGCCTGACCCTAATTTGCTTCTGCCAGGGCCCATGGAACGTGGACTTGTGAACCCCGCCAGGGCCGGAAGGCAGCAACGGTGCTTGTTCCGCGTCTGCCGTGGGTACCCTGGCATTTTCTCCTTTTATCGTGAGGGCGGTTTACGGAATCCGTTCCGTCAGGTCACGGTTCCGTTAGGTCAGAAATTAGGTTTGTTCGTTGATCATCGGAGCGCGAGTCTGGACTTCGAGTTGAACAATGACCGCGGCATGCTAAGCGTCTCTTCTTGAAAACGGTTCTTCATTGGTTTCGCCGCGACCTTCGGGTTTCCGACAACACGTCGCTGTGGCAGGCGTATACCGAATCGGACCGTTTGGTCGCTGTCTTCTGTTGGGATGACGCGATTTTGCAGTCCCCGGACGTGGGGCCGGCTCGGGTGAATTTCCTACTGCGATCCCTGGAAGCGTTGTCGCGAAATCTCGAGAGTTTAGGGCACCAATTGGTGGTGCGTCGAGGGCCTCCGGAGGAGGTTATCCCGGCGTTGGCTCGCGAGGTGGGTGCCATTTCGGTGTTCACCAATCGGGACTACGAGCCTTATGCGATGGCTCGTGATGAGCGGGTTCGTGCTGCCTTGAAGGAGCGCTCGATCGGGTTTCGGTCCCATAAAGACGCGGTGATCCATGAAGAGCGGGAGGTGCTGACTCGCACCGGCACGGTGTACAGTGTCTTCACACCGTATTCCCGTGCCTGGAAAACGTTGCCAGTGGCCGGGCCATTACCGCGGATTGGCGCACCCAAGTCGCCGGTACCATCGCCGCCATCCTTGCCCCTTCCCAATGGCGGTGAGGCGCTGGGCCACCCGTTGGCGCAGAGTCTCTTCCCAGCCGGTGAAAGGGCTGGACTGCAGGCTCTGGAAGCATTTCTGGAGGAGCGCGTCTTCGGTTACGACCATGGACGCAACGTCCTCGAAACGATTCCAGGAACCTCGCAGCTCTCACCGCATCTGCGTTTTGGGACGGTGGGAATCCGGACGGTTCTGGATCGATTGCAAACGGCCCGGTCTAGGGCCACGACGGCGACTCGTCTGAAATCCTGCGACACGTGGCTCAGTGAGCTCATTTGGCGAGAGTTCTACATTCAGATTCTGACCAATCATCCGCGCGTCGCAGCGGGGGCCTTTCGCCCAGAGTACAATCAGATCCAGTGGCAGGGAACTGATGGGCAGTTTGACGCATGGTGCGCCGGTCAGACCGGATATCCGATCGTCGATGCGGCCATGCGATGTCTGAATGCCACGGGGTGGATGCACAACCGGCTCCGAATGATCGTGGCCATGTTTCTGACCAAGGATTTGATGATCTCTTGGCAGCGAGGTGAACGCTACTTCATGCGGACGTTGGTGGATGGCGATTTGGCCGCCAACAACGGCGGTTGGCAGTGGAGTGCGGGATGTGGCACCGATGCCGCTCCGTATTTCCGAATCTTCAACCCCGTGACCCAGGGTGAGAAATGTGATCCGGATGGAGCCTTTGTCCGACAATGGGTGCCGGAGTTGGCGGATGCACCGTCGGATTCCATCCAAGAGCCTTGGGCCCGCCCGCTGTTGCTGGCCCGAAGCGGCTATGTCCCTCCCATCGTTCAGCATGATGTCCAGCGCGGTCGCTGTCTGGCCATGTTCAAGGCCGTCAAGGGAGCGGCGGCCCCATCGATACCCAACGAGGAAACCCACGAATGAAACCGGATTCACAGCCCACCCTCGATGCCAGCGGACTTTCGCCCGCGGAACGGACCCGTCTGGAATACGACGCCCTGACCCGTCAGTTGGAGCGCATGCGGGCCATGCAATATGCCTACAACCGCAAGTTCTTCTCGCTCCTGTTAGTGTCTACGTTGACTGCTATTGGCTTGCTTTTGTGGGACCGTTGGATGGGGTGGTTCGTGATTTGTTTTGGATTGGTCAGCACCGGGGTTACGGCCTCGTTCTTCCTGCACTTTTGTGACTTTGCCCGAGTCCATGCTCGAGCCCTCGAGGCCCGAATCAATGTGCTCTTGGGTTCGCAGGTCCTCATCGCCTCGGAATTGGAGGCTGATTACTTCTATCCCCACGTTTCGCCCAAGTTGAGTGGGTTCAGCTATGAAAACCCGTGGTCGTTCTTTTCGGTGTACACCCTGCATTTTTGTGCGGTCTGGGGGCTGATGATCTTGTTGAGCGCCTGGAGGCTTTGGGACCAGCTGGATTCTAAAGTCTGGTTTTGTTGGGCTGTTCTTTGGTGCGGATGGAGTGCGGCTAACGGGTTGTACTTGCGGTGGTGGTTCGGTGACTTCAGGGCCGAAGCCCGCATGGCTCGTCGTTTGGTCGAGGCCTACGGATTGCCTCAGGATCGTCAGTCGTCCGAGTCGGTTCCGCTCGTTTTGGAGCCGCCGGTTTCCTAACTCGGGCGGTTTTCCGCTCTGGCCAAAATGACGTGTCCCGGCAAAAGCTCTTCCCACACCATGAACCGCCGCAAATTCCTCACCGCCGCCACCGTGGCTGGCGCCTCCGCTCTCGTGGCTCCCATCGCCTCGGCCGCCGTTGCAGCTCGTCGTGATGCCTCGGGCAACCGCATCAAGCTGGGCATCGACAACTTCGCCGTCCGGGCTTGGGGATGGAAAGGCCGCGAGTTGGTGGATTACGCAGCCGGGTTGCATCTCGATACGCTCTTCATCACCGACCTGACTGGGCTTGGTTCGTTGGAAACCTCGGCCGCGGCAGAACTACTCAAGTACGCCGCCGACAAGGGCGTGGAAATCTTGCTCGGTTCTTGGAGTATTTGTCCGACATCCAAGTCGTTCAAAAAGGACTGGGGCACTGCCGAGGAGCATTTGTCCTTGGGGCTGCGCCTTTCCAAGGCGGTGGGCTCGCCCGCCTTCCGGGTGGTGCTCGGTTCGCGCGACGATCGCCGGACTCCGGGTGGCATCGAGGCGCGGATCGCCGACACGGTCAAGGTATTGAAGGCCTGCCGGAATCAGGCCTTGGATTTAGGCGTGAAAGTGTCGGTGGAAAACCACGCGGGCGACATGACGGCTGAAGAATTGATCACCTTGATCGAAGCAGCCGGTCGCGAGTTTGTCGGTGCCAACATGGACTCCGGCAATGCGGCTTGGACTCTCGAAGATCCCTTGGACAGCCTGGAGAAACTCGGGCCCTACGCGATCACGACCAGCTTGCGGGATTCGCGCATTTGGCAAACCGACAAGGGGTGCAAGGTGCAGTGGACGGCGATGGGCGATGGAGGCTGTGTGGACCTGAGTCGGTACTTCGATCGGTACGCGCAACTGTGTCCCGGTGTGGCGGTGAATATCGAGACCATCGGTGGATTCGCCGCGGAGTTTCCGTACTACCAGGACTCGTTCTGGGAGGCCTTCCCCAAGAAGTCGGCCGTAGAATTTGCACGATTCCTGGCCGTCGCCCGTCGCGGGCAGGCGATGGATCCGTACGATGGCGGTGACAAGCAGCGGCAGCGCGATGAACTGGAGAAGAGCCTCCGCTTCTGCCGCGAGAGCCTCGGCCTGGGACTCAAGGCTTAATTGAAGGCCTGACTCTGCCAGAGAGAGACAACTCCGCGGGTCCCCACGGAGTTGTCGTAGAGGCGCTGTGACGCCCCCCAATCAGAGCTTCGTCCAGGCGGCGATAAACATGCCGTTGCCGCCGGTGTCCTGAGGCAACAGTTGTAACTGGGTGACCGGAGGTTCGTCGGGCTGGAACGGATTGATCACTGCGAGGGTATCCAGGTCACTGCGCTCCTGGGTAAACCAGTCGGCGACCTCGGTTGTTTCGGCACGGCTCAGCGTGCAGACGGCGTAGATTAACCGACCTCCCGGTTTGAGGGAGTCGGCCACGTGCTGGAGCAACTTTCGCTGAATGGCCGCGAGTTCCTCGATATCCTGGACTGTGGTTGTCCATCGGGAATGGGGATTGCGACTCCAGGTGCCCAATCCAGAACAAGGGGCGTCGAGGAGAATGCCGTCGAAGCGGGTCCTCGTGGGCGGGTGTTCCGAGCCGTCCCAATGCACAGCCCTGTAATTGAAGCACTTGGCCCGGCCGGCTCGCTGGCGGAGGCGATCAAGACGCCAGGCCGCACGGTCACTGGCCCAAATGAGGCTCTTGCCACCCATGAGTGCCGACAGGTGCAGGGTTTTGCCGCCTTCGCCCGCGCAGGCATCCCACCACACCTCAGTGGCGCGCGGTGCACAAATGCGGCCCACGGCCTGAGAGGCGATATCCTGGATCTCGAATTGGCCGGATTGAAACCCCCGGTCTATGAAGAGGTCATCCCGGCCTGCGTACTGGTACGAGTCGGGGAAGGGGCCGGGCTTGAGATCGCGAAGACGTTGGGACAACTCTTCACTGGATTCGGGTCGGCTTCGGATCCAGAGGCTGGGTTCGCGTTGAAGTGAGCGGGCCAACTCCGGTGTGACCGAAAGGTGTTGGGCCGCCCAATCGGGCAGGGTATTGCGGACCAGTTCGTCGTTGGAGAAGGATTTGGGTTCTGCGGCGAACCGAGCCGCCAGGCGCAAGCCATCTTCGATGCGAGATTCCAGAGGACGATCACTGGCCAACCAGCGTTCCCATCGGAAAAAACTAAAAACGGCCCGACTAACCCAAGTGGCATCGGAGGGCGACAGACCCCGACGACGGTAGAGCGTTTGGCGCAAGACCATGTCCGCAGGGTTCTCGAGGGTGGAACGGCTCACGATCCGAACAGCCAATTGCAGCGGAGTCATCTGGGAGGGCGGAATTCCTCCCGGTTCATCGGGCAGTTCGCCTCGTGGAGGCTGGGGGTGTCTTCCCTCCGGTCTGGGTGACGGATTCCGTGCCTCTGGATGGGTAACTGGCCGTCCGGCAACTGGCCGAGCGGCGCCGGGTCGACGGTCTGGCTGGGGGCTTTGCTGCGGGCTGAAAGGACGGCGTTGCTGGACGAATCGGGGTCCGCGAGCAGGCCGGTCTGGGCCGCGTCGCGGGCCGTTGCTGGAGTTAGGGGAATCGGTCGGAGGAGGGTTCATTCTTTCAAACGGCGGGCGTGGACACGGGCGACATCGCCCATGTAGTCGTCGCGCGGAGCCATGTCGGCGGCCGTGCGGATGTGTTCGGCGGCGCGGGTCTTGTCCCCGGTCGCTTCGAAATAAAGGCCCAAATAGAGTCGGGCGTAAAAAAGGTGCTTTTGTTTGGCTTTTGGATCGGTCGAGGTTTCCTCGGCGGCTTTGATCACGTCGGCGGGCGTCGCTGACCCAGCAAAGAGTCGGTGGACTTCCTTCATCGGGACACGCACATCGCCCTGGATGGGAATTAATCGAGCGCGTGCAGTCTCCGGGTTCTTTTCGCGTGCCACGCACAGGAAGTGCCAGACGGCATTCTCCACGTCGTCGGAATTGACCGTCTGGTGCAGTTCGAACTGCCGGCGCCCGTCTGCGTAGCGTCCGGCGTAATAGAGGGCGATGCCGCGCTGCCAATTTTGCGGCGCCATCCGAGAATCAATTTCGTTGGTTCGATCGAAATCGATGAGAGCCTTTTCCATGTCATTGCGACGGAAATAAAGCATTCCCCGTTCCTGGACGAGATAGGGGGATTTGGGGTTGCGCTGGATGGCTTCTCCGAAGTCCGAAATCGCCCCGTCCGCATCGCCACTTAGACCTCGGATCTGGGCTCGCAAGTGCCAGGCACGGACTTCGTCGGGCTTTTGCTTAAGCAAGGCGCTGAGTGTGGCGATCGCGTTGGTGGAATCGCCCTTACGCATCCACCCTAATGCTCCCTCCACGGTGGGAAGCTCGGCGGTGAAAGCGACCGACGAGGCCAGGGTCCAGAGTATCAGCCAACGAGCGAGGTGCATGCTTCGGTGCCTATAGGAACCCGACCTGGCTTTCAGGGCGAGAGCATTCTGGCGTGGAAGATCGGCAATATTTTTTTATTGGGGTGAAAGTTCGGTGTGAGGCTGGACTTCAAGCCTAGTTCACTGATTGTTTGCAGCTCAATCGATTCAGCCATGAGTGCCCCCACTGATTCTACATCCCTCGCTCCGTATCGTGCTGCCAGTGAACATCTGGGCCGGGTCCGCTCGGAGATGGCTCGGGTGATCGTGGGGCAACAAGAACTCATCCATCGGTTGATGGTCGGCCTTGTGGCCCGTGGTCACATTTTGCTCGAAGGGTTGCCCGGTTTGGCCAAGACCGCGAGCGTCAGCGCGCTGGCCCGAGCCACAGACTGTCAGTTTTCGCGGATTCAATTTACGCCTGATTTGCTGCCGGGCGACATCACCGGAACGCTGATTTATGATCCATTGCAGGGGACTTATTCGACCCGGCAGGGACCGATTTTTGCAAATCTGGTGCTGGCCGATGAAATCAACCGCGCCCCGAGCAAAGTGCAGTCCGCATTGCTGGAGGCCATGCAAGAGCGGCAGGTGACCATCGGTGACAAGACTTGGCCGTTGCCGGATCCCTTTCTCGTGTTGGCGACCCAGAATCCTATCGAGCAGGAAGGAACCTATCCGTTGCCCGAGGCTCAGATGGACCGATTCATGTTGAAGGTGGTGGTGGGCTATCCGTCGGCCGAGGAGGAATTGATCATCCTCGATCGTATGGCCAGTACCCGCCCGCAGCTCACGATCGATTCGGTCGTGAAGCCGGAGGAAATCTCCGCCTATCAGACTCTGGTCAACTCGATCCATGTGGATCCGCTGGTGCGAGACTACATTGTCCGTCTGGTGATTTCGACCCGTGAGGCGGCTGCGGGTTCCGGAGTGGCGCCGGAACTCAAGCGACTGGTCCGAATCGGTGCCAGCCCGCGGGCCACGATCAATCTGACCTTGGCCGCACGGGCCTGCGCACTCATCGAGGGTCGCAACTATGTGACACCGGAGGACGTGAAGCGCATTGCTCTCGACGTTTTGCGGCACCGTATTCTGCTCACCTATGAGGCCGAAGCCGAAGAAGTGACCACAGAAAGCATCGTCGGCACGCTGCTGTCCAAGGTGAAGGTTCCCTGAGGCTCAGACCGGTCGGGCCGCCGGTAGGCATTGGGCCTTTGCGGGTGCGCTCGCCTCGGCCTTTACTGGTTGTTGAGGGGAGCTGCTTGAGGTGGGGGAAATATCTATCGTGAGATTTTTATCGCGAGATTTCGACCGCGATAGACTTCAACGCTGATCAACCCCGATCAACCCCGATTGAGATCGACGATGACTTGCCAGCGGAGCGGTCTCAGATCCTCGAGCAAGGAGGCAGAACTCCGTGGCTTATTTCGGAGCGAGATCTTTGCGGGGGAAGAGCGGGATGGGTGCCCCAACCTGGTGCCCTTGCGCCAGACCACCCCAGGCCGATTGCTTCCAATCCGAGGCTTCGCCGCAGACCTGCAGTTGGGCGAAGATCTTGTCGGCAATTGCCGGCATTACCGGTTGAACCAGCACGGCCAGAATTCGGCACGACTCCACCAAATTGTAGAGCACCGAATCCAATAGTTCGGACTGCGCCGGATCTTTGGCCAAGTGGAAGGGTTTGGTCTCTTCGACAAACAGGTTGGCTCGGTTCACCAGCTCCCAGGCCGCGATGAGGGCTCCTTGCGGGTCGTTGGCCAGGTAGCACGCGCGCGTTTTCTCGACGGCCGCCGTGGCCTCCACCGCGAGGGTGCTGGACGGGGAAGGGACCACGCCCGCTCGATACTTGTTGAGCATGTTGACCGCCCGGTTGAGCAAGTTGCCCAGTCCATTGGCCAATTCCGAGTTGTAGCGGACACGGAACCCGTCGTCGGTCCAGTTGCCGTCGGGGCCAATGCCCAATTCCCGGACGACGTAGTAGCGGAAGGCGTCTAACCCCCATTCGCCAATGATGGCCAGGGGATCCACCACGTTGCCCGTGCTCTTGCTGAGCTTGGCGCCGTCCTTCTGCCACCAACCGTGGACTAGAATGGTCTTGGGCAATGGGGCTCCAAGGGCGTGAAGCATGATCGGCCAGTACACGGCGTGGAACTTGAGGATGTCCTTGCCGATCAAATGAATGTCTGCGGGCCAAACCGAAAAGCTGGAATCGGCGGGCGCTGGGCTGCCGAGGGGCGCGAGTGCCGCGGGGTCGCCCAAGGCGGCTGGGATGGAAAAATAGTTCACCAACGCATCGAACCAGACGTAAGTCACATAGCCGGGATCGAAGGGCAGGGGGATTCCCCAGGAGAGTCGGGAGGACGGACGGGAGATGCAGAGGTCTTCGAGCTTCTGGGAACGCAGGAAACCTAAGACCTCGTTGCGCCGGTTGGTGGGTTGGACGAACTCGGGATTCTTTTCAAGGTACTCGACCAACCACGCTTGGTGCTCACCCAGCTTGAAGTACCAGTTCTCCTCAACCAGTTCCTGTACAACGCCCCATTGCGGATCCCAGGAACCGTCGGGATTGCGGTCTTTTTCGGTGAGGAATGTTTCCTCCTTCACCGAATAAAATCCCCGGTAGGCCGATTTGTAGAAGTGACCCGTCACGTGGAGTCGGTTGAGCAACGCCACCACGATGTGCTGATGACGGGCATCGGTGGTACGGACAAAGTCATCGTGACTCAAGCCGAGGGACTGGACGAAGGAACTCCACTGGACGGCGAGGTCGTCGCAATAGGCCTGAGGCGATTGGCCCAAATCGTGGGCCGCTTGCTGGACTTTCTGGCCGTGTTCGTCCAATCCGGTCAGGAAGAAGACAGACTGTCCCAGGCTTCGTCGAGCCCGAGCGATGACGTCGGCCACCACCTTTTCGTAGGCGTGCCCCAGGTGGGGAGCCCCGTTCACATAATCAATCGCCGTGGTGATGTAGAACCGCTTGTCCATGTGCGAGCGATTCAAACCGAGAATGCCTCAAAATCGAAGAGTTTACTCGCGCCAGAGTGGCCGTGCGCACCGGACCTGCGTTGCTTCGACAATGGTTACCCATCGTGGAGGGGCGTCGGACGTCAGTGCGCGCGACCCTGGCGCCATTTGTCGAGGCCCACGGCCATGACAATCACCGCGCCGATGATGATTTCTTGGATGTAGGAATCCCAGCCGAGTTGGTTGGTGCCATTGCGCAGAACCGCCATCAGGAGGGCTCCCATGAGCGAGCCTCCGATGCCACCGATGCCACCGTTGAGGCTGGCTCCGCCGATCACGACGGCGGCGATGATGTCTAATTCGAGACCGACGGCCACCGTAGGATCCCCCTGGGTGAGTCGGGATTGCTGCATTAATCCGGCCAATCCGAAGAAGGCTCCCGCCAGTGTGTAGAGCAACAGTTTGACCCGTTGCACGCGGACTCCACATAAGCGAGCGGCCGGTTCGCTGGACCCGATAGCGTAGACATGGCGACCAAAAACGCTGCGGCGCATGATGAAGCTAGCGACCACCGCCAGGCCCAAGGTAATCCAAACGCCCGGAGGAAGAGGCAGGAAGCCTTGCGGGTTGGTTCGCTCCATTAGGGTGTTGAGACCGCTGCCCTCGGGGTTGTAGACGGCCTGCTTGCCGCTGATCCATTTGGCGCCCCCACGCACCACTCCCATCATTCCAAGACTGATGATGAAGGGAGAGAGGCGCAGTCCGGCGATGAGTCCTCCATTGGCTGCGCCGATGAGCGCCCCAGTACCCATGACAGCCGCTGCCGCCATCCAGGAGTTGTGGCCAGCGGTCAGCATCTTGGCTCCAACCACAGAACTGAAGGCGACCGCGGCTCCAACGCTGAGATCGATGCCACCACTGACAATGATCATCGTCATGCCAATGGAGCCCAAGGCCACGATGACGGTTTGGGTGAGGACAATCGCCGCATTGCGGCCCGTGAAGAGGGTAGGGCGGGCCTCTTCACTGAGTGCCAGCAGTCCCAAGACAAAGACCAAACCCAGCAACGGACCTGCGGTTTGCAGGAGGCGGCGCCAAGACGGAGCGTGAGGTGCAACAGTGGAGGCCATCGGATGACTTGGAAAAGTTCGATTAGCCTGCCTGTTCTTGCCTGTGTCGCCAACCCTGGAAACCGGGCGGCAGCGGGACGTGTGCAAAATAAGTTTGCACTCAGCCGGGCGAATCCGACTTGCCGGAGATCGCGGAGTCGGACCACCGTTGAACTCATGAACTCCCCGTCACGCCGTCAATTTCTCAGGGATTCCATCCTGCTCGCCGGAGGGGCCTATCTGGCCGGATGCCAAGCTCCTTATGTGAGTCGCCGTCGGGTGCTTGGAGCCAATGAGAGGCTCCGAATTGCGGCGGTTGGCGTGGGTGGAAAGGGTTGGACCGATGTCACCCAAGTGGGTGCCACCGAGAACATCGTCGGGCTTTGTGACGTGGATTCCGGCCGTTTGGCTCAGGCGGGCAAGACCTTCACCTCGGCCCGTCGTTTTGCCGATTGGCGTGAAATGTTCGATCAGTTGGGCAACCAGATCGACGCCGTCACTGTCTCCACGCCCGATCACACGCACTTCCCACCATCGATGCGGGCGGTCCAGCACGGGTGGCATGTCTATTGCCAGAAGCCATTGACCCACACGATTTGGGAGGCCCGCGAATTGACCCGAGCCACCCGAGCGGCGGGCGTGGCCACGCAGATGGGCAACCAAGGCATGTCGCGGGCGGCCGTGCGGAGGGACGCCGAGTGGGTTAAGGCAGGGGTGCTCGGAACGGTTCGGGAGATTCACTGCTGGACCGATCGTCCCGGCCCTTGGTGGGCCCAGGGAGTTCAGCGCCCGACCGATCGGCCGATTGTTCCTAAGGAATTGTCCTGGGACCTCTGGCTTGGGACCGCTCCGGAGCGCCCGTATCATCCGGCATGGGGCCACTTCAAGTGGCGCGGTTGGTGGGATTTCGGGACTGGTGCTGTCGGTGACATGGGTTGCCACTTACTCAACGTGCCTACGTTGTCGATGGATTTGTCCAATCCCAGTGCCGTCGAGGCCACGTCGGAGGGGGCTAATGACGAAACCGGCCCGGTGCGTTCGCACGTGGTCTGGGATATTCCGGCCCGTCGAGGTCAGGCCGCGCTGCGGTTCCATTGGTACGATGGCGGATCCCTGCCGCCGACGCACTTGTTCCCCGGGCAGGCCTACGGGGGCAATGGCGTCCTCATAGTGGGTTCGGACGACACGTTATTGACCAGTTACGAGAGTTTGCCCGGAGGCGGCAAACTCCGGTCGGGCCGGACCGCGGCCGAACTCAAGTCCATCCCTGAGAGGTTTGAGAAATACGCTGATTCCGAGGGGGCCCACTATCAGGAATGGATCCGGGCCTGCAAAGGCGGCCCGAAGGCACAGTCTGCCTTCGATGTGGCCGGACCCGTGACCGAAACTTTGCTCCTAGGCAACCTCGCCATCCGGGCTGGTCAGCGTCTGGAATGGGATTCCAAGGCGCTCAAGATTCGAAATCTGCCTTCAGCCAATTCGTGGGTTAAGACTCAGTATCGCTCGGGTTTCGTGGGCTGAGGGTGTCGTGCCCAAAAGCCGACGGCCCGCAGCGTTTTCGCGCTACGGGCCGAGGGGTCTCAGAGAGGTCGTTGGGCCGAAGAGTAATTTACAGAGTCACCACACGGACGTTGGAAATCGATCGGTCGGCCGCCAATTGATCCAGACAGGCCTTGGGCGGGCGGCTGTCGAGCACGAGCACCGTCAGGGCTAGTCCACCCTCGGTCTCACGACCAAGGCTCATGCTGGCGATGTTGACGTTGTGATCGGCCAAAATGCTGCCGAGCTTTCCCACCATGCCGGGTCGGTCTTGGTTGTTGAGCAGGAGCATGGTGCCCGAGGTCGGTATTTCTACCGGGGTGCTCGAGACTCGGACGATCCGGGGGTTTTGAGACGATCCGAAGAAAGTGCCTCCAGCGCTGCCCACCTTGGTGTTGCCGTGGAACAACTGGACGTGCAGCCACTCATTGAAGGTGACGGGCTCATCGGATTTCTTTTCTTCGACGGTCAGGCCGAGGTTGGAAGCAATGGAGCGCACGTTGATTTTGTTGATGTCCTTCGGACCGGTGCCGCTGGCGTTGAGGTACCCCTTGAGGATGGCGCGGGTCACTGGGTCGGTCGCCGGGAGGTCCTGAGCCTTTCCGCCGAAGGTGACATACAAACGGTCTACCCCCGGAGGCGCAAGTTGGCTGAGGAGGCTGCCGAGCTTCTCGCCCAATGCCACATAGGGTTGGACTTGTTCAAAGGCCTTGGCATCGACTCCGGGGAGGTTGACCGCGTTGCGGACCTCGCCCGTGAGGAGGAAGGCGCTAATGATTTCGGCGACTTCCAGACCGCACTTCTCTTGGGCTTCTTCGGTGCTCGCTCCGAGATGCGGGGTGAGGACGACATTGGGGAGTGACCGAAGCTTGTGGTCAGCCGCGAGAGGTTCAGAGCTAAAGACATCCAGAGCGGCCCCGGCGACTTTTCCAGATTCTAGTCCGGCAATGAGGTCCGGCTCGTTGACGATCTCGCCGCGGGCACAGTTCACGATCCGCACGCCGGGCTTCATCTTGGCGATGGATTCCGAGTTGATCATGCCCCGCGTGTCTGGTGTCACCGGCATGTGGACGGTGATGAAATCCGATGAGCGGTAAATGGCATCGGTGTCGGCGACGAGTTCGACCCCCAATTGGCGGGCACGGGCTTCGGTGAGGAAGGGGTCGTAGGCGATCACTCGCATTCCGAAGGCGAGGGCTCGTTTGGCGACTTCCGAACCAATGCGGCCCATGCCCAATACGCCGAGGGTTTTGCCTTGGATCTCAATTCCCTGGAACGCCTTACGGTCCCACTTGCCCGCGGCCATGGTGGCGTGGGCGGCGGGGATCTTTCGAGCGAGGGCACCCAGCATGAAGAAGGTTAATTCGGCCGTGGTGACGGTGTTGCCGGCCGGGGTGTTCATTACCACGACGCCCCGTTGGGTGGCGGCGGAGACATCGACGTTGTCGATACCCACCCCGGCTCGCCCGACGACCCGGAGTTTTGGAGCCGCATCCAGAACCGCCTGGGTGACCTTCGTCTCAGAGCGGACCACGAGGGCCTCCACGTCGGCCAGCAAGGGAAGCAATTCTGCCTCGGACAGCCGCTTGGACAGGACGGTTACCTTGAATTCAGGGCGTGCTTGGAAATACGCGATGCCGCGCGGGGAGATGGGGTCGCAAACAAGAACGTGCATAAAGCTCAGCGACGGTATGAACCGGGCCGGCGGAGGTCAACGCACTGTTGGGTGTCCTACAGAATGCGTTTGGGTGAAATCGGTGGCTTGGCAAGGGCTGGCTCTTGCTCCGGAGAGGGCGGTGGCTTCCAATCGTTCGTATGGTAAAGCTTTCCCGGCGGAGGTTTGGTGCGGCTCTGGCCGCAGTGGGTGGTCATTGGGCCGTGCCAATGATCGGCGCGTTGCCGGCCGTGCATTTGGGAGCACGCCCGCTCGTGACCCATGGAGTGGCCAGTGGCGATGTGGAGGCCTCATCGGCCGTTATCTGGAGCCGTTGCGATCAGGCGGCCCGCATGGTGGTGGAATGGTCGGAGGACGAGTCGTTCCTCACTCGGCAACGACGGGTGGGACCGGTGACGGGTCCGGAGTCCGATCACACGGCCAAAATGCTCCTTCGGGACCTCCCGACGGGTCGTCGTATCTTCTACCGGGTGTGCTTCGAGGATCGGCAAGGGGTGGCCGGTGACTGGGAGGCTGGATCGCTGGTGACGGCCGGTACGACCACAGCTCCGGGCTCGGAAGTGCATTTTGTCTGGTCGGGAGACACCTGCGGTCAGGGCTACGGCATCGATGAGGCGCGTGGTGGTATGCGCACTTACCAGTCCATGTTGGCCCAGGATCCGCAGTTCTTTGTTCACAGCGGAGACACAATCTACGCCGACAATTTGCTGGCTGCCGAGATGCGGCTTCCGGATGGAACCCTCTGGAAAAATCAGGTCACCGAGGAAAAATCGAAGGTGGCCGAGACCTTGGGAGAGTTCCGTGGCAACTACCGCTACAACGTGTTGGATGCCCATGTCCGGCGTTTCAATGCCCGTGTTCCGATGTTTGCCCAATGGGATGACCATGAGGTGCTGAACAACTGGTATCCCGGAGAGTTGCTGCCCGTTTCCGCGGGGTATCGGATTCGCGACGTGAACTTACTCGCGGCCCGTTCGCGACAGGCGTTCTTCGAGTACATGCCCATTCGGAACCATCCGGAACGACAAATTTATCGGCGTATTCGCCGCGGGCCTCATTGCGAATTGTTCTTCCTGGACTTGCGTTCCTACCGGGGTCCCAACAGCTCAAACCGCCAGCCCATTTCCGGTCCAGAAACCGATTATCTGGGACGTACCCAACTGGATTGGTTGAAGGAATCCATCGCGGCCAGCACGGCCACCTGGAAGTTCGTGTGCTCCGATATGCCCCTCGGGTTGTTGGTCCGCGATGGCGCCGACGCTTTCGAAAATGGGGCCAATGGGGACGGGATTCCCCTGGGTCGTGAATTAGAGATCGCTTCGCTGTTGCGCCATTTGCGGGACCATCGAGTTCGCAATGTGGTTTGGTTGACGGCGGATGTGCATTACTGCGCCTCGCATTTCTACGACCCCGCCCAGGCTCAGTTTTCCGAATTCAACGGCTTTTGGGAGTTTGTCAGCGGCCCTCTCCACGCGGGTACCTTCGGGCCCGGAACTCTCGACAACACCTTCGGGCCGCAGGTTCGCTTTTCTTCGCGCAAACCGGGGCAGGCTGTCTCGGGGCCTTGGAGCACTGAACAATTCTTTGGGTCGGTCCGCATCGCTCCGGTGACCCAGGTGGCCACCGTGACCCATTTGAATCGAGACGGGCAGCGCTTGTGGAGTGTCGATCTGGAGCCGGTCCGCGCATGAGTGAGACCTCCGAATCCATGTCTCCAGGAATGCCGAGGCCTTTGATGGAATTTTCTCCACTCCTCGTCGAGCGGATCCGGGCAGCGATCGGAACCGGGGGTGGTGCTGTCTCGCTGTCTCGCTACATGGAGATGGCTCTCTATGAGCCTGGTCTCGGGTACTACGAGCGCACCCCTCGGATCGTGGGTCGGGGCGGTGATTTTGCGACTAGTGTCTCGGTGGGATCCCTCTTTGGCGAATTGATGGCCTACTGGATCGAGCACGAGGTCGGCGTATCGGAGGGGTTGTCCGACGGGCCTCTAGAAATCGTCGAGGCTGGGGCTCACGACGGCCGATGGGCGGAAGATATTTTGGAGGCGCTCCTGCGTGGAGGCGGCAAGGACGGTGAGCGCTTCTGTTACCGGATCGTTGAGCCGAGTGCGACACGTCAGGCTTGGCAGCGTGAGCGTTTGGCTCGCTTCGGTGACCGCGTGGTCTGGAGCGAGGCGATGCCAGCCCAGGTGCGCGGGGTGATTCTCTCCAATGAACTGCTTGATGCTTTTCCGGTGGAACGCTGGTGCTGGAGCACCGACCAGCGGCGATGGGTAGAGCAGGGGGTGTGCTGGAAAGAGGGGCGGTTCGACTGGATAGCACTGCCGACCCCCGCGCCGATGGAGTGGAAGTTGCCCGAAGAATTGCAATCGGTGTTGCCCAACGGATTTGTTCGAGAGCGAAGCCCAACTGCGGTGGCCTGGTGGGCTCGGGCCGCCACCGCGTTGCATGCGGGATGTCTGATCACCCTCGATTACGGGTTGGAGGCGGAGGAGTTTCTGACTCCCGGCCGATCGGCAGGAACGCTGCGAGCCTACCACCGTCACCGAGTATTCGACGACCTCTTGTCATTTCCGGGCGAGGTGGACTTGACGGCCCACGTCGATTTTAGCGCCGTCGCTGAGGCGGGTCTGCAGGAGGGGTTGGTGCCGTGGTACCGGGAACGCCAATCCAGGTTCCTCATGCGGATTCTCGAATCGACTCAGCGGAGTTCGGGCCGCTTCCCGGATTGGAGCACTCAACGCGTCCGAGCCTTCCAGACATTGACTCACCCTGAGCACTTCGGTCGTGGGTTCCGGGTGTTGGCTCAAGGACGTGGTGGCGCACCGTGGGGCCGAGCCTAAAGAGAATCGCCTAAACAGAATCGTTGCAGCCAAGCCCGGTTTTAGAGCCTGTCTGAAACTGGGGAGGGGTTCTGTTTGGGAGAGAAGGGTTCGATTGGCAAGGCGCGAGGAGGAAGCAGACCCGCAGCGGTCTGTGACCGACAAGCAACGCCGCCAGCGGGCCCTTCCCTCCCAAACCCTCCGGGCGGCGGGTCTTTCCGGCTTGGACTGCGTTGGTTCGG
>SYMJ01000161.1 GCA_005805505.1 Verrucomicrobiales bacterium | reverse complement strand
TCGAGCCCGCGTGTGCCGCCCCATTGGCCGGCTTGATCAAAGCCATTCGCGCTGGCGAGATCCCCGATGGTTCACTGGTGACAGCCACCATGACCGGCCATGGCCTCAAAGATCCGGATACCGCCATTCGCGTCGCCGGCTTCGAGCCCATCTTGGTCAAGGCCACCATGCAAGCCGTGATGGCGGCCGTCGGTCTGGCCTGAGTCCGTCTAGCCTGAGTCCGTCTGGCCTAAGTCCGTTTGGCCTGAGTCGGTCTAGCTCTGAAGAGCGAGAGGATGCCCTGCTAAGCCTCTTCGAGGGAGGCTTGGTTTAGCGCTGGCCCGTTCAGGTCCGGATGCCTCGGGAAGAGTAGGCAACCCGCCTTCCGGATGATTCACTGGGCTCGTCGTATCGATTGCTTTCGTCCGGAACTGCCATGTCCCAACCGCTTCCGATTTCCGTTTATTTCGTCTCAGGCGCTGAAGCCCATCGCATCGGGGCCGCACTCGAGAGTGTGCAGGGCTGGGCCGCCGAGATCGTGGTCATTCTTCAGCAGGATGTGTCCGACGGTACCGAGGAGTTGGCCCGCGCCCATGGAGCCATTGTGGTTCGCGAGTCTTGGAAAGGGTTTGTGGGTCAGAAGGCTTCGGCCCTAGACAAGACCTCCTCCGCGTGGACGCTCAATTTGGATGCCGACGAGGTGGTTACCCCGGAATTGAGGGAGGAGATTTCCCGGGCTATCGCCGAGGCCGGACCGGAGATTGGTGCTTTCAGTTTCCCGCGCTGCACCCAATTCCTCGGTCGCTGGATTCGTCACGGCGATTGGTATCCCGACCGCGTGATCCGTCTGGCCCGTCGCGGTCGGGCGCACTGGGGTGGCGAGGAACCGCATGCCCAATTGCAGGTGGCGGGGCGCATCGGCCGTTTACGATCCGATCTCCTGCACTACAGCAACGAGAGCATCGACCGTCAGGTTACCAAGATTCCTCCTTACAGCACTGCCTTCGTTCAGGCGTCGCGGCATTCCGGTCGGCGGGCCACTTGGGTGGATTTGCTCTTCCGTCCGGGTTGGCGGTTTCTGCGGGGATACCTCTTCAAGGGCGGGTTCCTCGACGGTCTTCCCGGTTATTACATCGCCTGGGCCAGCGCCTTCACGGTTGCCACGCGCTACACCAAGCTGCGCGCGGCCGATCAAGGTCTCGAGTCGGTATCCGATCAAGCGCCCCGCACTCCGCGCTGAGAGGTGTCGCTGACGGCTGCGGCTTCAACCTAGGGTCCGCGGGCGCTGCGCGTCGGCAATTTGCTGAAGACTTCTTTGAATCAGCACCCCATCTCCTGCATGCAGAAATAGCTCGAGCTCTCGATGAGGTGAGTCGCGCTGAACCCAAGACCACCCCAAACAAGCTCAGGATCACCGTCCACCCGACGGGAGGATTACCTAGGCCACGAGGGCGCTGAACACGTCGCGGGTGATCTCGGTGATCCCCAACCTTCGTCTGCCCCGAAGAAGCACAGCACATCCGCCTCAAGGCAACGCCTTGGGATCAAGGCCTCACCTATTTGCGACGAGTGACTACGAGCAGTTGCTCGCTGAAAAGCATCGCTGGGTTGGAGAGCCAACGATTGAGGGATTTCTCGGTTTGCTTGAGCACCGGGTTGCGGCGGGCGTCCTTGTCGACAGTCAGGCGGCAGGCCAGCCAGACCAACGGCCAAAGGGGTGAGAGCAGCACCGACTTCAATTTCAACTGGGTCAGTCCGAGGCGCAGGATTTGAAAACCCTCCCAACCGAGTACGGCATGGATGAGGGAAAAATCCACGGGCCCGATGTGGAAAGCGTAGCGATCGGAGGCCTTCTGGTCCCAGCCGACCCGTCGGCGGATGAGCTTATGCTTGCCGGTCAAAAAGAACTGCAGCCGCGAATGCAAGCGCTGCAGGTTCGGGGTGCTGAAGACAAAAAACCCACCGCTCCGAACGACCCGCGATACTTCGGCGACGATGTGGAACTGCGAATCGAGATGTTCCAAAACCTCGGTCATGAGCACGACATCGAAGGAGCCGTCCTCGAAGGGCAGGCGTTGTTGGAGGTCAACACCGGTGGTGATGGGAATGGCGTCCAGACGAACGCGGTTCTCGATGATGTAGTCGTCGTCGCGGAAGTGGGTGCCGTGAATGCGGCATCCGTCGGCGGCCAGTTGCGACAGCACCTCGCCCTCGCCACAGCTCAGATCGAGGATCGAAAGGTTGGGGTACCCTTTCAGTTGGCGGACTTCCCGGACCACGGCATCGACGATGAAGGCTTGCGGCATCGGCCCTCATCAAGCCGTTCGAGACCCGGCCGCAGCAACCCTGAAAAAGTCAGGTTCTCCGGCTGCGTCGTCACTCCCTTTGCCACCGGCCCACGGACGCCCCTGGAAAACCGCCTACCGGTCCCCATCCGAGCGGGAGAACTTCGGTATCGTGCGACCCCAGACTCACACACGATCCACCCGTGACTGGGGAGGCCGGTTCGCGGCAGGCGCTTTGAGCCTGGGGGGCCGGGGCAATTGTTACCATGTTTTCCTTGCTCCAAGGCCGGGGTTGCCAGCCTGATGGAGTTGGGAAACGCATGACCGAAACCATCAAACAGGATGTCATCGTCGGGGTCGATCTGGGGGGGACCAAGATCTTGGCCGGAATATTTACCCCCCAACTCCGGTTGCTCCAGTCCGTCAAGTTGAGCACCAAGGCCTCGCGGGGGTTTGATTCCGTGGTGGAGCGCGTTGCACGGTGTGTCCGGGATGCGGTGGACGAGGCCGACCTTTCGCTCAAGCAAGTTCGTGGGGTCGGAATCGGAGCCCCTGGGGCCATCAACCCTGAATCGGGCGAGGTAATTTTTGCGCCGAACCTCCAGTGGAAGAACGCGCCGCTGCAAAAAGCCCTAGAAAAACACTTGGGTGTCCCGGTGTTTGTTGAGAACGACTGCAATGCCTGCACGCTGGGTATCCATGAGGTGGAGCTGAAGGGCAAGTCCCGCAGTTTGCTGGGTATTTTCTTAGGCACCGGCATCGGCGGCGGCCTCATCTTGGACGGCCAACTCTATTCCGGTTTCAACCGCACGGCGGGTGAGTTGGGGCACATGGTCATCCAAGTGGGCGGTCCCAAATGCAGTTGTGGCAACAGTGGCTGCTTTGAGGCCTTGGCCAGTCGGACCTCCATTTTTCGCGAATTAGCCCGACGGGTGAAGGAAGGCGAAAAGACCTTGCTCACCGAGTCGCTCAAGGAAGGCGAGAGCATCGTCGATCTCAAGAGCGGCGACTTACGCAAGGCCCTCCGTAAAGGAGACAAGTTGGCGGCCAAGGTCCTTCAAGAAGCGGCCAAACACACGGGCATCGCCGTGGCCAACCTTGTGAATATTTTAAGTCCGCAAACGGTGGTCTTGGGCGGCGGTGTGATGGATGCCCTCGAGGACGACCTCATGCCGATTATCCTGGAGACAGCCCGCAATTACGCCATGCCTGGCACACTCAAGGATGTTGAGATCCTCGCCAGCAAGTTGGGCGACGCGGCCGGAATTACCGGTGCGGCGGTGTTGGTCCGCCAACGCCTTAAGCTGACGGACTAATCCAGAACGACTCCAAGGGATCGTTCTGGCGAATCTAGTTCAGAATTCGTTTCGGGATCGGTTTCGGTTTCAGTTTCGGGGTCGGTTTCATCCGAAACGTAACTGCTGGCTTGGGGAAGACCCGCTTTGCCACCCGTGTCGCCGGCGGCTCCGATCATCACTACAAACTCCCCCTTGCGCGGGCGACGGCTCCACTCGGTGAGCAATTCCTCAGGGGTGCCGCGCAGCCACTCCTCGAACTTCTTGGTTAACTCGCGGGCCAGCACCACCCGACGCCCCGGTAGGATTCGCTGGAGTTCCCCCAATAAGCGTTCCACGCGGAAGGGCGATT
>SYMJ01000160.1 GCA_005805505.1 Verrucomicrobiales bacterium | reverse complement strand
GTATGCGTTCGACAATCGTGATCAGTTTCCGGATTGCACGGGGGCTGTCTGGCCCTGGGATCTCCCAGCCAAGGCGGCCAATGCCTTCGTGGTGAATGGCGGGCAGCGGAACATTTTGTACTGCCCGGGTTTCGAAAAACAGAACAACAACCAACTCTGGTCGTTCACCACGGGTGTGACCAATGAGGTGGCGGGGGAAAAGGCCAACGGATATCGCGTGATTGGTTACGCCGTGGCGTTCAAGGGATCGGGACGCATCAAGGCCACCAATATTACCGAAGGTTTCAACCCTAAGCCCTGGATTATCGCCGGTCAGGAGTTCGAGCCAGGCCCCTCCTCGCGGGTCGTTGTCGCTGACGCTACCTTGTCGAACTCG
This sequence comes from Verrucomicrobiales bacterium, assembly GCA_005805505.1. Taxonomy (GTDB): domain Bacteria; phylum Verrucomicrobiota; class Verrucomicrobiia; order Limisphaerales; family UBA9464; genus SXXZ01. The sequence goes on along the minus strand of SYMJ01000160.1, from coordinate 18,448 downwards.
GCCAATCGCTCGGGTGGTGGGCGTAATTTCACCAAGGTCGACGGAGGATGGGCCGGTCACAGTTCCGCCCACCTCAATGGTCAGCTTCCGGCAGGCGGCAATGTGCTCATGCGCGATGGTCATGCCGAGTTTCGAAAATTTGCCCAGCAGGAGGTCCGGACCGACGGATCGGCTCCTCATTTTTGGTGGTGAGCTCGTCGCAATCGTTCGTGATCATTTGTAAACAACTTCCCTTCCTGCGGAATCGTTTCGGTGTGCGCGGGTTTTTGTGAGCGTTGTGCCAACGTCCGCGTTGCGTCGGCAGGCCATTTCTGTAGTTTTAGTCCCAAGACTTATGGCTCTCGACGGCACTGATTTTGTGGATACCGACCTGCGCACCTCGGGTGGATCTTCCCCACGACTGGCAACGGCCAGTCCGTCGATGTCCGGGGGCACCGGACGGGCTCCGACGCGCGAAGAACTCGATAGTCAATTGACGGCCACCCAGCAAGATCTGGCCAAATTGCGCGAAGCCCAGGAGCAACTGGAGCGGGCCAAGGCGGCGATCGAAGAAATGCGCCGCCGCCGCGGTGAGTTTCACACGGGTCGCGAGGAGATGCTGCAGAACCTTCTCCGGGGGGTCGCCTTGCTCGAGCAGGCTGAGATGAATCTCCGTCGAGACGCTCTCCAAATGGGACGCACGCTAGAGGGGTTGCGAGGTGCGCTGGGCAATGTGCAGGGACTCAACGAGCAGACCTGGACGGACACCACTTGGGAGACAGAATTGGCCCGGGCCTTGGCAGCGATTGAAAATGCTCGTATGGAGTGGAACCAGGCGCGCTTGGCTTGGTCGATGTTGGAAGAGGGCTCGGCCTCGGCCGGACAGCCCGCTGGGTCTGCTGCGCCCGTTTCACTGCTGACCGGACTGACCACCGCTCAATTGGCTCGTCTGGGCTTGGCCTTCAATTGGCCGGTGGCCTTGCTCGGCCTGGCAGTCTTTGCCTTGGCCGTGGTTCTGGCCCTCAAGCGTTGAGCACGGGATAGCGAAGATCATGGCTTGGTTCACTAAAGCAAAGGATCCGATGGCGGTCCGCCAGGCCGAGTTGGATCGTGAAATCGAGGTCATTCAGCGGCGCATCTCGGACCTTTCGGCTCGGCCGCTGCCCCCGGTTCGAGCGTTGCCGCCCCGCCCCCGAGAGGCCACCCAGCCCTTTGGATCAGTTCCGCCGCGTGCCGTTCCGGCGCCGACTCCCATGAGTGTGGCGGGCTCGCGGTCAGGGTCGTCCGTGCCTCCAGATCGTTTTAACCTCGTTGAGGCCTGGCAGCGCTGGGTGCAGCGATTTGGGGGACAACCCCGTCGCCCCTCCGGCTTGGTTCACTTGATGGCGGCCGGTTCGGTCCACGGTTTGCGTCCCCTCCGCTACGAGCGCAAGATTGCTCGCCGCCGCTTCCTGCTGTCCTTGAGCCTCCTTCTCCTCCTGCTCTACGGCATCGCTCGCGAAGTCTTCTGATGGGCCGTGCTGTCGGTGTCCCCGTTCCCGGGCCGGAGGTGGCGCCGGGGAAGGTCTTTCTCGAGGATGAGTCGAGTGCCCCAGGGAGTGAGGTATTCGAGTGTGAGGGTTTCTGAATCGGCCCATTGCTGCACGGCCAATTGAGGAATAGCCACGTTCCAACATCCCGATTCAGTGGTGATCTTCCAGTCGGGCCCGGGGTTCAGCTCCAGGCGGTAGGCCCATTGGTCCTGGGCCAAGGGGCCAATTTGGATCTGGCCGGCGCACTGCCCTGTCGCCATCCAATCTGCCACCTCCGGAGAGCGCATCCGGAAACGCATTGTCGAATCGACCCACCGTACCTTCATTGGCCAAACGCTGAACGGAACGGGGCCAAAGAGGAAGAGGGCTCCGCAGGCTCAGTGACAGGAGGTTGGTGGGGATCGCTCCAGGAGAGTCCGGAGGGTTTGACCGGTGGGGCGGGGTCGCGTTGGATGAAGCCCATGCTCTCGTTGCGTTCCTGGAGGTGGATTTCCACGAACTTAATGGCCAAGGTCTTGATGGAATCGGGTGCCGACCTTGCCCCGGCCATGGCCCGCATCGAGTCGGACTTAAAGGCCTTCGAAGCTCTCCGACAGCCTTACTTGCTGTATCCCTGAGGTGTCGCTGGGCTGGACCCGATTGGCTGTCGGCGCAGGGTGAGGAGAAGGCGCCAAGCCACCAAGGCCAGGGAGCCTTGGGCGAACACGTCGCCGTGTCGGTGATAGGGGGTCTCGGTGTGAGGGAGCCCAATGGGCACGGTGGCCAAGAGAATGCCGGGTGAATACACCTGGCCCGTCGAGTCACCCAGGACGTCGCGCGGGGTGCCGCAGGCGTCCCACCAGCCGGTGAGGCCGTTGTTGCACACCCTCACCAAGGCGACGCCATTTTCAACGGACCGGAAGACGGCGCTGGCGGTGTGTTGCCATTGAGCCGCGCTCTCGGCAAACCAGCCGTCGTTGGTGAGTCCGAGAATGAAATCGACCTCCGGACGGACATGGTCCCGGATGCCGTGCGGGAAGACGTCTTCAAAGCAAATCACCGGGGCCACGGTGGCACCCCCAGTGAGGCGGAAGGTCCAGGGGCGATCGCCACTTTCAAACCCATCGCCGATGGGTGTGATCCACTTGAGGAAGGGGAGCCAGCGGGCCAGGGGGACGTACTCGCCAAAGGGAACGAGTCGCCGCTTCCAGTAGGCCGGTGGCATGGAGCCATCGGCGCGTCGCAAAAAGGCCGCGTTGTAGCGGGCCACGGCGGGTCGATCTCCGGACCCGCCTTCCCGGGCCACGGAATCGTCGGCCCCCAGAATCCAGTCCGGCCCGTTTTTTCCAAGGTGTGCCACCATGCGAGCGTAGTTGGTGTCCGTGAGGCCAAAGGATCCTTCAGGCCAGATGAGGACCTCGGGCTCCAGCGCCAACGCTTGACGGGACAGGTCCTCAATCTTGGCAAAGGTGCGCCCTTGTTCGTCGGGATCCCATTGAAGGGTCTGCGGCACCGAGGGCTGAACGAGACCCAAGCGGACGGTTTCGGGGTTGGCTTGGCGCTCCAGACGGCGGTAGCCCATGACTTCCCAGAACCCCCAGCCCATGACCATCAATGTCACCAGCAGTGGTAGTCGGGCTTCCGCAGTCCAGCTCCAGCGCGATTCCGGACGCAGGCCCATGCTGAGGAAGGCCCCTCCCAGGGCTAGACTGCTCCAGCACACCAAGAAAGAAACGCCGTACACCCCGGTGACGCTCGCTAGTTGGATGAGGGGTAATTGCCGCCACTGGCTCACGCCGAGAGGAGCCCAGGGGAATCCGCTCAAGAGGTGGGAGCGCAGGTACTCCAGGGCCACCCAGGCCAGAGCAAGGGTCACCAGTTGCGAAGCTCTCAAAGGCCAGGGTTGCCGAGCATAGGCCCGAGCCTCCAGTAGCCAGTCGTGCCAACTTCCGGTCCGCCGGTCGGTGGGCGGATGATCGGCACTCCGGTCGCCTCGGCGGCCGCCCCCTTGCGTGATTTGAAGCCCGAGTCGAATCCAAAGCGCGGGGAACAAAGCGCAGTAAGCGCTTAAGGCCACCCATCCGGCATAGGCTCCGACGGGATAGGGGATGTGACGCATCCAGCGCAGCAGCACCAGGAAGTGGACGAGCCCTGCGACGTAGCCGTAGCGAAAACCCTCTGGCCCACGCAGTCCGCAGGCCCCAAACCACAGGAGCGCGGGAGCAATCCAAGCCAGCCCGGCCCAGCCCGGAGTTGGATGAGCCAAGGCACCGGCCAGCCCGGCCAGAATCGCCACCGGGTACCGCTGCGTCTCTCGGTTGATCCAAGTGCTCGTCACCCCTTCAGCCTACCGCCACGCAGAGGTCTCCGGAAAGGAAGCCTTTTGGGTGGGTGAGTCACTGAAACTCACTGCGTTCTGGCGGGTTTGATTAAATTTTGCACGTTCCAAGAGGTTCCAAGAGGTTTCAAGACGTTCCAATATCAGGCTCTGGGGTTGGCTTTCGTTCAAAGCGTGGTAACAGTGCGCCACTCTGTTAGGGGCGGTAGAGCCCTTAAAGGAGATCCGATGATCGAATCCCGTGAACGACGACTCCTGCTGCTCCTAGCGGCCGTGCAGTTCACCCATGTCTTGGATTTCATGGTCATGCTCCCGCTGGGACCCCAGTTGATGAGGGAACTCCACATCGGTCCTGCGGGATTTAGTGCGCTGCTCGGCTGTTACTCGGTGGCCTCGGGCTTGGCGGGATTTTTTGGGTCCACCTTCATTGATCGGTTCGAGCGGCGGTCGCTGCTCCTACTTACTTACCTCGGATTTATCGTCGGCACCCTGGGGTGTGCGTTGGCTCATAGCGCTCCGATGCTGGCCGTGGCTCGGTCGATTTGCGGTATTTTCGGCGGCCTCTGCGGATCTTTGGTCATGACCGTAGCTTCCGACCTGATACCTCCCCAGCGGCGGGCGGCCGGCCTGGGGTTGGTGACCACCTCCTTTTCGGCGGCGGCGGCATTTGGGGTTCCTATGGGTCTGGCGCTGGCGAATCGCTTCAATTGGGAGGCCCCCTTTTGGGGGGTGGCGGTCCTTTCGGTCATCTTGTGCGGGTTGATTTCTTTAAACTTGCCGACTCTTAAGGAACACATTCATCCCACGGCCCGCTTTGGTTTTGCTCCGATCCTAGAGGTAGTCCGCGACTCCAATGCCCGTCGGGCTTTGGCCTTCTATGGCATGCTGGTCTTTGCCCATTTCACCATCATTCCGATGCTCGCCCCCTACCTCATCGGGAATGTTCATCTGGCGGAAAATCAGTTGTTCTTAGTCTATCTCGTGGGTGGCCTTTTGAGCCTATTTTCCACACCCCGTGTCGGTCGGATGGCCGATGATCTGGGTCGGGTTCGCGTTTACGCGGGTTTGGTGGGGTTCGCCATTCTGATCACCCTCGGAATTACGCATGCCCGTCCGATGCCCCTCTTCTGGTTGGTGCTCTTGGGGGGATCCTTCTTTGTCTTTGCTAGCGGGCGGTTCATTCCGGCCCAGGCAATCCTCAGTCTTGCAGTGCCACCGCATCGGCGCGGGGCGTTCTTGAGTTTGAGCAGTTGCGCCCGCGACATCATGGCTGGTCTCACCACCGCAGTGGGCGGTTGGCTCGTGGTAAAGACCCCCACCGGCGAGATCGTGGGCTACGATCGGCTGGGTTGGATCGCGGTGGTCTCGGGCGTCTTCAGCGTGTGGCTCGCCAGCCGGGTTCGCTCTGTCGAGCACTCGATCCCCGTGGTGGCTGTAAGAGTGCCAGCGATGGAAGTGGCTGAAGTAGTTGATCAGGTGAAACGCTCCAACGGGTGACCGGCCAGAAAGGCGGCGGCATCCATGCGACGCCCCCCTTCAGGCTGCAGCGTTAGCAGATCGAGAGCCCCACTGCCGCAGGCCACCACCAGGCGTCCCTTGCCGTAGTCGAGTCGCTCTCCGGGCCGGCCGGAGCCTTCACTCAGGCTGGCGGCGTGGACCTTCACCAGGCGAGTCTTACCGCCCCCCTCGGCCTGACAGAAGGCCCCGGGCCAGGGGGTAAACGCCCGCAGGCGACGCCAGAGTTCCACGGCGGGACGCTCCCACACGAGGCGGCCGTCCTCTTTGGTGATTTTGCGCGCGAGGCTTACTCCATCGAGGGGTTGGGGTCGTGGCTCTAAATAGCCTGCGAGATAGTCGGGCAGCGATCGAACTAGTAGTTCACCTCCCAGGTCGGCCAGTCGGTCATGGAGTGATTGACCGGTGTCCTCGTCCAAAATGGGCGCAGTGGTCGTGGTGACGATGGGGCCGGTGTCGAGCCCGGCCTCCATGCGCATGAGGGTTACTCCGGTCTCGTTCAAGCCGTCAGCCAAAGCCCATTGAATGGGTGCGGCTCCCCGATAAGCGGGCAATAGCGACGTGTGGACGTTGAGACATCCGTGACGAGGGATGTCTAGCAGTGTTTGTGGCAGGAGTTGCCCGTAGGCAGCGACCACCATCAGGTCGGGCGCGAGGGTGCGAAGACGTTCAATAAATTCGGGATCCCGGGCCTTGGTTGGTTGGTCCATCGGAATACCTAGCTCGAGTGCGGCCTGCTTGACCGGGGTGGGCTGAAGCGCGAGGTCACGTCCCTTCGGTCGATCCGGCTGGCTTACCGCCAGGATCACCTGCCAACGCGGGTCGGCCACCAGACGTCGCAGCACCGTGGCAGCGAGGTCGGCGGTTCCCATAAACACCAATCGGGGCAAGACGGACATTCTTGGCCCATCCTCTGCGAGCGGGACTCTCGGATCAAGCGACTCAGGCGGAACGATCCCACTGAATTGTTCCAGCTCAGCTCAGGATCCCGTGGATCGGTTGGGCTTCTACGACACCGGTGAGCTTCTGGTTCAGGCCACCATGGAGGTAGGTCAGGTGCTCGTGATCTAGGCCCATGAGGTGGAGAATCGTGGCGTGCAAATCCCGCAGGTGATGACGGTTGACCACGGCGGCCTCGCCGACTTCATCGGTTTCGCCGTAACTCGTCCCAGCCTTCACCCCTCCGCCGGCCATCCAGTAGGTGAAGCCTTTGGGATTGTGGTCGCGCCCGCCCGGCTTGCCTCCGGTATTGAAGGTTTCAGAGACGGGCATTCGGCCGAACTCGCCGCCCCAGACCACGAGGGTTTCCTCCAGCAGTCCTCGCTGCTCCAAATCGGCTAGCAGTGCGGCGATGGGTTGATCGACCTCCGGGCAATGCAGCTTCAGGTTCTCCTCGATGCCGTGGTGGCCGTCCCAGGTGTTCTGGCCTCCGGCCGCACCGCCGCCGGAGTAAATTTGCACGAAGCGCACCCCGCGTTCGACGAGCCGCCGCGCGGTCAGGCACTGGCGTCCGAAGGGGGCCGGACCTTGGGCCAATGGGTGCCAGGTGGGTTTGGGTTCCTGGATGCCGTAGGCCTCTAGCGTGCGGGGATCCTCTTGCGACAAATCGAGTGCTTCGGGGGCGGAAGATTGGAGTCGGAATGCCAGTTCGTAGCTGGCGATACGCGCAGCCAGGTCTGGGGTTTCGGGATGGAGTCGCTGGTGCCGGGCGTTGAGTTCTTGAATGAATTCGATTTCTCGGCGCTGGTGTTCCCGCCCGAGATCCGCGGGCGCTTTCAGGTTGAGAATGGGTTCACCTGAGGTGCGTAGCACGGTGCCCTGATGCACTCCGGGCATGTATCCGCTGGACCAGTTGGGGGCACCCGTTGTCGGTCCGCCGCGTGGGTCGAGCATGACCACATAGCCGGGGAGGTTTTGGTTTACCGTCCCCAGTCCGTAGCTCAGCCACGCACCCAGTGAGGGGTGTCCTTGCAAGATTCGGCCCGTATTCATCTGGAGGACCGCGCTGCCGTGGGCGAAGGAATCGCTGTAGAGCGACTTCACCACAGCCAGCTTGTCCATGTGCTTTGAGAGATGCGGGAAGGCGTCGGAGCACCACAGCCCGGACTGGCCGTGCTGGAGGAAGGTGCGACGGCTGGCCTGAAGGACCGCGCGGGTCTTGCTGTTGCGGCGGAACTCGTTGTCGATGGTTTGGCCATCCCGGCGTTGCAGCTCGGGCTTGTAGTCAAAGAGATCCACCTGCGACGGGCCGCCGAACATGAAGAGGAAGATGACCGACTTGGCGCGCGTGGTTCGGTGCGGTGGTTTGGGTTCCAGTGGGTGCTGGGGGAGGCTGGTCGATTCGGTACGTGTGCGGCGGCCGAAAAACCCATCGGCTTCCAGCATCGAGGTGAGTGCTAGACCGGCGAAGCCTGCACCCATTTCCCAGAGGAACTGGCGTCGGGGTTGGAAAGGGTTTGTTGGATTCATTCGGTGCCTAGAACCTCGTTCACATTGAGCAGGCCGCGGCAAAGGCTCACCAGTGCCGTCTGTTGCGCGTTTTGGTGGGGGTCTGGCTTCACTGCTGCCGCCTGATCTTGCAATAGAGTTCGAGCAGCCGTCGCCTCGGCCCGGGTGGGTCGGCGTTGCAGGGCCAGCGCGAAGGCTCTCTGAATTTGTTGTTCGCGGTCGGTGCCGACCTCGCGAGTGACCCGATTAGCAAAGGCTTTGGCCTGAATTTGGATCCACGGATCGTTGAGCAGTGTCAGTGCCTGGGGTGCCACCGTGGTGCGGGTGCGTTGTCCGGTAGGAATGGTGCCGTTGGCTGTGTCGAAGCATTCCAGCAGAGGGACCTTGAGTGCTCGTTTCACCACCAAGTAAATGCTTCGGCGGTCTTGCTCCGGCAGTGGGCTGTCTTGCCATCCCTTGCCGGCCGAGTCCTGCGTGGTGTGTACCTCCGCTGGCAGGGTGGGAAACACGCTGGGCCCCCCGCGGGTTGGGTTCAGGCGGCCGCTGATGGTGAGGACGGAATCGCGGATGGCCTCGGCATCCAGTCGTCGCAAGTTCTGCCGCCATACCAGACGGTTGCCGTCGTCCCCGTGCCGGGCTCGGGCGAACTGAGCTTGAGAAGACATTCGATAGGCTCGGCTGGTCATGATTTGGCGGTGCAGTGCCTTGAGATGCCACCCCTGACGGACGAGTTCGAAAGCCAGATGGTCGAGTAATTCTGGGTGGCTGGGTGGCAGACCGGTGACTCCGAAATCGTCGGGCGTCGGGACCAAACCAGCGCCGAAATGGTGCAGCCACACCCGATTGGCGATGACGCGTGCCGTGAGGGGGTTTCGGGGGCCGCTCATCCATTCGGCCAGTTGGCGTCGACGTCCGGTGGAGGTGGCCTCGGTGGATCGGTCTGGAGGAGTGGGCGTCGGTTGAGCGAAAATCCCAGGAAAGGCCGGAGGGACCTCGGCTCCGGGTGTTTGCACATCACCGCGCAGGAGGATGCGGGTGGGTCGGGGCTTGGGTCCGTTCTCGGCAACGGCGAGTGCGAAGTCGAAGGGGGGTGTTTCTGCCTCGGCCTGCTTCAGCCTCGCTTCGGCGGATTGTTTTGCCTCAGTTCCACTGGCCTGACGGGCCCGTTGGCGCAACTCGTTGAGGCGCGCTTCGCGTTGGGAATGCCAACGGGAGGATTCGGAGACCGTGGCCAGCGGTCGGGTGATTTTCCCGGTGCCTCGGCCGCCACCGCCCGTGTGCTGTTGGCCGTAGCCGTCGATGTTTCTCAGGAAGCCGAGCAGCGAGTAGTAATCGGCCTGAGAAATGGGGTCGAACTTGTGGTCGTGGCAACGGGCGCATCCGATGCTCAGCCCGAGGAAGGCGGTGCTCGTCGTGCTAAGCATGTCGTCGAGGTCGTCGAATTCCGCCGCGGCGGTGTCATCCGGCTCATCGTCCCAGATGTGCAGTCGGTAGAAGCCAGTAGCGATGAGACTGGCTCGCCATTCCGGTGTGAGGGTCGATTCGGACTGGAGGGCCGCTTCGGCCAGTTCGTCACCCGCGAGTTGTTCTCGCACGAATTGATCGTAGGGCTTGTCGCTGTTGAAGCTGTCGATGACGTAGTCGCGGTAACGCCAGGCGTGCGGCTTGGGTCCGTCGCGCTCGTACCCGTTGCTCTCGGCATAGCGGACCAGATCCAGCCAATGTCGCCCCCAACGCTCCCCATAATGCGGGGACTCGAGCAGGCGATCGATGAGGGTGACCCAGGCGGTGTCCGTGGGGTGACGCTCAAACTCGGTCACCGCTTCTGGTGAGGGGGGCAGCCCCCAAAGGTCCAGATAGGCGCGGCGCACTTGCTCGCGCGGTGTGGCTGGCGGATTGGGTTTAAGGCCTGCTTGCTGCCGGCGAACTTGCAGCAGGTGGTCGACGGCGTGTGTTCCCTTCGGCACGACCGCGCATCGGATCGGTTGGAAAGCCCAGTGCGCGCGGTCGGAGTCGGTGATGGCGAAGGGGCGGGTCCGCAGGGAGGGTCCGCCTTCGGCCCCTCGGAGCCGGTCATTGAGGAAACTGCCGGTCAGGGCCAGCAGGCACGCAATGAGGATGGGGGCAGATCGGCGCATTGGGGGTCTGCTTCGAACCTAGTTGCAATCGGTCAGCGGGGTCGAGTGCCGATGGGAAGGGCCTCTGGTGCGCCAACGATAAAAATCATCCCTCCGGGGTGAGCCTCCCAGATTTACCAGGGCAACCGGTGGTGTTGCCACGGGATCGGAGCCGGGCTCTCCGGATCCCATTCGGCCGTGAGCCAGCCACCATCTTTGAGCGCTTGAGCCCCGGTAGGCGACGGACAAAGGCGCACCCGGAATTCTTTCCAGGCCTGGGCCTGATGGAGTGCCGTCGAGTAGCGTTTCACAGACGACCCCAGCCCTCGGAGGATGGGCATGCCGGCCAGCATCGTGGCCAAGCGAGCGATGGCTGGTGAATGCAGGTGTCCGATGATGGTGGATTCCCATTGTGGGAAGCGGTCCCGGACCTCCGGCAGTTCCGCCAGAAACGGCAGGGCGGAAGGATCGTGGCAAAAGAGAAGGATGCGGCGGTCGGCTTCGAGTGAGGTGAGTGCAGCCTGGATTTCGGAGAGGACTCGTTGTCGCTCTGCCCTCCAGACGGGCGCTTCCTCGGGTAATAATTCTGACTCGAAGGCGGGCAGCGCCACCAGGGTGGATGGGACGGCCAGGAGGCGATATCGGCCAATGTCCCGTTGCCACCAGGCGGGAATCGACAACCGGGATTCCAGCCGCAACCAACTCTCCCAACGAGGGCCACCCACACCGCCAAAAAGGCTGTGCTTGCCGAGTTCGTGGTCCCCGATCACCGGAAGCAGCCGATCACCATAGGCGGCCCGCAACGCACTTAAGCATCGGTGGGCGCTGTCGCAACAGGCCTCGTCGGAGATTCCTACGAAGGCTGAATCCACCGAATAGTCTCCATTGGCGACGACCAGATCTGGATTGGGATTAAGGGCGAGAATGCGGTCCAACTTGTCGTTGTGCGCTAGCGGATCGGCCAGCCAGAAACCCGTGCGCCAGGCGGCGGCCAGAATGCGCTGCATCCGATGGGGCATCGCGCGCGCCTCGTATCCACGGCGAACCTGCTCGGCCGGGCCAGCCCAGTGGGGATCGCTGACAACGAGGAGTTTCATGGCACGGGCGGATTTCGCGCGGCCGCAGCCCACCCTTAGCGGACCATCCAGTCGACAATGGCTTTCTGAGTGTGGAGGCGGTTTTCGGCTTCCCGGAAAATGGTGTCGGCGTGGGCTTCGAGGGTTTCTTCGGTGATCTCCTTGCCGCGATACGCCGGCAGGCAGTGCATCACCAGTGCTCCGGGGTTGGCCCGGCGCACCAGGGCCTCGTTGATCTGGTATCCGGCGAGGTCCTTCAGGCGTTGAGCCCCCTCGGCTTCTTTGCCCATGGATACCCAGACATCGGTATACAGCACATCGGCGCCGCTGGCCGCTGCGTCGAGGTCTTCGGTGCAGTGGATGGATCCACCCGCCCGGCGGAGGAGTTCCGCATCGGGTTGGTAGGCCTTAGGAGCGGCGATGCGCAATTCGAAGCCCAGGCGTGCCGCCGCCCAAATCCAGCTGGCAGGCACGTTGCAAGCCCCGTCGCCCACGAAGGTGACGACCTTGCCTTGGATGGATTGGCTCCGTAGCTCTTCGAAGGTGAAGAGGTCGGTCAGAATTTGGCAGGGGTGTTCGGCATCGGTCAGCGCGTTAACCGTGGGGATGCCCGAGAAGTGGGCGAAGTCTTCGACATCCTGCTGGGCGAAGGTGCGAATCACCGCGCCGTGGATCATGCGACCGAGGACGCGGGCGGTGTCCTTAATGGGTTCGCCGCGACCGAGTTGGATGTCTCCGGCATTGAGGAAGAGCACCTCGGCGCCCAGTTCCCTGAGGCCCACTTCAAAACTCACACGGGTCCGGGTGGAACTCTTGCTGAAGATGAGTGCCCAGGTTTGGCCGGCCAGCGGTCGGTCATGCTGACCCCGGCGGTTCTTGAACGCGGGAACACGGTTCAGGATATCCCGCATTTCAGTGCCGGACAGTGCCTCGAGGCTCAACAGGTGTTTCATCGTACGCGTCGATTCCGCGTCGCCCCGAAAGACCGGAACGAGCGGAAAGGCGATTGCCTACACCATCGTAGGGCATCCGGTCACGTAATAATCTGGAGACGGTGATTTTGGATTCCCAGGCGATCGTTACTCGACCTGAACCCGGTAGAAAGCCGCGCCGTCGGGTGGGAGCGGATCTTGGAAGGACTGAGATCCAGAGGACCCTCCCAAACCGGTGGCGATGGGCACGAAGGGTCCTTCCAAACGATCAGCCCGGAGGACCGAATAGCGGCGACCGGTCTGACCTAGCCAATGAAATTCGGCTCCCGGTTGTCCATGGACGCCCACCGCGGCCGAGAATCCCAGCACTCTCAAGGGCGAGGCTCCGTCTGCGGGGTTGGATCCCTGCTGGAGTTCGTCTCGGGTGGAGAGGCTGTCTCCGTCCGGATCGGAGTCCGCTCTATTGCCCAAGGTTGGGAAATACTCGAGTTCTTGGGCGTCGACGAGGCCATTGCCGTCCTGGTCTTCGGTCGCAGGATTGAGGCGAATCACCTCAACTTGTGAGCCCACGGCGTTGTGCAAATGCAACAACAGCGCCTGCACCACCGAGGTGCTGCGGGCCACGCGAAGGCGCACGCGTTGACCTTCCTGAAACCAGGGTGAACCGTTGAGTCCGGGGGCATCGGTGGCAACCAGGGGCGCGGCGAGGTCGAAGGTGGCCCAACCGGTGGTTTCGTTAGCCCCCTCAGTGGCCGTGTTCACCCGGTACCGGAAGGAGGTTTTGCGCCCGCCCAAGCCCAACGCGGAGGCGGGGATGGAATGGACGAGAACGCCGTTGTGAAAGAGTGCGGTGTCTCGAGATTGGGGATCTAGGACGTTGAGGGTACCGCCTTCGATCCAGTTGGTGCCTCCGGTGGTCATGACCGCGGAAACGAGGAAGTCGTTCGAGAGCCAGTCATCGGTGATGTCGTTCCCGTTGAGGTTTCCGGCGGTGGTGTTGACCACGCGGGCATCCACCGAACCGTTGTTGTCCAAATCGATTTCCACGTCGAGGGAGGTGAAAACTCGTTGGGGGGTGATCCATTTGCCGGCGGTCGCCAGTCCGAAGAAGATTCGTGCCGAGGCGATATTCCCGCCCGGTGCGTCGGTGGCGGCTCCGTAGGCCAGCAGGTCGGCCGCCCCATTAGGGAAGGCCAGGTTGCGCGACGGGCTGATCCCGCCCAACTGGAAGACCCCAACCAATCCCGGGGCTTGTTGTCCGTCGCGGAGGGTGGGCAACGGCACGGTGGTCGTCCCCGATCCGGACGGAAGTCCGATGCGCAGCGCCCCTGCATGGGCCGGGGCCAGCGGTCGGACGATGGCGTGCCAGGGCACATGGATGGGGACCGGCCCGCCATGAAACCAGAGTTGGCCGCTGGCTTCCGGCATCTTGGGTCGGAAGCGAGTTCCCTGGATGTCTGCGGTGGTCGGATCATCGCCAACTCCAGTGGGGTTTGCCTCGAAGCGGAAGGGGATGGCTACTTCCTGGCCTGCCGACAGGGTGATTTGATCGAGCAGGGGCACCATTCGTGCGGCGGTGATGCCCACGGTGTTGCTGCTGGTGATTTTCAAGGTGACCGACTGCGACCCTTTGTTCGTCAGGCGGATTCGGCGCTCTTCGGTGTAGGGGGCCGCCAACTCCAGGGCCCCCATCGAGATAGAAACTTGATCACTCGCCGAGGCGTTGCGCGCAATCAGGGTCGTGCTCAGCGCGTCGATCACCGCCACCCGGCCTGCACCCACCCGAGATTCCGGATAAGGTACGCCATCGCCATTGGCCGTGCGGGCCGCCGTGTTCATGAGCGCGGCCTTAATTTCTAAGGCGCTCCAGGTCGGTCGTGCCTGCCGTATTAAGGCTGCGGCCCCGGTGACATGGGGTGCAGACATCGAAGTCCCCGTCATGACAATGGATTCAGTGCCGGATCCGGCGCGTGTGGAGGGGATGGCGCTGCCGGGTGCGGCGAGGTCCGGTTTGAGTCGGCTCGTGTAGGCCACCGGTCCGCGGGAACTGGAATCGTTCACTCGGTCGGCCAACTCCGGACGCACCGTGGCGGAGCGGGGTTCGAGGGTGATGGACACGCCCTCGGCGAGTCGGCGGCGAAGGATTGCACCGTCGGTCCGGGAGATCATCACGCCAGGAATCGTGATATCGCTGGTATCTCCGGACCCGCCCATGGGGATGGGAAAGCCATCCACATTATTGACCATCACCACGGCGACCGCGCCCGCTTGTTGGGCCGCCCGAATCTTGCTGGAAAAGAAGCAGGTTCCCCGATCGATGAGGGCAATCCTACCTCGGACTTCGGAAGCATTGGAAACGCGGCCGTCGTCCCCATCCTGGCAGGCATTGAGGGGTTGGGTGGCAACAACTTGCGCGGAAATTTTCCCGGCCGAGGCGATGGGAAAGGTGAACACTCCTTCGACAGCCGCGTACTCTCCCACGACGGCCGCGGGTGCGGTGACGCTGATGGTGGAGGACGTGGAGCCGTCATCATAGGTGTTGGCCACGGTGATGGCTTTACTGGAGACCCCCGGGGAACCGATGACATAGTGGGTATTTCCCGAATTGCCGGCCGAAACCACCACCACGGTGCCAAGATTAACCAGTCGGTTAATGGCGGAGGTTTGCGAGGACTCCTCTTCGGTGGCGAAGGGGGATCCGAGGGAAAGGTTGAGAACATCGACCCGGTCGGCGGTGTTGCCGTCGCGGTCCGGATCGGCCGCTGCATCCAGAGCCAAGGGAACGAGGGCGGTGTTGCCTCGGGCTCCGAACACCTTGTAGGCAATGAGAGATGCCTCGGGGGCCACACCGGGACCCACCTTGAAGTTATTGGTGTAGATGTCGGGCCCATAGGGGCCAGCGAACGGTTTGTCTTCGGCGAGCACTCCTAAGCCCGCAGCGATTCCGGCGACGTGGGAACCATGTCCATTGGAGCGCGGATCTAGTGGGTCGCCATCCGGACGTGGTGACGTGCTTCCGAATTCTCCACTGGCATCATAATCATCACCCGCGAAGTCCCAACCACCGATCACCTTGGTGGTGGGAAAGGTGCCTGGTTCGAGGAGGGTGGGATCATTCGCAGCGTAGTCGGCAGGATCGCCAGAGCCACCGAACTGGGTGTGCAAATAATCGATGCCGGAATCCACGATAGCGATGCGCACTCCGCGTCCGGTGAATCCGGACTCAGCTCCCTGAGGTAGCCACACCGAGGGTGCCCCGATGAAGGGGACCGAGGTCCGGGTATGGCGTTCGAGGGGTTGCACGCGTTCCACCGAGACGACACCGGGAAGCGCGCGCAGTTGATCCAGCGAGGACGCCTCGGCCGTTACGAGCAGGCTATTGAGGAGAGTGTAAGTGCTGCCGACGACCACGGTTCCGGATCCGGCCAGGCGCTTTTGTAGCACCGCGTGCTCACCAACCAGAGTGCGTCTTCGGGCCTTGCCGGCATCGACTAGGGCTTTGGCGGTGCTGCCGGATTTGGCGGCGGTTTCGCGTGCATCGACAACGGACTCGCCGGCGAGGAGGAGTTGGTAAGTGTCGGGCGCAGCGGACAGCACGAGGGCCCAGCCGAAGCAGAGGCCGAGAAGGATCAGGCGAAGGGGCCGGGTCATAGGGATGCAAAGGAGTATCCTTTTTCGAAGATGAATCCCGGAAGCGGACTGCGCCAGCGGTTTTCACGGACGTAACCGCATCTGAGCAATTCTAGTTTCGACGCCAGCGAGGGTGGCTCGACCGTTCCGGGGTGAGGCCCTGCAAAACCCGGCCACTGAGTGAATCCTTGGAATCTTAGAACGAACTGCGATCGGCTCACGATGGCTCGGTGGTGCGTTCGCAGAATAGTGTTCACAGCGGAGCCATGGGCTGGCCAGTAACGTGGGTTGCCTCAAATTTTGCGCCGTAGGCTCAGTGGGCGGAGGGCTTCCCATCCTGCTCCGACCGGACTAGCGTCCTTGAGCCATGTTGCTGGTCATCGACAACTACGACTCGTTCACATTCAACCTCGTCCAGTACCTCGGCGAGATGGGCGTGGAGATGCAGGTGTATCGCAATGACCAAATCCGCCTGGAAGAAGCGTTGGCCCTAAAGCCGGAACAGCTCCTCATTTCACCGGGCCCGTGTTCGCCGCGCGAGGCGGGGCTTTCGAACGACCTCATCCGCGCCTTCTCCGAGCGTCGGGTGCCTATTTTGGGCGTCTGCCTGGGGCATCAGTGCATTTGCCACACCTTCGGCGCGACGGTGGAGGTCAACTACCGCATGATGCATGGCAAGACCTCACCTATTCTCCACGACGGCAAGGATCTCTTTGAGGGAATGCCCAACCCTTTCAACGCCACCCGTTATCACTCGTTGGTAGCACGGCGTGACACCCTGCCCCCGGAACTTCAGGTGACTGCCTGGACCGAGGAAGGGGAGGTGATGGGGGTTAAACACACCTCGCTGCCCATCTGGGGAGTTCAGTTCCATCCGGAGAGTATTCTCACGGAGAACGGGCGTGCCATCCTATCGAATTTCCTCCGACTGAAGTAAGTCCCAAGGGCTCGCGTTGGCCGGAAGGTCGCCTTAAGCTTTGCAGCGTGAAAGCTGCCGTCCTTCGCGGCGTCCAGGAATTGGTCGTCGATACTGTCCTTGAGCCGACCCCGCACGTCGGCGAAGTCGTTGTCCGCCTCCACGCGGCCGCCTTGAATCATCGCGACGTGTGGATCAAAGGAGGAAAGTATGCCGGGCTAAAGTTTCCGGTCATCCTCGGTTCTGACGGTGCGGGCACCGTGGTCCAGGCCGGGCCTGGGGTGGATCTTTCTGTGGTGGGCCAAGAGGTGATCCTCAATCCATCCCTCGACTGGGGGCATTCTGAAAAAGCCCAGGAACCCCGATTCTCCATTCTGGGGTTGCCTCGGGATGGCACCTTTGCCGAGTTCGTTTCTATTCCGGCCACGCAGTTGACCCCGAAGCCGACTCACCTGTCTTGGGAAGAGGCTGCGGCACTTCCCTTGGCCGGGCTGACTGCCTATCGGGCGATCTTCAGTCGGGCCGGGCTCAAGGCCCATGAACGCATTCTCATCAATGGTATCGGGGCGGGAACAGCGCTCTTCGCCCTGCAGTTTGCTGCGGCGGCGGGGGCGATTCCCTGTGTGACTTCCAGCGCACCCTGGAAACTGGAGCGAGCCCATGAATTGGGTTCCAGGGCGGGCAGCCTCTACAACTTGCCCGACTGGCATGTCGAATTCGGCAAGCACCATGGCCCCTTTGACGTGGTGATCGACAGCGCTGGAGGGGCTGGCTTTGAAACGCTGATCGATTTGACCGCGTCCGGCGGGCGGATCGTCTTCTTCGGGGCCACCTGCGGAAACCCGCCTGAGCTGCCCACCCGCAAGTTGTTCTGGCGACAAATTTCCCTCCTGGGCACGACACTGGGCAGTCCCGCCGAGTTCGCGGCGATGGTCGAGTTCGTGAAGACCCATGTTATCAAGCCGGTGGTCAGCGAAGTCTTCGACCTAGATCATATCGGAGCCGCCTTTGAACGAATGGAACGGGGCGAGCAGTTCGGAAAGTTGGTGGTCCGTTTGTCCTCCGAGCCGTGATCTCGGAGGGGGTAATCGGCTTGAGAGCCCTCCCTGCCGGCAATGGCTGAAAGCAAGGACTGGCGTGAATCTGGCTTCGGACTCTTTTGAAAACAAACAGGCCGCGAGGTGTCCCTCGCGGCCAGTGTTTTTCAGTCAGTGGGCTCCGAGGGGTAACCCCGCGGAAGCTTGGCTTCAGCCCCCGACTTCAGCCCGCGCCTCGGCGGCCAAGGCGGTGGACAAGTAGCGTTCACCCGTGGAGCAGCCGATCGTGACGAGGGTCTTGCCCTTGTTTTCGGGTCGCTTGGCCACCTCGATGGCAGCCCATACGTTGGCGCCTGAAGAAATACCGGCGAGGATCCCTTCTTCCTTGGCCAGTCGGCGGGCGATGGCGAAGGCGTCATCGTTGCTCACTTGCACCGCTTCGATGATCTGGGGGTTGCCTGCGGCATCCTTCAGACGAAGGTTCTTCGGCACAAATCCCGCACCGGTGCCCTGGATTTTGTGCGGGCCGGGTTTCACTGCCTCGCCGAGCAGCGTCTGGGTGATGACCGGAGAATCTTTGGGTTCAACCGCGATGGCCGTGAACGACGGCTTCAGGGGTTTGATGAACTCGTAGCAACCGGTGATCGTCCCGCCCGTGCCGACCGCTGCGATGAAAATGTCCACGGCGCCGGCGGTGTCTTCCCAGATTTCCGGGCCGGTCGTCGCGGTGTGGATGGCCGGGTTGGCTCCGTTTTCAAACTGCTGCGGGATCCACGAATCCGGGATCTCCTTGGCCAGCAATTCGGCTCGGGCGATGGCGCCGCGCATGCCTTCGCTGCCGGGGGTGAGCACCAATTTGGCGCCCAAGAGAGCCAGGAGGGTCCGGCGCTCCAGCGACATGGTTTCGGGCATGGTGAGGATGACCTTGTAGCCCTTGGCCGCCGCGACG
>SYMJ01000020.1 GCA_005805505.1 Verrucomicrobiales bacterium | reverse complement strand
TTCTGAACGGTCAGAGCGCCCTATGTACACGGCGTGAATCGCCTTTTTCGAACACAGGTCGATCTTGAACTGACCGGGGTGTGGCCTTGGTCATCCCATAGGACCAGTCAGAATTGGACGCAAGCGATGTTTCGAATCCTGACCAGATTTCCTAGGCATTTCAAAAAGTAACAACGAAAGTAACAACGTCTGGCCATATCCGGCGATGTCTGCACAAGTCAAAAAGCCACAAAAATCGCTATTTTTGGCCGTTTGAAATCGGGTGGGGGTTCGAGTCCCTCCGCCGGTACCACTTTAAAAAACCGCGAGAAATCGCGGTTTTTTCGTATCCAGGGCCCCTCCCCGGTCGAACCAGCCCCCTCCCTGGCCGAAAGTAACAACGAAAGTAACAACTTGTCCGCCGACGTCCGGCGACGCCCACCGAGGTCGAGGCGGCCTGGAATCAAGGGGTGACGGTACCGGTCGATGTTTGCAGCAGCCTCTGCGGTCCGTCCCATTTCAACCCACGAAATTATTAGGTTCATCCGCAGGAAGGCCGTCGTGCAACGGGTTGCTTGGCAGTAGCCGGCGATCCATCGATGCAACCGGTCCCGGCGATCACTGCCCTTGGCCTCAGGCGGCCAGAGAGCAGATCATCCGGAGAGCGGTGGATGGCGGTCGTCCGAGACCATGCCAACATCAGTCTGGGTTCAGCCCTCCAACAAATCACCACATCTGGGGCAACCAGGGCGTTTTGAATCTTTCAGCCCACTCCCACTTGGGTATAAAATCTTTTTATGCCATCGAAACACAAAGGAGCTCACGCTTTTCTCCGGCGAAGATTCTTTGAAGGGCTAAGGTCATTTCGTGATTTCGAGACGCGCACCGAAGAGCTTGAGAACACGACGGAAGTAGGCGACGCGTTCGAGATTCTGGTGGAGGCGTATCTACACCTGAATCCTATTTTAAAAGCCAAAGACGTTTGGTTGGTAGGCGAAGTGCCTTTGAGCATCAGAACGCGATTAAACTTGCCCGCTGACACCAAAGGCATCGACGGAGTTTACGAAGACGCTGGTGGCAATTTAATCCCTTACCAAGCGAAGTACCGAACCGACAAAGACACTTTGTCCTACACGGAAGTCAGCTCGTTTTTGGGCGTGACTGAAGAATCGCTGGAGGATCGCGTGATTTTTACTAACGCACGCGAACTGGCGAGTGACATCACCAATCGGAAAGGTCTGCGTAGCGTTCGCGCAGCACGGTCGCTCAATTCCTAGGCAAGAGCCCTTTCAAATTGCGAAGCCCTTTACCGAGTTCTGGCCAAGGGAACTGGTGCATCCAAAATCGGGAATCGTTCCCCGCCCCGTTTCTTACCCCGTTTCCCGCAGACCGCCCGGTGAGGGCACCGGGCCTACAGAACACAGTTGCCAACCAAAATAGCCCACCCCGTTTCTGGAAGCGTGGAGTGTCAGACACCTCGCACGCAGCCCTCACCTCGGCCATCGACCAGAATCGCACAGCGGCATGAATCCGGATCAACGCGACCTCGGACGATGATCATCAAAAAAACTCCAAATCACCTCGGCCGTGGTCCGGTTTTTCTCGCCCAGATGACGCGGCCACTCATGACCGCCTGCCTCCAGCGCGTAGAGCTTCACCTCGGTGTTACCGACTCCGGAGAACCAGCGGGTCCGTTGAATGCCCGGGGACAGGACAACCTGGTCCTGCCGGGTGAGAGCCAATCCTTTGACCCACAAATCCACAACCCCCTCCGTCCCCAGATAAGCCCCCCAGCCATCCCGGTTTCGAAGATCGCCATCCCACAGCGTGGTGCGGTCACGTCGGGCATTCACCGCCAAGACGGAGACTCGATCGGCGGGCCTGAAACCTTTGGCCCAAGACTCCATCATGGTTCCGGCCACCGGCGCTATGGCGCAGACAAAAGGCTTCGGCTGGGCACCAAGATAAAAGCTCATGTCTGCCCCGTTGGAGAATCCGGTTGCGAACACCGCCTTCGGGTCCACCCCCAGATCTCGCACGAGCCGGCCGACTAATTCCCGGGCGAATCCGACGTCATCCACCGTCTGGTCCCGATGAAATTCATAGCCGACATTGAAGAACGACTTCCCCTTCGAATCGGTCGTTCCTTCAGGATACACCGCCACAAAACCGTGCTTCTCGACCAAAGGCACGAATCCGGCGAGTTCGCGGACCGCTTTGGCCGAACCTGTGAAGCCATGGAACACCATCACCAACGGCGCACCGGTTCGAACGGTCCGGGGCAAATCGAGAATGAACGAACGATCCCGGCCGCCGGAGGTCATGCGATGGATCCCGCTTTTCCAAGGCGTTCGAATCCCATCCCCGAGGTTTCCTTCGGCGCTCAATCGGCTTTGGAGAAACACAGAGGCTCCGCACAGGATGACCGATGAAATCGTCCAGAAATGTGGTTTCATGCAAATAGTTCCTGGACCGAAACCCTCCAGAGTCCCTTCCCAGTGACAACGGAGGGTATTCAAACCAGAAACGGAGTCAGGGAACGATTTTGAAATTTGACTCAGGCCGGTATCAGCAACGGTCGCTCAATGCCTAGGCAAGAGCCCGTTCAAGTTGTGGAGCCCTTTACCGAGTTCTGGGCCAAGGGAACTGGTGCATCCAAAATCGGGAATCGTTCCCTGACCCCGTTTCCGTAAGCGATTTTGCGTTCGGAAGATCGTGCGCACGGTTACCGAGCATAAACGAAATGATCGCCGACGATCACGAGCATGCGCTGCGTTCGCTGCGTTCGCCTTCCATCGGTTGTTTTGATACCGATCCTTGCTGACCAATCGAGCCCTAATCTGTAGCGGGCTCCTGCGAATCCTCAATCGCTGTTTTTCGGGCGATTCAATCCTCACCCTCCGAGATAATTATCAGGGGGATCTAGTGACGCTCGTAGCGGCGCCAACCGGGGGTTTCCTGGACTTCAACAGGACCTCGCGGCGCGTGCATGAGGAAGGCCTCGACGGGATACCGTCGCAGTCTATCAAATCCCGAATCGGGTCCCAGTACGCTCAAGACCTTAGACAAAGCGTCCGTGGTCATGGCCTCTGTGCCGATCAAGGTTACTTGGCTGGGATGCGTCATCGCCCATCCAGTCCGCGGATCCAAAAGGTGCGAGTAGCGGACCCCGCCCAGTTCGACGCGTTGAAACCGGTCGCCGGAGGTTACCAATGCTCGATCCTTGAGCCAAACCACCCGACCCGGCGGCGCGTTGGTTACGTCCAGTTCCCCGATTTCAATCTTCCAGCCCGACTGTCCCGGCGGCGATCCGGCGGCGAACAGGTCTCCTCCCCCGGACACCAGCGAGCAGCGGACTCCCCTCGCCTTCAGCACGCGAGTCGCCTCATCCAACGCATATCCCTTGGCAATCCCGCCCAAATCCAGGCGCATCCCCGGTACCATGAGGCGCGCAGTTCGTCGACCCGTGGTATCCCTTCCCAGCACCACGTGCCGCCATCCCGTGGCTGCCCGCGCCGCGGTCACCTTGGACTCTTCGGGCAACACCCGTTGACGCCGGGCTCGTTTCCACACATCCACTAGGGGACCCACCGTGATGTCAAAAGCCCCGTCACTCATACGGGACACTTCCTGTGCCCGCTCCAGAACACGGGCCAAGTCGGCACTCAGGGGCACCACCGCGCCCGTGCCAGAGGTCTTGGACAAGCGGCTCAACTCCGAGTCCGCCTCATAGTCGCTGAGACTACGATTCAGGTCCGAAATTCGTTGGAAGGCCGCAGCCGCCGCCACATCCCCGGAGGCCTGGTCCGCCGCATAGAGCACAAGGCGAAAGGGCATCCCCATGTGGGTCTGGCGGTATTCACAGCGCACCGGTGGGACCGGACGGGTCTGGCAGCCGGTCCCGACAAAACTGAGCAATAGCGCCAGGCATCCGACGGCGGTCAGGGTCGATCGGCTCCATCGGACCAACAACAAAACTCTCAGGTGCGGGATCCACGATGCAAACCCTGGAGTTCTTTTGGCTCGTGCCGTCTTCCCGGATGGGTTCATGGATGATCCTGCTGCACCGCGGTGGTCGGCTCGGATCGGGGCTTCACCTTTTCGGTGTAGGTAATGACTCCGGCACCCAAGACGATGAGGCAAACACCCAGCCACCGGAGGGGGCTGACCGTCTCATGCATGACAAACCGCGCAGCCAAGGTCGTGAGCACAAAACCGAGGGAGGTCAGAGGCCACACAAAGCTCACATCCCCCTTGGATAAGAGGTAAAGCAGGCACCCGAAGAACGCCGCCTGAAACCCCACTCCGACCAACAGCGGGACATTGGTGAAACCGGAGCGGATGAGTCGCAGGATCTCCGACACACTCACGCGGTCCATTTCGCCGATCTCTTTCAAGCCTCGGCTCAAGAACACGACCCCAATGGCCTCCATGCAGAGACCCATTAGCAGAACCAAGATCAGACGACTCATAGACAATCAGAATACCGGCACAATTGGATCCCCCGCGACTCGATGACCTCGCGCACTCGGGGGCTGAGCAACGCCTCCAACTCATGCCGGTGGGCGTCCTCGTCGGCATGACAGTACAGTTCCCAGGTCCCGGGCTGAAGCTCCGGCAAGAGCCTGAGCAAATAGTCTTCGGTCACCCGGCTGTTCTGAAGCAAACCGTAGGTGCAGCCGGCGTGACGCAACTCGTGGCGAGCCAACAACGGTTCGCAACGGCGCGACAAGGCTCCGAAAATCCCCGCATGGGACAGCCGATACAAGTACTCCCCGGACGCCAGTCGGAGGTTCTGGATTAAGGGATCTCGAGTCAGGCGAACCGAGCGAACTCCCAATGCGTTCGCATGATCCAGCAGCACGCGGAATACCCCGGGATGCAGGTGGAAGTTCAGGTGACCGTTGACGTGATCCAAGGCGAGCCCAGTGGCACGAAATCGTTCAAATTGGGCCAGGAGTTCCCGGCGCACTTGCTCGTTCAGCCCGGGTGCAAAAAAATAACGCAAACCAGCCACCACCGGTCGATCGGTGAACCGGCCACGCTCATCCACCAACCCGGGGATTTCTGTCGGGGGCAACACCGAGCGACCGCAAACCAGCACCGAATGCAAACCCACGCCAAGTTGGGGATTGGCCCTCGCGATCTGCACGGCTCCCCCGGCGGCATCGCCGGCCACCATCAAGCTGGCTGAAGTGAGGATTCCCTCCCGATGGGCTCGTTCGATCGCCCGATTGGCGCTGTCAGAAATCCCGAAGTCGTCGGCGTTGACGATGAGTCTAATGGGAGCGTGTCTCGAAATCATGAGCGATGCTCCTCGCGGCCAGACAACTTCTAGGCGCCATAGCCCGTGACTCGAAGTCCCAGGCGAGAACGCAGGACCGCGTTCAGGATAATCCCGATCTTCCGAGCACGGGTCAGGCGAAGAGGGGTCTCCTCTAAAACGTGAAAACGGGATTTCTCCAAACGCTCCAACAGACGCCAATAAACATTGCCCATCAACTCTGCCGAAACCATTGAGGCACGCTCGGAAACCGGGAGCACTTCGCGAGCTTTCTGATAATAGCGTCGGGCTCGACCATCAATTTCCAAGGCCAACTGATGGAAGCGTTCGGACCATTCGCAGCGGAGAATTTCCTCAGGAAGTACCCGGAATCGCTGCAAATCTGACAACGGCAGGTAGATGCGGCCCCGGGCGGCATCATTGCCGACATCGCGCAGAATGTTGGTCAACTGCAAGGCCTTGCCCAACGCATCGGCATAGGCTCGGCACGCCGGATCGGTGTAGCCAAAAATCTCGATGCTCAACAATCCGACAACACTCGCAACACGGTAGCAGTACAACTCCAGGTCGGCCGGGTCTTGGTAGCGGGTCTGAACTAGGTCGGTTTCGACCCCGAGGATCAGCTCGTCAAACAAGCGGAAGGGCAACCGATAGGTGTGGATGTGGGGGGCCAATTCGCGGTTTACCTCCATGGAAGGTTCCCGACCCTCACACGCTGCGGAGATATCCGCCCGCCATGCAGCCAAGGTTCTCCGGCGTTGGTCTACCGGGATGGAATCCTCGTCGGCCGCGTCATCCACCTGACGGCAGAACGCATACAATGCCGACATCGCTGCACGCTTCCCGGGCGTCAACAAAATGAAGGCCAGCGCCAGGTTTGAGGCGCTTTTCTGTGTGATCTGCTCCGAAACGCCTGAATTCACAACTCCGTCGGATTAAGATTCCCAGAACCCTTGGCGGGGAGCCCACCCGTGTTGGACAAGGTCGGATTGCGTGGGCGATCCTTGCTATGGCGACGACGACGGCGACGGCCAGATCCCTTAGCGTCGTTGATCACCCCTCGAGCGTTTTGTTTGTCGGACTTCCGAAAGAACACGGCCCAAATCACCCCGACGGCCAGAACTGCCAGCCCAGCGAAAATGGCAACCGTGGAACCACTGAAGGCCTTCTGGGTTTCAGAATTAAAGCCCGACGGCAATTGCGGCGCCGTGGAGTCAGCGAGCATTAGCATCGAATGGGTGAACAGTGAACTCATCGAACGGGAGAGCCTGTTCCGGTGTCCGCGTCTTCGTCAACGCCGCCGTCCACACCCAACCCCAGTCGACCCATGCGGTAACGTAACGAATGTCGCGACAAATCCAACGCTGCAGCGGCCTTGGACAAGCTGCCGTCGCTGGCCTCCAGAGCATCGAGAATCATCTCCTTTTCAAAGCTCAGGAGCGCCTCGGGCAAGGAGCCTCTCCTTGAAGAACCGCTCTTTTCGACCGGACCATCTCGCAGGCGGGACTCTACCTCGAAGTCCGGGAGACTCGCGGGCTGGATGAATTCAGAAGGCTCAAGGATCACAGCCCGTTCGATCACGTTGCGCAACTCGCGCACGTTGCCCGGCCAACTGTGGGCCTGCAGTGCATGCATGGCCAATGGCGAGATATCCTTCACGGTGCGACCCAACTTGAGGGCGAACACCCGCAAAAAATTCCGAGCCAATAACGCAATGTCGGTGCCTCGTTCGCGCAGCGGCGGCGGCCGAAACTGCATGACATTGAGACGATGGAAGAGGTCTTCGCGGAACTCCCCTTTCCTGATGGCATCGACAATGTTGCGATTGGTCGCAGCAATGAGACGCACTTGGACCCTCAGTTCCTGAGTCCCGCCCACACGGGTGAAGGAGCCATCCTCTAGGAAACGCAATAGCTTGGCCTGAAGCGGACGACTCATGTCACCAATCTCGTCCAAGAAGATCGTGCCGCCGTCGGCCTCCTCCACATACCCCCGCTTGGTCCGATGGGCTCCGGTGAAGGCTCCGCGTTCGTAGCCGAAGAGCTCTGACTCCAGGAGCGTCTCCGGGATGGCCGCGCAATTGAGACGTATATAATGAGCCGAAGCGCGGCGACTGTGGAAATGGATGGCTCCGGCGATGAGTTCTTTGCCTGTGCCGCTTTCACCCAAGATCAACACGGTGGCGTCCGTCGGCGCCACCGTCTGAATCAGTTGGCGCAGCTCCTGCATCTTGGGGGAATCGCCGACAATATTCTCGATCCGAATGCCATTGCCGGCGCGGGCCCGGAGGGCGGCATTTTCGGTCAATAACCGATGCCGCTCGGCGCAACGGCCAACCGCGTGCAGCAGTTCATCCGGCTCGAAGGGCTTGGCCAAGTAATCGATCGCTCCCGATTTGATGGCCTGTACTGCGAGTTTGGGAGTGGCGTAAGCCGTGATCATGATCACCGGCAGATCGGGCTGTTTTTCGGCCACCATCTTGAGAAACTCATAGCCACTCATCCCTCCCAATCGGGCGTCGGTGATGACCATGAAGAAGGTCTCCTGCTGGATGAGCTTCAGGCCCGCTTCGGCAGAATCGGCCAGACGAACCTCATACGACTCCCCCTCCAGCACCGTCTGGAGCGAAAGGCGCATATTCTTCTCATCATCGACGACCAACAAAGGAGGCAATTTCATCTGAGTCTCATCAAGGTGCGTGCTGGAAGCGTGATGGTAAAGGTCGCGCCCTTGCCAGAATCCGATTCCACCCGGACACGGCCTCCATACATTTCACTGGTGTGCTTGACGATGGTCAGGCCCAGACCGGTTCCGCGATCTTTAGTGGTGAAATACGATTCCCAAATCCGACCAATCACCTCGGCGGGGATCCCAGGACCCGAATCTCGAACGGTGACCTGGATCGCATAATCTGGGGCCGACCGTGCCGTGATCCAAATCTCACCGTTTTGCCCCATAGCCTCACGGGCGTTCACCAGGAGATTGGTGAATATCTCCATGAAGTGCCCCCGCTGTCCCAGGAGAACTGGCAATGCCGGCGGAATGTCGAGATGGACCTGAATGGAAAAACCCGCCCCCGGCGGGAGCGCGATGGCCAAGGACTGTTCCAGGATCTCGGCAATGGTGACCCGCTCCACGCGCCCCTCCACCAACCGAGCGTAGCCCATCAAATCAGTGATGATCCGGTCGGAGCGGGCCACTTCTTCCCGGATGATAGCGATTTGCTGGGTGATGGTTTTTCCCTCACGAACCGTCTTCTGCAACGTGTAGGCGGCGTTGTTAATGATCCCGAGCGGATTCTTGAGCTGATGAGCAATCTCAGCGGCCAAACGCCCCGCGGCTTCCAATTGTTCCTGCTTCAAGGCGAACTCCTGAGTCTCGGCCTCCCGTTGACGCTGGCGGTCGATCAAGATCTGAAGTCCCAAACAGACCACCGTCATGAGCAGGAGCAAAAGCACGCGGAGCACCAACGATTCGAATGGTTCGCTGACCGCTTCGGAGAGCCCTCCGCTGGATTCGAGCTTCGGGGTATAACTGTCGAGAACCTGTGTCTCCACCAGGCTGAGGCGCATTTCCAGGACTCCCGAAAGCACATAGAGCGCACAAACAAACAAGTTCACCAACACCTGAACTTCGGAACGCGGGATGATCGCGGCATTCCGGATGACCAAGCCGAGAAAGACCCAATACAGAATGCTGTCAAAACCGCCGCAGAAGAGGGTCAACGCCGCCAGGAACGCAGTGTCTAGGAGAGTGGTCACCGATACGACCCGTTCCAAAATGGGTGTGGAGATTTCGTCCATGCCCCACAGCAAAATTCCTGCCCCGATATTCACCGCCGTCATCATCAGGGTGAAGGTCTGCAAGTACCCCAAGACATCCTCCCGGGGCACAGAGACGCTGCCGAATGCATTGGGGTTGAACAGGAACCAGTAAATGACGGGTGCCAGCATCAGCTTGACCCAGATGCCGATGTTGCGCTCGACGAAGCGGATGCGCTGACGGAACAAAGTCGGGTCGGACGGGGGGGACTGAAACACCTCGAAGAGCCCCTGCCACTGCTGGCGCAGGGCATCGGCTGTGGTGGCTTCGGGCATAAACTTGGGCAAGACCTTCGAGTTCGTAGAGCAGACAGGGCGTTCGGAGCAACGGGACCTCAGTCGGGCAACACGCCTACCTCCCGAAGAATTTCTTCGACGGGTGCTAAGCGTCCGAGACCTTCATAGCCGCAGGAAAGCATTCCCTCGCCGGGGCCAACCCACTGGACACCCCGGGACTCGAGGACAGCCACATTGGCCTGGGTCGCCGGATGTAGCCACATCTTGCCATTCATGGCCGGGGCAATGAGGACACGGGCCTCGGGGCGCAGCGCCAAGGCAATGCAGGTGAGCGCATCATCGGCCATTCCATGCGCCAGCTTGGCCAGACAGTTGGCCGTCGCCGGCGCGATCAACAGCAGGTCGGCCTCATCGGCCAAACGGATGTGGGTCGGCTTCCAACCCTCTTCCTCGTCATAGAGGTCGGTAATAACCGGTTGGCGAGTCAGCGTCTTGAACGACAGCGGTGTGACAAAGCGTTGGGCATCGGCTGTCAGCACCACGTGCACACGATGCCCGGCGTGGGTTAACTGGCTGGCCAAATCGATAGACTTGTGAGCGGCGATCGATCCGGTGACTCCGAGGACGATGTTCATGGTTTAAGATCTGAGATTGGCCATAGGGGCCGGCTCAGTCAGGCCCCAATGGAAGGTTTGTCGAGAAGCCCGGGCACTTTCGGCCTCATAAATCGATTGCAGCGACCGCAGATCTTCCTCACGGCTGCGGCTCACTAAAAGATAGTCGAACTCCGCCCAACGAGCGACCTCCGGTTCGGCCATATCTAACCGACGAGCAATGGCCTCAGGCGCATCGGCATCCCGACCGCGGAGCCGTGACTCCAATTCTTCGCGGGACGGCGGCGTGATGAACACCGTGACCAATCGACCCACCAGGGCCGGGTCGGAAGCCACCACCCGGCGAACCGTTTCGGCCCCCTGGACATCCACGCTGAGCAGCGCGTCTTTGCCTGTGGCCCAATGGGCTTGCACGGACTCTTTGAGAATACCTTTCCAGTCCCCGTAAACATTCGCGTATTCCAGAAATTCTCCGGCGGCAATCCGCGCTTCGAATTCGGACCGGGAAAAGAAGAAGTAGTCTACCCCATGAACCTCACCTGGGCGCGGAGCCCGACTGGCGCAGGTGATAATGCGGCCGATGCGCGGATTGGCGCTCATCAGGCCTTGGCTCACCGTGGTTTTTCCGGCCCCGGAGGGAGCCGAAATAAGGAGCAGAAACGGAGCGCAAGCGTGCATGGATTCGAACAACGGAGCGGTTACTCGATATTCTGAACCTGTTCGCGGAAGCGTTCCAGTTCTGTCTTCATGAGCACCACCTCAACGGCGATCCGGGCGTCATTGGCCTTGGAGCCGATGGTGTTAATCTCGCGGTAAAACTCCTGGGCCAGGAAATCCAGCTTACGACCCACCGCCTCCCGGCTCTTGCGACAGTCCTCGTACTGCTGGAAATGGCTATCAATGCGGGCGATTTCCTCCGAGATGTCTGAGCGATCGGCGAACACCACCAGTTCTCGCAAGATCCGTTCGTCATCGATCGTGACTCCCTCCAAGCCGGCCGCTTGCAATCGTTGCGCCAACTGCTGGCGATAGCGGATCACCACGTCGGGAGCCAGCGCCCGAACTCGATCTAGGGCCGAGCGAATTTGTCCGAGTCGCCCCTCCAAATCGCGTTCCAGCGCCTCCCCTTCCCGGCGGCGCATCGAATCCATGGATTCGAGGGCCGCGGCGAGTGCAGCAGACGTTCCGGGCCAAGCAGCCTCGGGATCTACCACCCGAGTCTGCACTTGCATCACCCCAGGGCAACGCGCCAACAACTCCAAGCTCACCTGTGCAGCCGCGCCCGAAAGCCCCAGCTCAGCGGCCACCTCAGACCATTCTCGAGTGTAGGCTTGGGCCGCAGCGCGATTAATTCGGTTCCCCGTGCTTTGCCCCTCGGGAACATCGAGTGAAACACGAATTTCACACCGCCCCCGGGATACCACTCGAGCCACAGACTCACGAATTCGACTCTCCAGCGTCTCCCAATCCGGAGGCAGCATCACCACCAACTCGGATTGCTTACGGTTCACAGACTTCAACTCCACCACCACCTTCGCATCGGCCGCCGAAGATTCTCCCCGCCCATACCCCGTCATCGATTTCATGCCGGAGTGTCGGGGACAGGTCCGCCGGTTTGCCAATGGAATTCCCGGATCGGCCGACCGATCGAGAGAATCCCAACAGCCTGTCCCCTGAAGCACCCCTTGGCAGATTTTAAACCCCAAAAAAACACCGATCCCATCAAGACGGACCGAATTTCGCTTGAGAAAGAAGGCCGATAGCGACAACCAGAACCATGTCTACGATTCGCCGATTACTATTGTGGCAGCCGTCCTGGGTGGTGCCGATCCTGCTCCTGAGCCTAGCAACCGGGATCGGTTGCTTTCATGGACACCACTCGGAGAATCCGAGCTCCAAGGGCGATGGCCACCACGTCGTTGGCCCCAGTTACCCCATCGACCCAGACCTCACCGATCGGGGCAATCCCAAGGGCCGGCAGTTCGAATTCAAACTAAGACTGGCCGACAGCAAACTCTTCCGCGGCGACGACACCACGCTGGAGCCCACGAAAAAAGCCGTCCGGACTGAGCGAAAAATCTTCGTTTACATCCCCGCGGCCTACCGCGATGGCACCCCGGCCCCCGTTCTGGTGACCCACGATGGCCCCAGCCAACTCAAGCTCGTCCGCAATGCTCTCGACAACCTGACGATCTCGAAGAACCCCGAGCGGAGCCTGCCTCCCTTCATCGTGGTCTCGATCGAAAACGGGGGTAACGACGGCAAGAATAGCGAGCGCGGCCTCGAATACGACACGATGTCGGACCGGTTCGCGCGATTCATTAACGACGAGGTGTTCCCCGCAGTGCTGGCGGATCCGGCCATCCATGCGGCCTATCCAAAACTGGCCATCACCAGCAACCCCTGGGGTCGCGCCACGATGGGATGCAGTTCGGGCGGCGCCGCAGCGATGACTATGGCGTGGTTTCGGCCGGACTTGTTCCGACGCGTCATCGCTTACTCCGGAACCTTTGTGGACCAGCAAGACGACGACGCTGCGGAAGAAGCCAAATTCCCGCTGGGTGCCTGGGAATACCACTCAAGCCTAAAACTCATCGCCAACAGCCCGAAGAAGCCCCTGCGCCTCTTCACCCATGTCTCGGAGAACGACAACCGAGCCAAAGACCCCGAAGAAACTTATCACAATTGGGTCATGGCTGGTGAACGCACCGCCGCCGCCTTGAAGGACAAAGGCTACCACTACCGCTACGTCTTGAGCCGGGCCACCGGCCACTGCGACTCCAAGGTGTTCGATCTCACCCTGGCCGACACCCTGGTCTGGACGTGGCAGGGTTATCGCCCTGAATAACGGAACGTTTCCCGATGGAGACCCGCCTCAACCGGAACGATTGGAGTTGAATCGGTCCGGCTAGAAGACCTGCTCCCTCAGCGCATCTACAGCAAACAGGCCGCCCTACCCGGCGGCCTGTTTTTGCGTCGACCGATTTACGGCCTCACGGCTGGTACCACTTCAGCGTGTCCTTGAGTCCCTCATCCCAGCCCACCTTGGGGTTGTAACCAAACGCGTCGCGCGCTGCCGAAATATCCGCCAGCGAATGGCGAACATCACCCACCCGCGACTCCCGATGGCCGGGAACAATGTGTTGCTGGGTGATGGCATTCAAACTCCCCATCAACCGGAGCAAACTAATCCCTTCACCACAGGCGATGTTGAAAAACCGCCCCGCCACCGCGGATTCCGGGGCCTCGGCCACAGCGATATTCGCCTCCACCACATTGGAGACATGGACGAAATCCCGGGTCTGGAGGCCATCGCCGAAAATCATGGGTGTTTCCCCGCGAAGCGCCTGCGTGCAAAAGCGAGCGATGACACCGGAATAGGGAGAGTCGTAGGACTGCCGTGGCCCGAAGACATTGAAGTACCGCAGAGACACGGTCGGCAATCCGTGGAACTGATGGAACATCCGGCCATAGGTCTCAGACGCGTATTTTTGCAGGGCGTAGGGAGAGAGCGGCTCGGGCGGCAGGCCTTCGTGTTTAGCCGGGGTTTCATTATTGCCGTAGATGGCCGAAGACGACGCGAACACCCATCGGCGTACTCCTGCAGCTCGGGATGCTTCCAACAACTGGACCGCCGCGGTGAGATTGGTGTGATTTGAAGAGACCGGCTCCGAGATGGACCGTGGCACACTCGGCATGGCTGCCTCATGGAACACCCAATCGCACCCCTGCACGGCGCGCCTTACCAAGGCTTCGTCACCGACATCTCCTTCGAGCACCTCCACCGGATCGCCCGAGCGGATCCAGGCCAGATTGTCGCGAGAGCCGAGCGAAAAATCATCCAGCACCACCACCTGATGCCCCCGGCGCACCAAGGCCTCCGACAAATGGGATCCGATGAACCCGGCACCGCCGGTGACCAATGCTTTCATGAACCGCCACCTAATCGGTTACCAAAAACCGGGTCAAGGACCGAGCCTAGCGAGCAGCCCGAAATTGCAGGGTAATTGGGGTGAATGGTTCGTGGTGTCACCGACGGACCGCATCCACACACTGCTCAGGTAGGGCGGGATCTCCGAGCCGGCAGCATGTGCCCCGGCGCTTTCGGAGCCCAGACCGCCCGGTGAGGGCACCGGGCCAACTCGCCGTTGCCAACCAAGTAGCCCACCCCGTAGGCCGGGTCCCCCGACACGGCGTCCCCGCCGAACGCCGCGTGAGGGCACGCGGCCTACAACACGCCGTTGCCAACCAAGGGGGCGCTCCACGGCTTTGGTATTCTTCGGGCAACTCACCGGGTGGCTCAGGCGGAAACCGATGCCACGCCCGCGGGTGATCCCACCAATTGCCGATGCAGATGATGCACGAGGGTCGCGTTGTCGCATTGCAAGTACTGCATAGAGCCCCCCATCCGTGAGAAACTCTTGCAGAACCTCAAGTAGTAGGCCGGGTTCGTCTTGGGAGGCTCTCCTTGCGTCCAGTCCCAGCCGCCCCCGTCCTGAAGATCCACCACGTAAATACTGTGTCCCGAAACCGGACCACGGCCTTGTTGGAAACGAAGATTGTGGGCGCAGCTGAGGCTCTTTTCGAACACCTGCGGAGCCATGATCGCCGAACCAATGGACAAGACCACGCCTCCGTCCAATGCCTCGACCGCACCAGCAAAGGATCGAAAATCCTGAGCGGCCGCGCGCCCGATGACTGCCCCGTTGAACATCGGATGGCAGGAAATAATATCATATCCAATCCCGGGATGAACCGTCACCGGCACACCCAGCCGCCACGCCTGAGCCAACAAACTGGCGTGTTTCCAGGAATGCGTCACCGCGTGGTGACCGGAGACCAACCCATGCCGGGCCATGGCCGAAAGCAATTCGCAACAAGCCCCAGCCATGGGATCCGAAGGAAACTGACTGACCATCTGAGCCAAGGTTTCCGGATCAGGCAAATCACATCCGTCCTCGTGGATGAACTTGCCCAACGCTGGACCATAGCCCAGTCCTTGCAGGGCTCCGGCCATCAGGGCCATGTGGATATTCCGACCGGTCTCATCCCACGTTCCGAAAGTTCCCGCTGCGACATTTTCTTCGACACCCTCGGTGGATCGGCCCAGCCAAGCGTATTCCCAATCGTGGATCGTTCCTGCGCCATTCGTGGCCAGATGCTGAATGAACCCGCCTTCCATCAAGCCGGTCAGCAACGGCACGGCGCCATTGCGGATCAGGTGAGCCCCATACATGAGAATCACGGGGGCCCCCGCTTTTCGAGCCGACCGAATCGCTGCCACCATCTGGGCCACCGTGTCGAACTGAGCCGAAGACAACGGAGCCGGAGAGTGATCCGGTGAAATCAGAATATCCTCTACCCGAGTCAGACTGCGTCGTTCCTCCAACGGTCGAACCTTCAAGCGCAACAAATCAATCGGACCCATAGTTCGGGCCATTGGAAAACCCACCACCGCCAAAAGAAAGCCCGCAATTCCCAACCCAAAACAGGTTGTTGTCGCAGCGGATGTTGCTCGGCTCAAACAAATGGGCCTCTTTCACAAGGATCATTGCTCACCCCAAGGACGACTGGGTGGCGGGGGAGGCGGTTCGGTCCAACGCCATGAGGGTGAGTAAGACCAATTCAACCACGGGGTCTCCAAGCGCCGACCACCCGGCACGCCCGACTGCAGCACGGCATCCAAAAGCCCACTGGTCATCAACGTGCGGTCCGCTCTCCAAGTGGGTTTGCCGTCCAGCATCATGCGCTCGATGCCATTCAAAAGCAGAGTGAAGTGGGCCGCCGGGCGAGCCTCCTGGGTCCAAAATTGCGTCGCCACCACGTTTGTTCCGGTTTTCGCACGCCAAGCTCCGGCCCAGCCTTGGATCGCCCCATTCAACTCCAGCACCGAGGCTTTTAGGCCGTCGGAGTACTCCACTTGCCACAAGATGGGCTTGGGCACTTTTGCCTGCAGCGATTCCGCAGACGCTCGGTCGACACCCAAAGTTCGCAGGGCGCCAGCGAGGAGGTCTGGAGCCACCTTGGCCTGACGGATGGATCGCCAAACATCTTCGCCTTGCAGCGATTCCACAGCCCGGATCCCCGTCTCACCCTCGCGCCGCTGCTCCACCACCGCCTGGAGGCATTCCAGCGCGTGGAATCCGTAATGGTCGGTCGATCCATAGGTTAAAATGACCACTTCCTGCAGAGCTTCTCCCCGGGCGACATCCACCGGCGGCATTCGCCAAGATCCCGGCACCGAAGACCCGGCCATGAGGGGAATGCCCAGTTCTCGAGCGGTGTCGTGGATGTGTCGGGCGTCCTCCCAATTGTCGGCCAGGTGCTTGTCTACAAAGACCGGCACCACTCGGCCACTTTTCCGAAAGACCGTCAGCATTTCGTCCCAGAATCGACGTTTGGGATACTGGGTGTTGCCCGTGGGAGACCGGGGATAGTCTCCGTGCTCGGCGATGAGCAAAACACCATCCACGGCCAACGTGCCCGTTCCCAAGGTGAGGGCGTCGGCGATATTAGTTCCGATCCGGAACCGGTGGGAGGCGGCCAAGAGCCGACTGATGTCGTTGGGAGGCCGCTGCTCGACATAGAGAGAGGTCAACTGGAGCGGCGAATCTTTCCCTGTGCCGTCGAGCATGTCCGTCAGGAGCAATCGACTGGCGATAACATCTGAATGGGAATTGTGACGGTACACCGTGGTGAGAACTGCGACCCGCTTCTGCGCCTTCAACGCAGCCACCGGTTCCCCTGCCGCGTGAAGGCAGGAAAACACCCAAGCTCCAATACAACCAATCCAAAAACTTAATGAGGCCGTCCGACGAATCAGAGGGCAACAAAAGCGATGTGCTGAGGATGGGCCGGGGTTCAATGCCAGGCACTATAAGCGAACGCACCGCCCAAAGTCAGTACCGGTCTCTTAGGAACGTGGTGCGCGGCGGGGTCCCGAGAATCATCCTCCAGACACGGATTTTCATTTCTCACCGGGGATAAATGAGTGCGAAACCCGCCCCCCGACACCCGTCCTCGTCTCAAAGGACGCCAGTAGCCGGTGGCGATGCGAAAGGCTAGGCCCCAGAAGTTTCCACAACTACTGGAACGGCCGGTTGCACCTCGGTGCGGTCCGCACCACCCACGGCGGAAACCCCGTCCACTTCGGCTGCCAACGATTGTTCCAAAAGAGAATGTCCCGGCGGAATGAGGGTAATCCGCCCATTTCCCGCGAGAGCCTTTTGCGTCTCTAGGATGGCAAACAGCGCAGAGGCCACCTCGGAATCCCGGGACACCTCTTTAAGGGCTGCACCCACGAGTTGCGGACGGAGGGCCGAAGCCTTTGCAAATTCGATGGCAGCACGCCGTTCGGCGGTACTGGTGATGATGCTCACTTGATTGGCCCCATCCTGCTTGATGGCCGAAGTCACCTGGCGCAGTCGGTTCACTACCTTGCTCTCAATTTGCCGTATCATCGCCACATCCCGGAAGTGCACTTTGCGGATATAGACCGAACCCAAGCGATATCCCCACTCGTGCGACTTAGGAGAAACCTCATCACGAACGGTGGAACTCATGCTGTGCCGATTGATGAGCATCGCATTCAGCGGAAGATTGCTCAGGCAACGCACCGTCGAATTGCTGACATTAGCACCCAGGGATCCCCTTGGGTCGGCGTTCTTGAACAAGTAGGCGACCGGATCGCTGATAAACATCTCGAACCAGATACCAATACCCATCGGAGCTCCTTCCTCGGAATTGACCGGCTGACTGCGCTGGTACTGCTGGTCGAGCCGCATGTCGATGACATGACGGGAGCCCAGCCAATTGACAATGAAGGCGCTCAACCCCAGGCGCGGCAGGAGGAAGTGGATTCCGGGCTCATCAATGGTCGCGAGGACCTTGCCGAACAACATGTACACCACGCACTGGCGTTCTGGAACGATGACGTAGACGCCCAGCATGCGCGCCAACGCAGAGGTCATCGGCACCAAGGTCCAGGAAAAGATGAATGAGAGCACGAAGGCGATGAGGAAGGTCATGGGCGGGTCTCCAGAAAAATACGGTGCGCGCGCTCATACAGGGCCAGACGCACATTGCGGACATAAGCCGCAAGCACCCCGGAACCGTTGCGCTTAAGTTCAGCCAACTGGGCTACCTGACTGGTGATGGGTTCGACCTCAGCCAGTGCCCGAAGTGTCTCGATTTCGACCGCACGCCGGGACTGCACGATCTTCTGATCAGC
>SYMJ01000159.1 GCA_005805505.1 Verrucomicrobiales bacterium | reverse complement strand
AGTTTAGAGGGATTTGAGACAGATTTCGGAAGCGAATTTCGGGGAAATGGAGAAGAACGAAGTGGTGCCCCGGCTAGGACTTGAACCTAGAACCACTTGATTAAGAGTCAACTGCTCTACCATTGAGCTACCGAGGCGCCAAAACCGGCGCGCTTTATGAAGAATGTTAAGGGTCTTGTCAACACGGTGGACCGAATTTACGAAAAGCCCGTTCGTTACGATTGTTATCTGGAAAAATTCAAGTCCCGCTTTTTCGGGTTATTGCTTAGAGTTGACTCCAGCAATGCTGACTGTCTCCAATGTGTCGAAGGGGTATGGCGGAAAGACCCTGTTCTCAGATTTGTCCCTGCAGTTCAACCGTCAGGACCGTTTGGGTCTGGTGGGTCCGAATGGCGCCGGCAAGTCCACGCTCTTCAAACTGATTCTCCAATTGGAGGAGCCCGATGATGGTTTGGTGACGTTCCAACGCGGGACGACCGTCGGTTTCCTGCCTCAGGAAAGCGCGCCCGTGGGCGATCAGACGGTGATGGAAATCGCCACCAGTCAGCATGCGCCGGGTTCCGAGCCGGACGATGATTACCACTCCTATGCCGACGGTCCCGCCATCGCCAAGGCCAAGCGACTGCTCAAGGGTCTGGCCTTTCGGGAAACGGACTTCGATCGGCCGGCGCGCGAATTGTCCGGTGGCTGGGTGATGCGGGCACACCTTGCTCGGTTGTTGGTCCATGAACCGGACATCCTGATGCTGGATGAGCCCACCAATCATCTCGATCTTGAGACCCTGATTTGGTTCCAGGGCTATCTGAAGAACTACCCGGGGGCGATCTTGGTCATCTCGCATGACCGGGAGTTCCTCAACCAGTTGGTCACCGGTATCGTCGAGATTCGTAACGAGCGACTCTACAATTACTGTGGTAACTACGACGCCTTTTTGGACGAACGCGAGGCGCAGCAGGAGCAGCAATTGGCCGCCTTCAAGAATCAGCAGCGCGAAATTGGGCGCTTGATGGATTTCGTGAATCGGTTCCGGGCCAAGAACACGACGGCGACGCGGGCTCAGGCCAAACTCAAGCAGATCGATCGTATGGAGAAGATCAACGCACCGGAGCAGGCTGCGTCGACCGTCGATTTTGCGTTCCCGCAACCGGAGAAAAGCGGTCAGCGGGTGATCACCTTGAAGGGGATCGATTTTGCCTATGGGCAGAACATCATTTACACGGGTTTGGAGTTCGAGGCGCAGCGGGGAGATCGCACCGTGCTGGTCGGGCCCAATGGCTCGGGTAAGTCCACGCTCATCAAGCTCCTGGCGGGCAACCTGACTCCCCAGGCGGGCGATCGGGACCTGGGACTGCGTGTCAAGGTGGGATATTTCTCGCAGTACCGCACCGAAATGCTCCAGCCCGAGCGCACCGTGCTGGAGGAGGCTTCCGATACTGCGGCCCGAGTGACCGATTTGTACATCCGATCACTGCTGGGGTGTTTCCTCTTCCGGGATGACGACGTCTTCAAAAAAGTAGCCGTGCTCAGCGGTGGTGAGAAGACTCGCTTGGCTCTGGTGAAGTTGCTCCTGGATCCGCCCAACCTGCTGTTGATGGACGAGCCGACGACCCACCTCGACGTTGCCAGCATCGATGCGCTTGTGGCCGCCTTGAGTGAGTTCATCGGGACTCTCGTTTTCATCAGCCACGACGTGTACTTCATTCGGGCCATTGCTACCCGCGTGCTGCACATCAGCGGTGGTGTGCTGACACCGTATGCGGGCGACTACGATTATTACCTCGAGAAGACCAAGGCCTCCTCGGCGCGTGTGGCGTTGACCGCGTCCTCCAATGGCAACGGTCTGACCAATGCCCGTCCGGCCCAGAGTGGTCCGGCCGTGTCCTCAAAACCGGTGATCACGGCCTCCTCCAAGGAACGTCGGCAGCAGGCGGCGGAGGCTCGCAAGGCGATGGGTTTTCAGAAAAAGCACGTCACCACCCTGGAAGCACGCATCGCCTCCCTAGAGGCCAAGCAAGTCCAGTTGACGGCCGAGATGGAAAAGCCCGAGACCTACACCAAACCGGGTCGATCCATGGAGATTCAACAACAAATCCGTGCCGTGGGTCACGATTTGCACAAGGTCAGCACCGACTGGGAGGCTGCGGCCACCAAGCTCGCAGAGCTCGAGGCCGCCTCTGTGGAGTAATCTTGGTGCCCGAGGTGGCAGGATCTTTAGATCACCACCTTGAATTTTTCGCCCTTGGCGATGGACAGCGCGAAGCCGGCCATCAGCTCGGGGATAAATTCGAGGTCCTTGAGGTTCACCATCTCCACCGGTGAGTGCATGTAGCGGTTGGGCAGGCTGATGAGCCCGCTGGGGATGCCTCCGCGGGTCCAGAAGATCACATCGGTATCGGTGCCGCTGGTGGCGCTCATGGCCTCATGCTGCAACGGGATCTTCTTTTTCGCGGCGACGTCCTCGAGGCGTTGGATGACGGCCGGATGGTTGCAGCCGCCGTGAGTCAATGCGGGGCCGCAGCCGAGCTTGATATCGCCATGGGCACGCTGGTCTACGGTGGGGTAGTCCGTGGCGTGGGTGACATCCACCACCAGGGCGGTCTCCGGATTGAGCGAGTAGGCGATTTGCCGGGCTCCGAGCAGGCCGACCTCTTCCTGCACGTTGGCCACGGCGCAGACTTCGACATTCAGCTTCTTAACCAGGGGTTTGAGCAACCGGAGCGTCTCGGCGACTGCGAAGGTTCCGATGCGGTTGTCGAAGGCGCGCGCGACAGCCAAATCGCCGCGCAGCATCTCAAAGCGGTCATTCAGCGTGATCGGATCGCCGATGCGCACCAGTTTCAGTGCGGCGTCCTTAGAAGCGACACCGATGTCGATGAAGAGTTCGTGGATCTTGGGGGCTTTGGGCTCGCTGTCGCCGCGGGTGAGGTGCGGGGCGACGTTGCCGACGACGCCAAGAACCGGACCTTGTCGGGTGTGGATGGTGACCCGCTGGGCCTTGGTAATGGCTGGGTCGATGCCGCCGGTTCTGCGGACATGGATAAACCCCTCTGCGGTAATGAAGTTCACCGACATGGCGATCTCATCGGCGTGGGCGGCAAGCATGAGTCGGGGGCCGCCACCCTTGTTGAGCACCGCCACGCAGTTCCCGTAGGCATCGGAGAAGGTTTCGTCGGCGTAAGTGCCGGCATAGTCCATCCAGACGCGCAGACCGCGCGTCTCATGTCCGACGGGGCTGGGGGTGTTGACGAGGGTTTCCAAGAAGGTCAGCGATTGCGAACGCATACCTCGGGAGTTTGCCTCAGGTAACAGGGGGTGCCAAGGGGGACTCGTGATCTGTCCACGGTCAGTGAATCGTCGTGTCGGGCTGCCGACGGAAGCGATTTTCCAGAAGGAGGCGCCAAACCATCCAAGCGGCCTCAATGGCGATGTCTCGTGACATCTTTGAGACACCCTGCTCCCGATCGGTGAAGATGATGGGAACCTCGGCGATCTTGAGACCTCGACGCCAAATGCGATGGGTGAGTTCGATTTGGAAACTGTAGCCGTTGGCTGTGACCGAACTGACATCGATGGCTGCCAACGTCTCCCGTCGGAAGCATTTGAAGCCTCCGGTCGGGTCGCTGAAGGGCATGCCGGTGATCATTCGGGTGTAGAAGCCGCCCCAGAGGGAGAGCAGCAGTCGGGGCAGCGGCCAATTGATGACGCGAATGCCACCCGAGTAGCGTGAACCCAGCACCAAATCTGCCTTCTGTTCCTGGGCCGTTTGGAGAAAGCGGGGGATGTCCGCCGGATTGTGGGAGAAGTCGGCATCCATCTCGAAGATGAACTGATAATCCCGGCTCAAGGCCCACTGAAACCCTGCCACATAGGCGCGACCCAGACCGTCTTTCACTGTGCGGTGCAGCACATGGACCCAAGGGTTTTTCGAGGCCAGTTCATCGGCGATTTGGCCGGTGCCGTCGGGCGAGTTGTCGTCCACCACCAGCAAATCGACGGGCACGGGCAGTGAGCCAAGTCGGCGGACCAACTCGGGCAGGTTTTCCCGCTCGTTGTAGGTCGGTACGATGATGAGCGTCTCGGCCGGCATAAGTCTTCGCAGGAAGTGTAACGGCCCATCATGGCTCTGAACAAATGCGAAATTCCAGGAGTTGCCTGCGGATGCTTGCATCGGAGCGTTTCTTGGAGAGCCTTTGGTCCATGAAGATTCCTCGCAGGGCATTCGTGGGCTCATCACTGGCGGTCATCGCGGGCGGTCCGCTCATCGCTGCCAATTCGAAGTTGGGCCCGAAAGTCCGTCGGGAGGCGGATGCTCGAGCCAAGCCGCCCTTGGTCCTTTCAACCTGGCCCTTCGGCAAGCCTGCCAACGACCGCACCCTAGAGGTGTTTCGTTCTGGAAAATCTGGCTTGGACGCCGTGGAGCAGGGGGTGCGATTGGCTGAGGACGACCTTTCCAATGCCAGCGTGGGTCTTGGAGGGATTCCTGCGGCTCATGGTGTGGTCCAGTTGGATGCCTGCATCATGTCCGGTCCGGGACATAAGGCTGGATCGGTGGCTGCGGTCGAGGGATTCAAGCACCCGGTCTCCATCGCGCGCCGCGTCATGGAGGAAACCCGCCATGTGATGCTGGTGGGCGAGGGGGCTCAGCGGTTCGCCCGTGAGCGAAAGTTCGAGGAAGGACCCGCGGTCACGCCGGGTCAGAAGGCGGCTTGGGAAAACTGGAAGAAGGCGCAGGAGGCTGAGAAGGCCAAGATACCGAACCACGACACCATCGCTCTTCTTATGCTGAGTCCGTCGGGCGATATCTTTGGGGCGTGTTCCACCTCCGGTTGGGGTTACAAGATTCAGGGTCGGGTGGGCGATTCCCCCATCATCGGTGGCGGGCTTTACGTGGACAACGCGGTGGGTGGCGCTGGCGCCACCGGCATTGGTGAGAACGTGATGCGCTATTGCGGCTCGTTCTTGGTGGTGGAGTTCATGCGGCAGGGCATGTCTCCGACCGAAGCCTGCCTGGCCACGTTGCACCGGATTGCTTCCATGGACCCCAAGGGCTACGACCTCAGCATCAACTTCATCGCCCTCGACAAGCGGGGGCGTTTCGGTGCGGCGGGTACCGGTCAGGGTTTCCAATATTCGGTGGCCTGCGACGACTACAGCAAGGTGCTGCAAAGTCCGGGGGTCACCCAGAAGCCGGTCGGGCCCCTGGGCGGCAATCGTCTTTAATCGAGCGGTGGCGGCTCTGGTTGGCGGCCGGTCACTTTGAACCGGCGGGCAACGGCACCTGACCGGGCCGGCTCAGGTAATAGAGGAGGTCCCGGGTCTGCTGTTCCGTGAGGTTGGCGATGAGGCCTTCGGGCATCATCGAGATGGCCGTGGCCTCGATTTTACGAATCTCCGAGCGGGGCAGGGTGACCAGTTCATTGGCCGTTTGCAGGGTGATCCCACTCGCGTCCTGTGTCTTGATCATGCCGGTGAGCACCCGCTCGTCCTTCGTCTCGACCGTCGATGCCAGGTACTCGTTGGGGATCACCGCGTTGGGGTAGAGGATATTCTGGAGCAGGTAGTCGAGATCGGCGCGATTGGCCCCGGTGATGTCCGGACCAACAGCGCCACCACTGTCAAAGAGGTGGTGGCACTGGGCGCAAATTTGATTAAAAACTACGCGACCCCGGGGGCCGTCGCCGGGTTGAGATCCACCGGCCCCGTAGAGCCGCTTTACCCGTTCCACCTCGGCCTTCATGTCTGGGCTAGTTTCTTTCATCACCCCCCAGATCTGAGTCAGGTCGCTGGCCAGAGTAAGGTCTTTGAGCGAGCGCAACTGGCGGACGAGGTCTGCAGTCAAGGCGGCCTTCGGAACCGAGCCTCCACGAACCGCTTCTACCAGGGGGCGAGCGTAGGTGGATCGGGAGGCGAGGGTGTTCAGGGCGTCTCGCTGTTCGGCGGCAGTGAATTGCGAGAATCCGGCCAGGAGCACGGAGGGGGTCTTGACGTCGTCGAACCCGGCCAGGCCGCGCAGCGCGGTGGCCCGGATGCCGGGTTCGGTGGTGAGCTTTTGGAGGAGAGGCACCAGGGCTGCATCTCGGGTTCGGAGCAGGGTCTCCAAGGCTGCGGCGCGGTCCGCGGAGGCGGCGTTGGAATCCGAGGCGATGGCGCGCAGAGAATTTAAGGCCCGGGCACTTCCGAAGACGGTACCCAGATTCCGAGCCAGTCGCCGGGTCTCCGCGTCGGGTGCTGCAGCCAGTGTGGACTCCAACTCGTTCCAACCAGTCGGAGCAGTCACTCCGTTCCGTCCGCGTAGGGCGGCATCCATGCCTCGCAGCACATCCAGTCGAAGGGTGATGTCGGGCGTGGTCGCCGCCAGGGCCGTCAGGCGGTCGAGAGGCCCCTCGGCCAAGAGCACAGAAGAGAACAGGCTGAAGGCCAGCGTCCAGAGGCACCCGTTTCGAAACCATTGCGTGGATTTCACGCCGGTAAGGCTACGCAGGAGCAGAAGGGCAGCAAGCTGTCGTTGGCCTCAAACATCGGTTGGGGCTTTGGCGGTGGGGTGTCTTTGATCTCCGAAGGGGGAAATACTCATTGCACCTTCCAACTATGCTGTGGCTAAGTTTCGCCCCTTTCCGGGGGGAGAAACCCCGGAAATGGTGGGTTTCACGGCGTTGGGGATATTCATGAAGCGCTGGCGCATGCAAGTCTTGTACTCAGGTCGGGTACAAGGTGTGGGTTTTCGGTATCAGACGAAACGGCAGGCGACGGGCTTCGAGGTATCAGGAACGGTGCGGAACTTGCTTGATGGACGGGTTGAACTGGTCGCCGAGGGCGAGCGGTCCGAGTTGGAAGAATTTCGGAAGGCAATCCGTGAGTGCGGGTTGAGTCCGATGATTCGCAATGAGGACGTGACATGGGCCGAGGCCACGGGCGGTTTCCGGGGTTTCGAGATCGTGCGGTAAACGAGAATGAGGTACGCCATTATAGCTGACATCCATGGGAACCTAGAAGGTCTCCAGCGGGTGCTTGCCGACATCCAGGAACAGAAGTGTACCCATGTCGTGTGTTTGGGCGATGTCGTCGGATATGGTGCCAACCCGAAGGAGTGCCTCGACATCGTGCGCGGGATGAACATTCCCACGGTCAAGGGCAACCATGACGAATACATCGGCCTCGATGAAGACCCCGAGGGTTTCAACGACGCCGCAGCCGAGGCGGTGGCTTGGAGCCGTTCCCAATTGACGGACGACGACCGCAAGTGGTTGAGGGAACTTAAATATTTCCGTCTGGTGGCCAATTTTTCCATCGTCCATGCGACTTTGGATGGCCCCCAGCGATGGGGTTACGTGTTCGAGAAGCTGGAGGCTGCTGCGAGCTTCACCTACCAGAACACTCAGTTGTGCTTCTTCGGTCACACTCACGTGCCGGTGGCCTTCATTCGTGATACCGGAGTGCGCGGTGGGCAGTACTCGAAGCTGAAGATCGAACCAGGTCGTAAGTATTTCATCAATGTGGGCAGCGTCGGTCAGCCGCGTGACGGCGACCCCCGTGCGGCTTACGTGGTGTACGATTTCCCGACCCAGACCGTGGAGCTGCGTCGCCTCGAATACGATATTCCGACGACCCAGAAAAAGATCTTGGACGCGGGACTCCCGCCTCGATTAGCTCATCGACTGGCATCCGGCCGCTGAGTTTTTTTGGCAGGTTTTGGGGGCGAG
The DNA here is from genome assembly GCA_005805505.1 of Verrucomicrobiales bacterium. GTDB lineage: Bacteria > Verrucomicrobiota > Verrucomicrobiia > Limisphaerales > UBA9464 > SXXZ01. The sequence goes on along the minus strand of SYMJ01000159.1, from coordinate 2,521 downwards.
CTGTTCGATTGAAGCAGTTTGATTTCAGGCTCGCTAAAGGCTTCTGTAGTTGATGGTTTGGGTTCCTGTGGTCGCGTGAAGATCCTTATCCTCAAGCCAAGTTCCCTGGGAGACATCATCCACGCACTTCCCGTGCTGCGGCTTCTGCGGCTTGAGTTTCCGGAGGCTCAGATAGATTGGTGGATTCTCCGTGGGCTGATGCCGCTCCTCGAGGGCGATCCCGATTTGCGTCGTCTCGTTCCCTTCGACCGGAAAGATTGGGCCAAGCCGCGTCATTGGCCCTCGGTGTTTCGCTGGGTGCGCCAGCTCCGATCAGAGCGCTACGACTGGATCCTGGACCTCCAAGGCTTGGCCCGCTCAGCGTTGTTTGGCCGGGCGTGTGCCAGTGCTGGTACTCGGTATGTCGGGGTGCGGGACTGGCGAGAATTAGCCCCGTTATTCCAGGGCGAATCAGTACCTCGGCCTTCGCCGCAAGCCCATGCTGTGGACTGGCAGCGGGCCCTGTTGACACATCTGGGAGTGCCTCTGCGCACCGGTTGGGAATGGATTCCTCGTCGGCAGGCGGCGGCGGAGCGCTTGAGGCAGGAGTTTGCCGAGTTAAACCAGGGTCGCTGGATCGGTCTGCAACCGGGGGCGCGCTGGGACAACAAGCGGTGGCCGGTGGCTCGGTTTGTAGAACTCATGGGTCTTTTGTCCCGATCCCACCCGGGGCATCGGATCGCTGTTTTTGGAGGGCCTGATGACTTAGCCCTGGGTCGGGCATTGGCGTCGGCCGATCCGGGGCGCTGTTTGGATTTGACGGGTCGTCTGACGTTGCCGGGCATGATCGAGGCTTTGCGTTGTGTGGACCTGCTGGTGACCAATGATACAGGGCCCATGCATGTGGCCGCGGCCCTAGGCAAGCCGGTGGTGGCGGTGTTCGGTCCTACCGATCCTTCTAGGACCGGTCCCTATGGTCAGGTGGAGTTCGTGCTACGGGCCCCGCAGCCGCCGGCTTGCGCGCCGTGCCTCAAGCCCGTTTGCCGTCATTCGGAACCGCTGGCTTGCCTGAATCGGATCACGGCTGCCCAGGTGGCTGTGGCCGTGGCCGGTCGTTTGGCTGCGGTGTGAGGGCTTGCCCGAAGGGTCTTCGACTTCGGTTTCAGGACCGTTGCTGAGGGATCACTCCGACAAGGCCGCGTCCCAGTCTTTCCACACCGGTTCATAGCCCAGGCGGCGGATCACGTCGGCCACATCGGAGGGCGAGCGGTCGTCGGCAATGTCGAACTGGCCGGTGGCGTTGGTGGCGCGTCCATGGGTGGCTTTCCATTCGGGTGAATCGGGCGCCAGTGCTTCGATGCGTCCGCGCACTGTGTGATGGATAGCGTCCTTGCCGGCTCCGGTATAGCCGCCGGGTTCGGTGTGGCTGCCGGCGCTGGCGTGGGTGATGCCCAAGGGCAGCAGGCCGTCGCGCAACGGGGCTGGTTCGCGGGTGGAGAGCACTAGGCCGACGTCGGGCAAGAACAGGCGCAGTGCGGTGATTACCTGGACTAGGTCGCGATCTTGAAATCCGGTTAGGGGCTGGAATTCACCGGCGCAGGGGCGAATCCGCGGGAGCGAGACGGTGACTTGCGCTTTCCAGCAGTGCTTGAGCAGCCAGGCGGCGTGGGCGGCCACGGAGATGGCTTCTTGGCGCCAGTCGGCCAGACCGTACAAGGCTCCGATGCCGAGGCGGCGGAACCCGGCCAAATAAGCCCGCTCGGGTGTGGCTAGTCGCCAGTCGAAATCGCGTTTGGGACCGAGTGTGTGCATTTGAGAGTACACGTTCCGGTCATAGGTTTCTTGGTATACGACCAATCCTTCGGCGCCGGCCTGAACCAGCGGATAGTAGTCGGCGGTCTCCATCGGCCCGACTTCCAGCGACAGAGAAGGGATAAAGGAGTGGAGGGTTCGAATACATCCGGCCATGTAACCGTTGGAGACGAACTTGGGGTGCTCTCCGGCCACTAGCAGGATATTGCGAAAGCCTTGGCCGGCCAAAGCCAGGGCTTCGCGTTTCACTTCTTGTTCGGCTAGGGTGACTCGGAGGATGGGGTTGTCGCGGGAAAAGCCGCAGTAGGCGCAGTTGTTGATGCACTCGTTGCTGAGGTACAGCGGCGCGAAGAGGCGGATGGTCTTTCCGAACCGTTGGCGGGTGAGGGCTTGGGACCGCCGGCACAGTTCCTCCAATCGAGTGGCGGCCTCGGGTGAGAGCAGGGTGGCAAAATCACTGACCGACGACGGGCCGCGCCGGAGTACCGAGTCTACTTGCTCGGTATTCGACGACCGGGCCTGACTCATCAAACCCTCTAAAGGCAAGGCATCGAAGGCCTCGACGAAACTCATGTCGGGCGACCATAGCTGTGGAGTCTCTGCAGGCAAGCGGGCGCTCCGCGGGATCGGGCCTGCGCTCGCAGGGAACGTGGGGACAGGTGGGGCTTTCGCGCCGGCGCGCGAGGGGAATTATAGGGTGTCGACGTTCCTACGCTCGCTCCGGCCCGGT
>SYMJ01000158.1 GCA_005805505.1 Verrucomicrobiales bacterium | reverse complement strand
GGCACCGCCGCGGACCGTCAATTCCAGCACGTTCAGCACACCGATGAAGCGGGCCACGAATTCATTCTTCGGTTCTTCGTAGACCTCGCGCGGGGATCCGATTTGTTCGAGCCGGCCCCGACTGAAGATCACGATCCGGTTGCTGACCTCCATGGCCTCCTCTTGATCGTGAGTGACAAAGATCGTGGTAACGTGGAGCTCCCGGTGGAGGCGTACCAGCCATTCGCGCAACTCCTGGCGGATCTTGGCATCCACGGCTCCGAAAGGTTCGTCGAGCAGCAGCACGGAAGGCCGCGGCGCAAGCGCTCGGGCGATGGCCACCCGCTGGCGTTGGCCACCAGACAATTGGTGCGGCAAACGGCGTCCGAGACCCTCAAGCCCGAAGAGCTTGAGCAGTTCGTCCACGCGGGCTTCGATCTCGGCCGGAGGGGTGTTCCGGATCTTGAGGCCGAAGGCAACGTTGTCGAACACGCTCATCGTCTTGAAGAGGGCGTAGCTCTGAAAAACGAAGCCGATGTTGCGCTTCTGGACGGGCACGTCGTTGACGCGTTCACCGCGGACGAGCAGATCTCCGGAGGTGGGTACTTCCAGTCCGGCGATCATCCGCAGCACGGTGGTCTTGCCGCCACCGCTCGGTCCGAGCAGGGCGACGAGTTCGCCATCGGCGACCGTCAACGACACATCTTCGACCGCGCTCACGCTGCCGAAACGCTTGGACACCTGGCGCAGTTCAATGCTCATGACTGGAAAGGGAATCGGATTGGCCCAAGGCCTGTTCGGTCGCTTGGCGGCGCTCGAGCCAGGTCTTGAGGCCAAGGGTGATTAAGGCCACCAAGGCCAGAAGGCTGGCGGCACTGAAGGCACCGACCGACTGGTATTCCTGGTGCAGTTTTTCAATGCGCAAGGGCAGGGTTTCGGTGAGTCCCGAAATGTGCCCGCTCACCACGGAGACGGCTCCGAATTCTCCCATGGCCCGCGCATTGCAAAGAATGACCCCGTACAGGAGGCCCCACTTGACTGACGGTAAGGTGACATGCCGGAAGGTTTGCCATCCGGTCGCTCCGAGGGTGAGGGCGGCTTGCTCGGCATCGCTGCCCTGGGCTTCCATTAGAGGGATGAGTTCCCGAGCGACGAAGGGGAAGGTCACAAACAGCGTTGCTAGAACGATGCCTGGGACGGCGAAGATGATTTGTATGTCTTTGGAATCGAGCCAGGGCCCCAGATATCCTTGAGCCCCGAACATCACCACAAAGATGAGCCCGGACACCACGGGCGACACCGAGAACGGGAGGTCAATCAAGGTAATCAGCAGTGCTTTACCTCGGAATTGGAACTTAGCCACTGCCCAGGCGGCAATCACGCCGAAGACCAGGTTCAGTGGGACGCAAATGGCGGACACCAGCAGGGTCAGCAGCACCGCCGACCGAGTGTCGGGCTGTTGAAGGGATTGGAGATAAGCGCCCCACCCCTTGGCAAAGGCCTGCGCAAAGACATTGGCCAAGGGCAGCAGGAGGAACACTCCGACGAATCCGACGGCGATCCCGATGAGAATCCTGCGGATGAGCACCGGTTCTTCAATGCCTCGGCGGGATTTGCTATTTGCGGCCGCCATGGGGCCTCTGGGAATGCCTCCAGCCATGGTCAGCGTTGAAACCGACTCGCCCAGCGTTCGAGCAGGTTGATGGTGATGAGGATGGCGAAGGACGCGCTGAGCATCACCACAGCCACGGCCATGGCATTGGCGTACTCGAATTGGTCTAACCAACCCATAATGACCTGAGGGGTGATTTCGGAGACGTAGGGTTTGTTTGTGGAGATGAAGAGGACGGAGCCGTATTCGCCTACGGCTCGAGCAAAGGCCAGGGCAAAGCCGGTCATCAAGGCTGGCAATAGGGTGGGAAAAACCACCCGGCGAAAGGTGCACCATCGGCCGGCACCGAGTGTGGCGGCGGCCTCCTCCAACTCGACCTCAAATTCTTGCAGGACCGGCTGCAGCGTTCGAACGACGAAGGGCAAACTGACGAAGGTCAGGGCTAGAACGATGCCGCTGGTGGTGTACGCCAGATGGAGTCCGAGCGGCACCAGAAATTGTCCCAGCCAGCCCGTTTGTGAAAACAGGTTGGCCAAGGTGAGTCCTGCCACGGCCGTCGGAAGGGCAAAGGGGAAATCGACCAGGGCATCTAAGATTTTGCGACCCGGAAACCGGTAACGGGTCAATACCCAGGCCAGCAGCGTGCCGAGCACCGCGTTGATGGTGGCGGCGAGGAATGAGGCCCCAAAGGTGAGTCGGTAGGCGGCCAAGGCCCGATCGCTGAACGCCACCCGGACAAAGTCCGCCCAACTCATCGCAGTGACGCGGATCAACAGCCCCGCCAGCGGGATGAGGACAACAAGGCTCAGGTAGACGATGGAATAGCCCATCGTTATCCCGAATCCCGGCAGTACATTATTTCTTTGGTGGCCCATCTCCCTGAAGTGCAGGAAGGCTATTGGGGCTTCTTGATGGTTGTAAACACATAAAGACAACCGAGATTGTAGAGATTAGAGAGCTTGCCTGGGTTGTGACTTGGCCATTGAAGCGCGATCCGGCTTTGGATAAGTTCTCCGCGATGTCGATTCCGAGCGAATTCAACAACGTCACTGCCACCGCCAAAGCCAATGTCTATTTCGAGGGCAAGGTGGTGTCTCACACGATCCGTTTTTCTGACGGTGCCAAGAAGACCCTGGGTCTGATCTATCCCGGCAAGTTCCACTTTGGAACCGACCAGGCTGAGCGGATGGAAATTGTGGCCGGCCACTGCGTCATCCGTCTGGATGGAACCGAGCAAACCCGATCGGTTGCTGCCGGTTCGTTCTTTGATGTCCCCGCCAAATCTGGCTTTGACATCGAAGTCTCGAGCGGGATTTGCGAGTACATTTGCTCGTTCCTGCCGTGAGGTGATCGTTGCCTCAGGGATGTGCCAGGGCTGATTCATCTGCATTTGAATATTTGTTTGTGAACCGGGCTCGTTTGTATTTTGACTGGTTTATTTTTACGGCCCGTGTTCAAGATTTGCGGTGCGTAGCACTAATTTGCCCGCCGAAGCGGATCTTCTCAAGC